>JAFSBN010000088.1 GCA_017437265.1 Clostridia bacterium
ACCATCAACCCCGAAACGATCCGCGAAGTGATCGGGCCCGGCGGCAAGATGATCAACAAGATCATTGCCGAAACCGGCGTGAAGATCGACATCGAAGACGATGGCCGCGTGTTCATTTCCACGCCCGATCAGGCTGCTGCTGACAAGGCCAAGTCCATTATCCTGGGCATTGCCAAGGATATCGAAGTGGGCGATGTGTTTACCGGCAAGGTGGTTCGCATCATGAACTTCGGCGCCTTTGTGGAACTGGTAGGCGGCAAGGACGGCATGATCCACATTTCCAAGCTGGATAACAAGCGCGTGGAAAAGGTGGAAGACGTGGTGAACGTTGGCGACGAACTGGAAGTGAAGGTTTGCGAAATCGACAGCCAGGGCCGCATCAACCTGATCCGCAATGACATCGTGTACGAAAACACCAATTTTGCCCGCCCCGCCGGCAACCGTCCGCCCCGTCGTGACGGCCGCCCCGAGCGCAAGTAAAAACGCATAATGAGACAAGCAGGGGGGAAGCTAAACATAGTTTCCCTCCTGTTTTGATAAAAATGATAAAGGGTAAAGACATGGAAAAAGTTTTGCTCAGCAACGGTTTGACGGTATTGGTTGAAGAGATGCCATATCTGCGTTCGGCTTCCATCGGCGTATGGGTAAAGGCGGGCAGCATGCTGGAAGAAAAAGAAGAAAATGGGCTGTCCCATCTGATGGAACATATGGCGTTCAAGGGCACAAAGAAGCGCACCGCACGGCAGATTGCCGAAGAAATGGACATGATCGGCGGTATGATGAACGCTTCCACCAGCAAGCTGTGCACCAATTATTACTGCAAGGTGATCGATGAAGATCTGCCCAAGGCGGCGGATATTCTTTCGGATATCGTGTGCAGTCCGCTGATTGATGAAGCGGAGCTGGATAAGGAAAGGTCCGTGGTGCTGGAAGAGATTTCTATGGTGGAAGACAGCCCGGAAGATGTGGTATTTGACGTACTGGCGGAAGCGGCATTTGGCGCACAGCCACTGGGACGCACCATTCTGGGCCCGGCAGAGAAAATTGAAAAATATACTGCTGACGATCTGTTCCGCTTCCGTGGTCGGCATTATGGCCCGCAGAACGCCGTGATTGCCATTGCCGGCAATGTGAAGACGGAAAAAGTGAAGCAGCTGCTGGAAGATACCTTCGGCGGCTGGCAGGGGGCAACGGGCGGGCCTTTCCCTGGATGCACGGCGGTGGACGAAGAAAGAAAGCTGTTCCGTAACAAAGATACCGAGCAGGTGCACCTGGCGCTTTCCTACCGCGGACTGGAGATGGGCAGCAGGGACGTGTACGCCATGGCGGTGATGAACACCATCTTTGGCGGCGGCATGGCCTCCCGCCTGTTCCAGAAAATCAGGGAAGAAAGGGGCATGGCCTATTCCGTGTACTCCGGGCCTTCCAATTATCCGGGATGCGGTGAGTTCAGCGTGTATGCCGCCACATCGCCCAAGCATGTGAAAAAGGTGCTGCAGCAGATTGACGAAGAAGCACGGCTGCTTTCGGAAAAAGGTATTACGGAAAAAGAATTTCTGCAGGCCAAGGCCCATGTGAAGGGTGGCTTTATTCTTGGCCTTGAAAGCGCCTACAGCCGCATGAGCAGTATGGGCCACAACCAGATTCTGCTGGGCCGCTATATTGCCCCGGAAGATACTATCCGGGCCATTGAAAGCGTAACGGCAGAGGACGTGAAGCACGTGGCTGAAAAAATTCTGCGCGGGCCTGTCAGCGGTGCCGTGGTGGGCAGAAATGCAGAAAAATATGTGAAATACATGATCTGACAGAAAAAACAGATTGGGCAGGGAGGCGAAGGGAATGGCCATCAAGCGTCTTGGTACCATGATTGATTGTTCCAGAAATGCAGTGATGAAAAAGGATGCTGTGAAAAAGTGGATTGATATCACTGCGCAGATGGGCTACAATTGCCTGATGCTGTACACCGAAGATACCTACGAAATCAAGGGACAGCCCTATTTCGGGTATCTCAGGGGCCGGTATACCCAGGCGGAACTGAGGGAAATGGATGCCTATGCCAAAGAAAAGGGCATGGAACTGATCCCCTGCATCCAGACACTGGCGCATTTGCGGTCCATTTTCCGCTGGCCTGTATATGACGATGTTCACGATTGTCATGATATTTTACTGCTGGAAGAAGAAAAAACCTATCAGCTGATTGATGATATGCTGCGTACCTGTTCTGAGTGCTTTGAAAGCCGCACGGTGAACGTGGGGATGGACGAAGCCATGTTCATGGGGCTTGGAAAATACTTGAAAAAGCATGGCTATCAGAACCGGACGGAGCTGCTTTTGCGCCATGTGCAGAAAGTGGCAAAGATTGCGGAGAAATACGGCCAGCAGCTGAT
>JAFSBN010000089.1 GCA_017437265.1 Clostridia bacterium
ATGAAGGTTTCAACGGCATAGATGCCATTTTCATCGGCGGTGCGGTTGATGTAAACTTCACCTTCATTGGGCTGGCCCATCAGGTGCTGCACGGGGTTGATCAGGCAGAAGTGACGCCAGTCTTCGCACAGGATGGCGAAGCCTTCGTACTTGGCACCATTTTCATTGGTGGGGTTGGCAGTGATGAAGCGTTCGATCAGATCGAAGTACTGATCCAGGGTCTTGATCTGGGGATAGTTGTCCCAGGCCAGAACCTGCTTCTGAATGAAGAAAGCGGGGCCGTTGCAGGCATTCACAATCTGTTCATGGTAGTTGATGCCGTAGTTGGGGATGATGAACAGTTCGCCGTCTTCATTCACCAGCTGGGGCAGCAGATCCTTGATGTGATTGTAGAGGTTGGGGGTCTTTTCTTCGCTGATGTAGTCCAGCAGGTTGATCAGAGCGCCGGCGTTGATCAGCTTTTCAGCAGAGTTGCCGCCGTCGAACAGATCGGGATAGTCTTCGCCGGCAATCTTGGTGCCCAGAGTTTCGTCCAGGTCGCCAGCCAGGAATTCGATTTCGAACTTGATGCCGAATTCTTCTTCGATCTTCTTGTAGATACGGTTGTCTTCAGTGGGCTGATCGCCGGGATCGCCACGGAACACGGTGACGGTGATGGGGTCTTCGGCCACGGCGATGGACACCATGGAGAAGAGCATGATCACGGCCAGCAGGGCTGCGAGCAGTTTACGCATGTGAGTCTCTCCTTCTTTTTTCTGATTTGGGAAAATCTCTCCCATTTGCTACAATTATATTAGATTAAAATATGATTTAACAATGCATGCATGAAATAGAATAAGGACAAAAATATCCTTTTGCTTTACAGAAACGGGTCATTTGAGTACACTATGTATACAATGTACCATAGCGGAGGTGTAGCAAAAGATGACGCCGGTGTTTTATGAAGAAAACCCGAATGCCAATCTGGATGATGTGATTCTGGCCATGATATGCGATCATCCTTTTCCCATGCATGTACATGACGCCGTGGAAATTGTGTGTCCCACGGCCGGCAGCCTGGATATGACTATTGCCGGGGAGAAAATTCGGGTGATGCCCGGAGATATTGCCGTTGCTTTCCCCACCGTGCCTCACAGCTATGATTATGTGTCTCAGGATATCCAGGGCCTGGCGATGATTTTCACCCCCGGTATCATTCAGGAGTTCTGCAATGCGTTTCGCACCACCGTGCCCAAATCCGCACTTGTGTCCAGAAAGAACAAGGATCCGGAGCTGAGTGTGCTGATTCGGAAGATGATGAACCTGCCGGAAGAACGAAAGAATACGCTGAAGCTGGGGCATGTGCATCTGTTTTTGTCCTATTTATTGCCCAGCCTTTCCCTGCGCCCGGTGAACAAGCATGTGGAGCTGGGGTTGTCCTACCAGGTATTTCATTATATTTCACAGCATTTTACCGAACCCCTTTCTCTGGAAAGCGTGGCCCATGCCTTGGGCATCAGCCGCATTCACCTGTCCCATATTTTCTCCCAGCAGCTGAAAATCAACTTCCGTCAATATATCAATACGCTGCGGATTGACCGGGCATGCCTGCTTTTGCAGGATCCCACCCATTCCATCAGCGAAATTGCCTATCTGTGCGGCTACGGCAACCCCCGCACCTTCCACCGTGCCTTCCTGGCCCAGTGCCACATGCCGCCCAAGCAGTACCGTGCAAGGATGAATATCCACGGTCCCATGGATGATGACGATGATGATGAATGATAAAAAAGCAGAGCTTGGAAAGGCTCTGCTTTTTTGAAGGAGGAAAAATGCTGATTGTATATGTTTTAGGGGCAATGGCAATTGTTTTTGCTGTTTTCTGGCTGAAGTTTGTGTATCAACGTGTCCGTTGCGCCAGAAAGATAAAAACGTTGTGTGAAAGCCGTTCCTGGTACATGCATACATCCGGGGCGTTCTGGTATCTTGGCAAAATGAGCAGGGAAGATTGGGATGGCTGTATTGAAAAAAATGAAGAGACCATAGCGTTGAAACTGGTAGGAACGCCCTGGCGGAAATCGGTGTTGGTTATTAAAGAAAACGGCGATTGGTATTTTCAAAGATTGCTGTCGCTGCAATTACAGGTGAGATTTGCTTTCCGCAGCAAAATATATCATATACCAGAGGAGAAAAAGAAAAAGCTGCACCCCATGCTGGTGGTGCATCCTGCAACGCTTGCCGTGGTTCGGAACAAACCTGACGGTGCTGTTTGCGGATATGGCGAGCTGGCAGGCGGGATGCGTGTGATGTCGCTTGAGGAGCTGATGGTATTGTAAAAAAACGCTCTTTTTCGAACGAACGGGCAACAGCGGGTGTATAACTGAAACAGACAAAAAAATGTCCCCTGCCGATAGGGCATGGGACATTTTGTATTTTTTGTGTTTATTTTTCTTCCCGCTGGGAAATCTGGGCACTGAAGGAGAGCAGCACCTGCTCGCTGGGCTTTTTGTAGGTGCAATAGCCGTTGTTTTCCAAGGCTTTTTCCGGGGGATAGAGGCGCATGGCACTCCAGTCCCACCAGCCGTTGCCCCGAACCCATTCGTTTTTCATAAGGCACTGGCAGAACGCATCGAACCAAAGCCGCTGGGCTTCCTGGGAAAGTTCACCGCCGAAATTCCAGTTGTTAGGCACGTACTGGCTGCCGTTGCGGCTTGGGCAGCCGCATTCCATGAACATAAAGGGCCGACGGAATTTTTCGGAAACGGCCCGGATGCGGTCAAAGTGGAAATCCAGTTGGTCGATGGGATAGTAGCCGGAGGAGGAAATGACGTCCACCGCATCCCACCAGGTCACATGGTCTTCCTGGAATTTATCGCAGTTGTAGGTGATGGGGCCGTGGTAATGCTTTCGGGCTTCTTTTATCAGTGCCCGCCATTCATCAGCCCGGTGATCAGTGCCCACCATTTCGCAGCCCACGCAGAAAAGCTCGGCCTGCACCTTTTCGGCAAGCTTTGCCAGCTCCGTGGTGAAAGCGGTGTAGCTGTGGAACCATTCGGCCCAGGTGGGTTCCGTGGGGACAAAGGTATCAAAGAAGCGGATGTAGGCCCGCCAATAGCCGTCCCGGCAGTTGACCATGGCCTTGATGATGATTTTCAGGCCCTTTTCACGGGCATAGGCGCACACCGTCTCCGCATCCTCCATGCTCATCACATCGTCGGTTTCAAAATCCACCTGAGTGGAAAAGGCATGGTCCTGCCGGGCAGCCACGGGCAAAAGCAGCGTGTCGCAGCCGGAGGAAAGGATCATTTCATCCATGGAGTGCTTCCAGGCATCGCTTTTTTTTGTAAACCCCCGGGGAGAACCATGGCCCCAGGTGTAGGCGTTCAGGTATTTCATAGGTTACTCCTGTAAAAAGGCGCCTTCCGCATTGGGAAGACGCCTTTTGTTTACTTATTTTTTAACCTTGATGGCCACCGCTTCTTCACCCTCGAAGAGATCGATGAGCATATCTTCGTTTTCAATTTCGGCCATCTGGCTCAGCGTTTCGCCGCAGATGTATTCCTGCCAGCCTTCGGGGAGGCTACCGGAGGCAACGGCGATGGAGATGCGGTCGGTGATTTCGCAGCCCAGCTGCTTGCGGGCATCCTGAATGCGGCGGACGATATCCCGGGCCAGGCCTTCCCGGCGCAGCTCTTCCGTCACCGTCATATCCAGAGAAACCACCACGCCCTTATCGCCGGCCACATGCATGCCGCTCTTTGCGGCGTAGGTGACAAGCAGCACGTCGCTGTCAAAGGCCTGATATTCGCCGTTAATATTCAGCAGGGCCTTATCGCCTTCCACCTTGAACTGGTTGGACTTGATGGCCTTGATGATCAGCGGAATCTGGGTGGGATACTTGGCGCGGATGGCATCGAAGAAGGGCGCGTACTTGACGGTGGCGATCTTTTCCACATCGTCCATCACTTCCAGCTTCTTTACGTTCAGCTCTTCTGCGATGATGGCGCTGAAGTCTTCCACCACCTGGTTCTGGGCCTTATCGTTGAGGGCCACCTGAAGCAGGGGCAGAGGTTGACGGTTTTTGATGTTGTTTTTGCTGCGGATGGAGCGGGCCAGGGTGATGATATCCATCACAAGGGCCACCTGCTGCAGCAACTGTTCGTCCTTATACTCTTCGGCGATCTGGGGCCAATCGGCCAGATGAACGGATTCTTCGCCGGTGAGGATGCGGTAGAGGTGTTCCGCCATGATGGGGGCCACGGGGGCGTACAGACGGATGGTGTTCACCAGCACGTAGTACAGGGTGTCATAGGCGGCCTGCTTGTCGGCATCCATGCCGCTGCCCCAGAAACGGCGGCGGGAACGGCGGATGAACCAATTGGTGAGCCCGTCCACCAGGGAAATGAGGGGCGTGACGAACTGATCCACCTGATAGGCGTCCATGGCAGCAGTGATCTGCTTTTCTGTTTCATAGAGCTTGGCCAGCATCCACTTGTCCAGCTGGTTATCGCTGACGGGCAGCTTATTCACATCGCCCTGATAATCGTCCACATTGGCATAGGAGATGAAGAAGTTGCAGGCGCTCCACAGGGGGGCGATCAGCTGCTGATAGGCATCGGCAATGCCGCTTTCGTCAAAGCGAAGGTCGCCCAGCAGCATGGCGTTGCTCTGGTACAGGTACAGGCGGAAAGCGTCGGTACCGAACCGGTGCATCAGCTCCATGGGGTCAGTATAGTTCTTGGAGGACTTGGAGAACTTTTTGCCGTCCTTGGCAAGCAGGGTGCCGTGGACGATGCAGTTTTTGAAAGCGGGCCGGTCAAACAGGGCCACGGCCATCACGTGCATATAGTAGAACCAGCAGCGGATCTGGCCGGTGTATTCCACAATGAAATCGCAGGGGAAGTGGGTTTCAAACCAATCCTTGTTTTCAAAGGGATAGTGCTTCTGGGCGAAGGTGACGGAGCCGCTTTCAAACCAGCAGTCCAGCACTTCGGGCACACGGCGCATGGTGTGGCCGCATTCGCAGGGGAAGGTGACCAGGTCCATATACTGGCGGTGCAGGTCGGTCAGGTGAATGCCGCTCTTTTCTTCGATTTCGGCCACACTGCCCAGCACCACCCGCTTGCCGCAGCATTCGCATTCCCAGATGGGGATGGGGGTGGACCAATAGCGGTTACGGGAAATGTTCCAGTCACGGGCATTCTGCAGCCACTGGCCGAAACGGCCGTGCTTGACGGTTTCGGGGATCCAGTTGATCTGTTCGTTTGTTTCGATCAGCCGGTCCTTCAGCATGTCGATGTTGAAATACCAGGCATCCATGGCCTTGTAGATCAGGGGCCGCTTGCAGCGCCAGCAGTGGGGATAGTTATGTTCGATGGTGCCGTCGGCCACCGCTTTGTTCTGTTCGTACAGGAAGCGGATGATGACGGGGTTCATTTCGATAACGGTCTTTTCCAGGCCTTCTTCGTAGAAATCGGTGATTTCCTGGGTGAAGTGACCCTTGGCGTCCACAGGGTTCACCATGGGAATGCCATGCTTTTTGCAGGTCCAATAGTCGTCTTCACCAAAGGCAGGAGCGGTGTGCACAATGCCAACACCTTCGCTGTCGTCCACATAATCGGCAGTGACAATGACGAAAGCGCCCTTTTCCTTCATATCGGCAAAGTAGGGGAAGATGGGTTCGTAGGTGTTGCCCACCAGATCCGCACCGGAAACTTCCTTCACGATGACGGGATCGGCACCGAAGATATTCTTGAACTTGCCAAGGATGTTCTTGCAGGCCACATAAATTTCTTCACCCACGTCCACATAGGCATAGGTCAGCTTTTCACCCACGGCCAGGCACAGGTTGCTGGGCAGGGTCCAGGGGGTGGTGGTCCAGGCCAGGTAAGAAACGGGCTTGCCGTTCACATTGGCTTCGGAAGTGGAGCGGAACTTGCCGATGATCCAGCGGTCCTGCCGGGGGCGGGTGGAGTCGCTTTCACGGGTGTCGGAAATAGAAAGGGAAGTTTCGCAATGGGTGCAGTAGGGGGTGACACGGAAGTCACGGTAAATATACCCCTTGTCATAGCAGGTTTTGAAGGCCCACATGACGCTTTCCATAAAGGAGGGGTTCATGGTTTTGTAGGCGTTATCATAGTCCACCCAGCGGGCCATTTCGGTGACGTATTCGCGCCAGGAATCATTGTTGGCGGAAACGATCTTATGGCATTCGTCGTTGAAGGCGGCCATGCCCACGTGCATCTGACGGCTCCATTCTTCGCGGGCAGCTTCTTCTTCGGCCTTGTCGATGGCATCCAGCCACAGATGGTTGTGATGGCATTCGCAGCCTTCTTCATGATGGCAGGTGCATTCGTCCGCCGCCTGATGGGAGGTGGATTTTTCGATGACGGATTTGTCTTCGATGCCCAGGGTCTTTTCGGCCAGGTTTTCAATGGGCAGGCCATGGCAGTCCCAGCCCCACACACGGGGAACGGAAGTGCCACGCATGGTCCAGTACCGGGCGATCATATCCTTGATGAAGGAAACCAGCACTGTGCCGTGATGGGGCTTGCCGGTGGGGAAGGGAGGGCCGTCGTAGAAGACGGTTTCGCCCTTTTTATCTTTCAGGGATTTTTCAAAAATATGGTTTTCCTCCCAGAATTTCAGCACTTCGGGCTGAATTTGGGAAAAATTCGGCTTGCTGTCCAGATCGTGGAATTTCAAGACAATTACCCCCTAATAGTCATTTGCATACATTGTGCATTATAGCACAATGCGCCCTTCCATTGCAAGGAAAATGCACATCTTCCCACAAAAAATACAAAATTGACAAAGCGGGCAGGAAAATAGCCCGGAAACTTGTCAGAAATGATGATTATCAAAGAAAATGCTTGCCTGAACGGAATAATTTGATATAATGGAAACATACAAATACACAAAAGGAGATTTTGTTATGTCTGAAAAGAAAACCAAGCGCATCGTCTCCGCCTCCGATGGTCAGGAAGTGAAGGAAACTTCCCGTGCCCGCGTGGTTAAGAAAGCTGCTCCTGTGGGCAATGCCACCGGCCTGCGTATCGGCGCTGCGATCCTGTGGGTGGCCGCCATTGCTTTCGAAGTGCTGGCCATTCTGGTGTTCACCGGCAACATCAACCTCACCTTCCTCCCCGTTACCGCTCAGCTGATCATTGCCCTGGTGCTGGATCTGATCTGCGTTGTGGTGGGCAGCCTGCTGTGGAAGAAGGCCAACCGCATCAAGCCCGCCAGCAAGAAGAACAAGTTCAAGTTCTGGCTGTGGAATAACATGGGCGTTATCGTGGCTGCCTTTGCTTTTATCCCCTTCATTATCATCGCCCTTACCGATAAGAAGGCCGATAAAAAGACCAAGACCATCGCCATCATCGCTGCTGTCGTTGCCCTGCTGATCGCCGGCGTGGCCAGCTACGATTTTAACCCCGTTTCCAAGGAAGATCTGGATGCGGCAACCACTGCCATCGAAGGTGATGTGTACTGGTCTCCCTTCGGCAAGGTGTACCACACCGCCACCGATTGCCAGACCCTCAACGTCTCCGAACAGCTGACTGTGGGCTCTGTGGAAGAAGCTGTGGCCGCCAACCGTACCCGTCTGTGCGCCTACTGCGCCAAGCGTGATGCCATCGAAGGCGTTGTGACCGATATGAGCGTGGAAGATGTTGTGCTGCAGGAATCCGATGTGGCCGATGATGCAGACGAATCCCTGGAAACCGTGGAAGAAACGGTGGAAGAAATGGCGGAAGAAGTTACCGAAACCGCAGAATAAACCAACCATCCAATGCCGTCCGGCGCTGTATGCTCCGGACGGTTTTTCTTTTGTCTTTAGCTTTACAAAATGAATGGTTCTTGCTAAAATATGTGCCTGTAAACCAAAGAAACGAGGCGAAACACATGAGCAACATCTGGCACGATATTTCCCCTTCCCGGATCACGAAGAACGATTTCATTGCTGTCATTGAAATTGAAAAGGGCAGCAAGAAAAAGTATGAGCTGGACAAGGAAACCGGCCATCTGATTCTGGACAGGATTTTGTATACTTCCACCCATTACCCGGCTAATTACGGCCTCATTCCCCGCACCTATGCCGACGACGGCGACCCTTTGGATGTGCTGCTGCTCTGCAGTGAAGTGATTCAGCCCCTCAGTCTGGTACGCTGCTATCCCATCGGCGTCATTACCATGAAGGATCAGGGCAGGCTGGACGAAAAGATCATCGCCATTCCGTTCCATGACCCTACCTACAACACCTACCATGATGTGAGCGAACTGCCGGCCCATATCTTCGACGAAATGAGCCATTTCTTCTCCGTCTACAAGAATCTGGAGGGGAAAGAAACGGTGGTGGACGAGCTGGCCGGCGCGGACGCCGCCAAGCAGGTGATCCAGAAATGTCTGGATGCCTATATCGAGAAATTCTGCCGGTAAGCCGCACTGCCTACCGAGGCAGGGGCCTGTGCGGCCCCTGTACCCTAACGAGAGCAGGGGGCTTCTCGCCCCCTGTACCCCACGCCAGGGCCATTGGCCCTGGACCCATTTTGCGACATACAATCGCATCGAACCGGGTTGTTTCCGCATGAGAGTTGCGGAGACGAAAAACAGCACCACGGGCGAAATGAAAACGAAGAAAAAAGCCGGTCAGGAAAGTGAACTTTCCTGCCGGTTTTTTCTCGTTTTCCCCGGATGCTTTGCATCCGGTTGGCGGCATTCTGCCGCCGGCCCGTGTGTGCCAGTGGCACC
>JAFSBN010000090.1 GCA_017437265.1 Clostridia bacterium
GAACCCTCGACCTCCAGCGTGACAGGCTGGCATTCTAAACCGACTGAACTACCGGGCCGTAAATGGTGGGCCTTCAGGGACTTGAACCCCGGACCAACCGGTTATGAGCCGGCAGCTCTGACCAACTGAGCTAAAGGCCCAAGGTGCTTCCTAAAAGGAAAATGGTGACCCCGCCGGGACTCGAACCCGGGTTACCGCCGTGAAAGGGCGGTGTCTTAGGCCGCTTGACCACGGGGCCACGTTTTACAGGATGCCCTTCGCCGCTGTTGGGAAAACTGGTCGGGGTGAAGGGATTCGAACCCCCGGCCCCATGCTCCCAAAGCACGTGCGCTACCAGACTGCGCTACACCCCGAAGGTTTTTCCTGACGCCACTCTTGCGGCGACGAATGTTATTATACATAACCAGCGCCCATTTGTCAACACTTTTTTCGAAAATTTTTTCACTTTTTTTCAACAAACTTTTTCGAGATGGAATTATCGGACATTTTGATAACATCAAGGACAAAAATGACGCGTTTTTACTGTCCTTTTTTACCGCTTTCCGATATAATAAAAGAAAATCCACATCGGCTATATGTTATACAAAAAGGAGGAAACTTATGCGCGTTCTGTCATTTTTGATGGCCGTTATGCTGCTGATCACATCTTTTGCCACTGCCATGGCACAGGAGGAGGAAACAATGATGTTCACCGATCCAAAGGTATTGCCCAAGCTGGATGGCATGCCGGAATTGCTCCGTTTTCAGGACGGAACGGAAGTAAAAACCGCAGAAGACTGGCAGCGCCGCCGGGAAGAAATCCTGGGCCTGTATGAATACTACATCTACGGATACATGCCCGACAGGGCTCAGGAAACCGTTTCCTATACCCTTACACCTCTGGCCGACGGTTCCGGTTACGATATGACCATCACTGTCGCTGCCAACGAAAAAACCGCTTCCTTCACCGTTACCGTCACCCTGCCCAAAACGGAAGCGCCTGCCGGCGGCTATCCCTATTTCGTGGAATACATCTGGGCATGGCCCGGCTTCCCTGCCGTTTCCCAAAACCAGCTCTATGCCGCTTCCCGGGGCTATGCCGGCATTGCCTATAACCCCATCCCCGTGGCTGCCGATAACAACACCTTCACCGGTGCTTACTACACCCTCCATCCCTACTACACCAAGGATCCCACCGATAAAACCGGCGTATTGCTGGCCTGGGCATGGGGCGTGAGCAAAATCATCGACGCCATGGAACTGGGCGCCGGTGCCGAAATGAACATTAACCCCAGCCTGTCTTTGGTGGGCGGCGTATCCCGCTACGGCAAAAGCGTGGCGGTGGCCGGTGCCTACGATGAACGGATCAAGGTATGCATCCCCTCCTGCTCCGGCGCAGGCGGCCTGGCCCCTTTCCGCACCTCCAATCAGGGCAAAACCTACGATCTCACCAGCCTCGGCGGCAACGCTGCATGGGTGAACGAATCTATGAACGAGCCTCTTTCCAATTTGAAAAGCGGCGAAAGCTACTGGTTCACCTGGAATTTCCGCTACCTTGCCAGCCCTGAAGTGATCCCGGTGGAGCAGTACATGCTCTCTGCCCTCACCGCCCATCCCGACCGGCACATGATCATCGTTACCGGCATCACCTCCGAAGGCTGGAACAATACCGAAGGTCAGTGCTTCTCCTTCCTGGCTTCTCAGCCGGTGTGGGATTTGCTTGGCTGCCCTGACCAGAACAACATGATCATCCATCTGGACGGCCATGCCATCCTGCAAAGCGATATGGAATACATCCTGGACTACTGCGACGTGCACCTGTTTGGCAAGGATCCTGCCGATGTGAAGAGCGATCTGTCTCAGATGAAGGGCAACCTGTTCCTGGAGCACAACCTGGACGTGCTGGGGGACGAATTTGCACCTTACATGCAGTGAGGGGCGCTATGCGGGGTTTCACCCCGCACCCCAGCAGGGACATCGTCCCTGCACCCATTTCCGGACCAGGGCAGTGCCCTGGACCCATTTCCGGAAATTGCAATTTGCATCAAACAAACAGATTCCCGGTGAAAACGCGTAACACGCACACACTCTTTCGCAGAGGATGATTGTGTGTTTGCGAGTTGGCTGCGGCACTAGCGCCACTCAGAAATCCCTTTGCAAAAGATTGATTGAAACTATGCGAATTGGGTGCCCGCACTGCGGGCCACGGGCTGGGCGGTGGAACACCGCCAACCGGATGCAAAGCATCCGGGGAAAACGATAAAAAAGAAGCGGTGAGAGAATGTATTCTCTCAGCCGCTCTTTTTTTCGTTTTCATTGTGCCCGTGGTGCTGTTTATTCGTCTCCTCAACTTTCGTGCGGAAACAAGTCTGTTGGATACGATTGTGTATCGCAAAACGGGTGCAGGGCTAATAGCCCTGCCGCGGGGTACAGGGGGCGAGGAGCCCCCTGCTTCGTGAAATTCTGCATTCTTCATATAAAATTAAATAAGGGCCGCCCTTGCGGGCGACCCTTGATTTTGTTAGGAATTATTCCTGACCAGCCATGCGCTTGTAGTTGGCAAGACGCACCTTGGCATCCTCTTCGTTCTGGGCAAAGAGCTTTTCGGCGGCTTCGGGGAACATCTTCAGCAGCGTCTGATAACGGGTTTCGCCGCGGATGAAGTCCTGATAGCTTTCGGTGGGATCCTTGCTGTCGATGGTGAGGGGCTGATCCAGATCGGGGTTGTACCGATACAGGGGCCAATAACCGGCGGCAACAGCCTTGCGGATTTCGGCCTGAGCCAGGGACATGTTGATGCCGTGGTTGATGCAGGGAGCATAAGCGATGATCAGGGAGGGACCATGGTACTTTTCAGCTTCGATCATGGCCTTGATCAGCTGAGCGGGGTTAGCGCTCATAGCCACGGTAGCCACGTACACATAGCCATAGCTCATGGCCATCATGCCCAGGTCCTTCTTCTTGGTCCGCTTACCGGCAGCGGCAAACTTGGCCACGGAGCCGGTGGGGGTGGACTTGGAAGCCTGACCGCCGGTGTTGGAGTACACTTCGGTATCCAGCACGAGGATGTTCACATCCTGGTTCTGGGCCAGCACGTGGTCCACACCGCCGTAACCGATGTCATAGGCCCAGCCGTCGCCGCCGAAGATCCAGATGGACTTCTTGACCAGCATATCCTTGGCATCGTAGATTTCCTTGCACAGGGCATCGCATTCGCAGCCGCAGTTCATGCAGCCTTCCACGCAGGCGATGATCTTTTCAGCAGCGATCTTGGAGCCTTCGGCTTCTTCCATGTTTTCCAGCCATTCAGCGGCAGCTTCCTGGAATTCCTTCCAGTCGGGGCACTTGGCAGCCAGAGCCTGGATGGTTTCGGCCAGCTTGGCGCGGCGCTGAGCGGTGGCCAGGTTCATACCAAAGCCGAATTCAGCGTTGTCTTCGAAGAGGCTGTTGGCCCAGGCAGGACCATGGCCCTTTTCGTTGACGGTGTAGGGGTTGGTGGGAGCGGAACCGCCGTAGATGGAGGAGCAGCCCGTAGCGTTGGCAACCAGCATACGATCACCAAACAGCTGGGTAACCAGCTTCACAGAGGGGGTTTCGCCGCAGCCAGCGCAAGCGCCGGAGAATTCGAAGAGGGGCTGCAGGAACTGGCTGCCCTTCACAGTGGCGGGGTTGATCTTCACATCGGGACGGGGCAGGTTCATGGCGAACTTCCAGTTTTCTTCTTCCACCTTCTGTTCGGCCAGGGGCTTCATCACCAGAGCCTTCACCTTGGCGGGGCAGACTTCAACGCAGTTGCCGCAGCCGGTGCAATCCAGGGGGCTGACCTGCATACGATATTCGTAGCCGGCATATTCCTTACCGATAGCCTTCTTGGTGATGTAGGAAGCAGGCTTTTCAGTGCCTTCCTTCATCAGGATGGGACGGATGCAGGCATGGGGGCAAACCAGAGAGCACTGGCCGCACTGCACGCAGTTGTCCACGATCCATTCGGGAACCTTCACAGCGATGCCGCGCTTTTCGTACTGGGTGGTGCCGTTGGGCACGATACCGGCAGGATCGAAAGCGGAAACGGGCAGGCTGTCGCCTTCCTGAGCCAGGATGGGCTTGACAAAGTTGTTGAAGTAGTCGCTGGCTTCCACCTTGGCGGGTTCGGCGCCGGTGGTGGCGGTGGCCCATTCAGCGGGCACGGGAACTTCCTTCAGGCCGGAGATGGCGATGTCGATGGCGTCCCAGTTCTTCTGGACAACGGCGTCGCCCTTCTTGCCGTAGGTCTTCTTGGCATAGGCCTTCATGTACTTGTCGGCATCTTCGTAGGGGATGATGTCGGCCAGCTTGAAGAAGGCAGCCTGCATGATGGTGTTGATACGGCCACCCATGCCAACCTGAGCGGCCAGCTTGATGGCGTTGATGGTGTAGAACTTAGCCTTCTTCTTGGCCAGCAGCTGCTTCATGGTAGCAGGCAGGTGTTCGCCCATTTCTTCGGGTTCCCACTGGCTGTTCAGCAGGAAGGTGCCGCCGTCCTTGAGGGAGGACACCATGTCATACATGGTCACATAAGCGGGGTTGTGGCAGGCAATGAAGTCAGCAGCGTCGATCAGATAAGTGGAGCGGATCGGCACATCGCCAAAGCGCAGGTGGGACACGGTCAGACCGCCGGACTTCTTGGAGTCATAGGCGAAATAAGCCTGAGCGTACTTATCGGTATGGTCGCCGATGATCTTGATGGAGTTCTTGTTGGCGCCGACGGTACCGTCAGAACCCAGGCCGTAGAACTTGCAGCTCACGGTGCCCTTGGGGGCCACGTTGTACTGCTTGCCAAGCTTGAGGTTGGTCCGGGTCACGTCGTCGATGATGCCCACGGTGAAGTGGTTCTTGGGGGCAGCCTTGGACAGGTTGTCATACACAGCCTTGACCATGGTGGGGTTGAATTCCTTGGAACCCAGACCATAGCGGCCGCCTACGACCACGATATCCTTCTTGCCGTTTTCGGCCAGAACAGCGCACACATCTTCGTACAGGGGTTCGCCCAGGGAACCGGGTTCCTTGGTGCGGTCCAGCACGGCGATCTTCTTGCAGGTTTCGGGCAGAGCATTAAGGAAGTGCTTGGCGGAGAAGGGACGGTACAGATGCACCTTGATCACGCCAACCTTCTTGCCCTTCTTCAGCATGGCATCCAGGGTTTCATGGATGGTTTCGCAACCGGAGCCCATGGCCACGATCACTTCTTCGGCATCGGCAGCGCCGTAGTAATCGAACAGCTTGTAGCTGCGGCCGGTGA
>JAFSBN010000091.1 GCA_017437265.1 Clostridia bacterium
GCCGTCTTCGTACACAACAGTCACCTGGCTCTTGCCGTCGGGACGCATCCAGGGGTAGGTGCCGTCCTTGCGCACTTCGGCCATTTTGCGGGTCAGGCGGTGGGCCAGCGCGATGGGCATGGGCATCATTTCGGGGGTTTCGTCGCAGGCAAAGCCAAACATCATGCCCTGGTCGCCGGCGCCGGTTTCGTTTTCCGTTTCTTCACGGGTTTCCAGAGCAGCGTCCACGCCCTGGGCAATATCGGGGCTCTGGTCATGCACGGCGGTGAGCACGGCGCAGGAAGCACCGTCAAAGCCCTTCTTGGCCCGGTCATAGCCGATGTCGTTCACCACTTTGCGAACCACGTCCGCAATGGGCACATAGCCCTGGGTGGTGATTTCGCCCATCACCATCACAAGCCCGGTGGTGGCGCAGGTTTCGCAGGCCACACGGCTCATGGGATCCTGTTCCAGCAGTGCGTCCAGAATGGCATCGGAGATCTGGTCGCACATTTTGTCGGGATGGCCTTCAGTAACGGATTCGGAAGTAAACAGGGTACGCATAGGTTCTTTTCTCCTTTTTCTTTTGATACTGAAAGCCTTTCCCTCCGCAAAAAAATGCTGCCTGTCAGCAGACAAGCAGCATGGTTCTCCCATTTCTTTGCGCCTTATCTGCCAGCGTTTGCACGCTGCTGGAATTAGCACCTTGCACATAAGTGCCGGTTGCCGGGCTTCACAGGGCCAGTCCCTCCACCACTCTGGATAAGGTATTCAGTTCGGCTGAAATTATACAGAATTTCTTCTTTTCTGTCAATAGGTATTTTTACCACAAAAGCATCATCAGCGGAATGGTGCCCACGCTGAGGATGGTGGTGAATGCCACGGCGCCCACTGCAATCTCCCGGGCCCGGGGCGTGGAATAGGCTGAAGCCTGCACCAGCGTGTTGCTGGCGCCGGGCATACAGCAGGCAATAAAGATAGCCGCTCCCACTTCGCCCGTCACCCCCAGCAGCTTCAAAACCGCCAGTGCAAACAGGGGCATCACCAGCAGCCGCATGCCGCAGGTGAGCAGAAAGCTTTTGTTTTTCAGCATATCCACGGTGATTTTGCCAAAGTAAGCTCCGGCCACCATCATGGCCATGGGGGTTGCCAGGGCGCTCATGGCATCCACCACGTCGGTGATCACCGTAGGCAGCTTCCAGCCCAGAATCTGCAAAACAAGGGCCACCGCAATGGCGCACATGGTGGGGTTCACCATCTTCTTCAGCCCGGTTTTGAAATCCTTGCAGAAAAGGGCCAGGGCAATGGACCAGCTGACAATATTGAACGCCGTCACAAACGCCACGCCATACCCCACCGTGGTGGCGCCGAAGGCCGCTTCCATCACGGGGTAGCCCATAAAGCCGCAGTTGGAAAGGGCGGTCAATTGGGTAAACACCGCCCGCAGATCCCTTTCCTGCTTGCGGAATACCAGATAACCGATGCCAAGCATGGCGCTGGTGAGGGCCATGGACTGGAAAAAACAAAACAGCCATTCCCCTGTCAGGGATCCGGCCGGCAGATGATACAGCTTGGAAAAATTCAGGCAGGGGGTGGAAATCATGATCACCAGGGACGTGACGCTTTTCACGCTCTGATCATTCCACACCTTCCGCCAAACCAGAAAAAAGCCCAGTGCCGCCATCAGAAACAGCACAACTCCCTGATGCAAAACCGCCA
>JAFSBN010000092.1 GCA_017437265.1 Clostridia bacterium
CTGCTGGGTCCAGGGATGAAATCCCTGGTGGGGGTTGAGGGGGCAACGCCCCTCAGCGTTCCCCAAGCGACAGCGGGAAAATAGTTTGTTAGATAAGCCATGAAAGTTCCGCTACTGGGTCCAGGGGCAATGCCCCTGGTTTTGTTTGCGTGAATGTGCAGGGGGGAATCACTTCAGCGCATACTTTTCGGTATAAGCTTCGAAGTTTTCGGTGAACTGGGCATTGCCGTGACGCACGGCCTGCAGTTCTTCATGCAGGTTCAGGTTGTGGTGAGCGGTATCGATCACGCAGCCGGCGATATTGGAGCAATGGTCGGAGGTGCGTTCCAGATTGGAAAGCAGGTCGCTCCAGATGAAGCCCATGCCGATGCTGCATTCGCCCTGCTGCATGCGCTTGATGTGGCGGTTGCGCAGCTTGTCGCGCATTTTGTCGATCACCTGTTCCAGGGGTTCCACATTCATGGCCATTACCAGGTCATTGTCCACAAAAGCCTTGAGGCTGTTGTCCAGAATTTCTTCCACGGCGGCGGAGAAGGTGGCAAATTCCCGGGAAGCCTGTTCCGTCATGGACAGTTGCTTTTCCCGCATTTCTTCTGCGGATTCCAGGATATTCACGGCATGGTCGGAAATGCGTTCGAAATCACCGATCACTTTGAGGAACTTGGTGGCCTCTTCACTGTCGGCCTGGCTCATGCGTTCAGCGCTGAGCTGGATGAGGAAGGTGCCCAGCACGTCTTCATAATGGTCAGACAGATTTTCATCAGCCCGAATGCTTTCGGCCAGCTCGGGGGAGGGGTCATTCAGCGCACGCAGGGCATTTTTGAAAGCACGGATGGATACTTCCGCCATTTCCCGGATCACGTTGCCGCACTGCTGCAGGGCAACAGGGGGAGTGGCCAGCAGACGGTTGTCCAGTTCCACCTTCTTTTCGGCGGTCTTGGAATCGGGAACAAGGCGGCATACCAGCTTTTCCAGGGAACTGGAGAAGGGCAGCAGCATGCCGGTGGAGATTACCTTGAAGGCAGTGTTCACAACAGCCACGCCCACGAAGGTAGCCGGTGCATCCAGCACTGCCGGCTTGAACACACCCCACACCACCCAGTAAATGGGCAGCAGAATGATGGAAGCGATGATATTGAAGAACAGATGGGCCATGGCGGCGCGCTTGGCTTCCTGCTTGGCGCCGATGGCGGAAAGCATGGCGGTAACGCAGGTGCCGATGCCGGTACCCATGATCATGGGGATGGCGGCGCCGTAGGTGATGGCGCCGGTAACGGTGAGAGCCTGAATGATACCCACGGAAGCGGAGGAGGACTGGATGATGCCGGTGAGGACAGCGCCGGCCAACAGGCCCAGAACAGGGTTCTGGAACAGCAGGAACAGGCTCTTGAAGCCTTCATTGTTCTGCAGCACCTTTACGGCCCCGGTCATGGTTTCCATACCCACCATCAGCGTGGCAAAGCCCAGCAGAATGGTGCCGGTATCCTTTTTCTTGTTGCTCTTGCAGAACATGTAGAAAATAAGCCCGATCAGCGCCAGCACAGGCGTCCAGGAGGAGGGCTTGAGCAGCTGCATCACAATATTGCCGTCGCCGATGCCTGTCAGGGACACGATCCAGCCGGTGATGGTGGTGCCTACGTTGGCACCGATGATCACGTTAATGGCCTGTTTGAGGGTCATCATGCCGGAGTTGACAAAGCCTACGACCATGACGGTGGTGGCGGAAGAGGACTGGATCACAGCCGTTACGCCAAGGCCGGTGAGGAAGCCGGCCAGCTTGTTTTCCGTCAGCTTGCTCAGCAGTGTGCGAAGGCCGCTGCCGGCACGGCGTTCCAGGCCGTCGCCCATTACGCTCATACCAAACAGGAACAGGCACAAGCCGCATACCATCGTCAATGCACTGAAAAGGTCAAATTGTCCAGCCATGGTCTCTCTCCTTATCCATTTCCAATCTTTCTGTATTTACCGGAAGTTGATGTGAAATTTTCAGGAATTTTACATATGCAGTGTAACATGAATATTGTCAAAAAATAATCAGACAATTGTAAAGTTTATGTAAAGTCAGTGCTGCTTTTTACGATTTTTGTATCTTCAGGGAAGAGGATTTTCACTTTCGTTCCTTTGCCCACCTGGCTTTCCAGCCGGATGCGGGCGTCATGCAGGCGGGCGGCATGCTTTACAATGGAAAGGCCAAGGCCGGTGCCGCCCACTTTCTTGGAGTGGCTTTTGTCCACCCGGTAGAAACGTTCAAACACCCGTTCCTGCTGATGAATGGGGATGCCGATGCCGGTATCCTGCACGGTAAGGGAGGTGGCATTTCCCTTCTTTTTGATTTCCACCAGAACTTCTCCGCCGGGCATGTTGTATTTGATGGCGTTATCGCACAGGTTATAGACGATGGCATCCAGCAGCTGGGGGATGCCGGTCATCCGGCAGCTTTCGCCCTTCAGCAGCAGCTGTACCTGAGCGGCCTGTGCGGCAGGCGCAAGCACATCCATGGTTTTTTGGGCCAGGGCGAAAAGGTCCACTTCTTCTCTCTCCAGGCTGCCTTCCCCTTCATCCAGCCGGGAAAGCTTGAGGATATCTTCCACCAGGGTGATCATACGCCGGGCTTCGGTGTGGATCTGCTGGGAAAAGCGGGGCACATCTTCTGTCTTTACCATGCCGCTGGATAAAAGCTCGGCACAGCCGGAAATGGTCTGCAGCGGTGTTTTCAGCTCGTGGGATACATTGGCGGTGAATTCCCTGCGCATCTTTTCTGCCTGTTCCCGCTGGGTGATATCGAAAATGAGCAGCACCACGCCGCTTACCTTGCCGCTCTGGAAGATGGGGCTGGCGTTAATCTGATAGGAAATATTGCGGATTCGGAGAGCAATTTCCGAGGATCTGCCTTCCCGGCTGCTTTGAAGCAGCTGACGCAGCATATCGGAAGGATAGAGGAAGAGAATATCCCGGCCTTCAACCTGGCCGTCCAGCCGGAAAATGCGCCGGGCGGCATCGTTTAAGGTGATCACTTTGCCCGATTCGCTGAGCAAAATCAGTCCCTCTGTCATGTACCGGGTGGTTTTTTCGAATTCCTCCTGCTTGCGGCCGAAGGCGGCCTGCTTTTCCTGCATCCTGCGGATGAGGGGCTCCACCTCATCGAAAGCAGCCTTCTTTGGCGGGGCATCGGGGCTGATGCTGTTGAGGGGGGCGGCAATGCGCATGGCGGCCACATGGGACGCCACGCCGCACAGGAACGTGATCAGGCCGTAAATGATCAGCGCCGGCAGGCCAAGGTACAAAAGCAGGCTTGTTGTGTCCGCTTCCATTCCCGGCAGAAAATGAATGGCCAGTATGCACAGGGCCGCCAGCAGGATGAACAGCAGCGTGATCATCATAAATGCGGCCCGGAAAATATGCTTAAACATCATTATTCATCCTCTGCAGAAAAACGATAGCCCACGCCCCGGACGGTTTCAATATATCCGCCGCAGGCCCCCAGCTTGCTGCGAAGGGTGGCGATGTGCACGTCCACGGTGCGGGTTTCACCCACATAGTCGGCACCCCATACCTTCATCAGCAGCTTTTCTCTGGAATACACATGGCCGGGCCGCCCCATAAACAAAAGCAGCAGTTCAAATTCCTTCAGGGTCAGCTGCACCTGCTTTTCCATCACCATCACGGTGTGTTCCTCCGGGCTGATCCGGATGCCGCCAAGGGACAGCTGCTGTGCATTTTCTGCCTTTCCGGTGCGGCGGAGCACCGCTTTCACCCGGCTCACCATCTCCATCATGCCAAAGGGCTTGGAGAGATAATCATCCGCGCCCAGATCCAGGCCGATCACCCGGTCGTATTCCGTGCCTTTGGCGGTGGCCATGATCACGGGGATAGCGGCTGTATTGCCTCTGCTGCGCAGCTTTTTCAAAATGGACAGCCCGTCCTCTCCCGGCAGCATAATGTCCAGAATGATCAGGCGGGGCGTTTCTTTTTCAAGGGCCTGCCACAGAGATTCGCCTTTGTCAAAGCTGCGGGTCTGAAAGCCGGAGGCAACCAGTGTATAGCTCATCAGCTCCCGGATGCCGGCGTCGTCTTCCACCAGATAAATCATCCTTCATGTTCCTTTCAAAAAAATCCTATACATATTTATTGTAATACATTTCCGGCTCTCCCTGCAACCTGTTTTACAAATATTTAACGTTCTTTTTGCACTCTTTCGGGAATTATTAACTTTTTCCAGGAACTGTTACAAAAAAACGACAAAAAACGAATAATATACATATTATGTATAAAAATACAGCACGCGAACATATGCTTGCTCCACAACTTGTGGAGGAAACGAAGGGGCAACACCATAGGTTGAAAAACAAAGTTATCCACACAGGGGAGGGGTGCATGGAAGTTCATTGCCTGAAAAATTGGTCAAAACCCTTGAAAAAGCGAAGAAAATCTGGTATGATGTCAGCGTGGTTTGAAAAAACAGTACTTTTCAACAAAAGTTATCCACAGCCCGCCAGCGCAAGCCTATCAGCGGGTATATTTTTTTCGGCCCTTTCGGCCGCCATGTCCCGGCATCATCATGCATGGCTCATGCAACAGAAGCGGAGAGAAACACCTTGGATAAAATGACCATCTGGGAGCAGGCTTGCTCCGTTATGCGCACAGAAATGACGCAGGTTACCTTCGATACCTGGATCAAGGCGGCTCTCAAGCCCCTTGATTTTTCCGGCGACCAGTTTTTTATTGAAGCGGTAACGGATTTTTATCATCAGTTTGTGGTGCCCCGCTATGCCGTGTTGATTGGCAATTCCCTGTCTCAGGTGATGGGCAGGCAGGTGAAGGCCCAGATTCTCACCCCTTCCCAGGCACAGGAATACCGGGAGGGCGTCACGCCTGCGGACACCCGTCCTGCAGAGAACGCCGGGCTGAACCCCAAATACACCTTCGACACCTTCGTGGTGGGCAATAATAACCGCTTCGCCCATGCCGCTGCCCTGGCAGTGGCGGAAGCACCCTCCGATGCCTACAATCCGCTGTTCATCTATGGCGGCGCAGGCCTTGGCAAAACCCACCTGCTCCACGCCATCGGTCACTATATTCTTTCCCAGAAGCCGGATATGCGCATCCAGTATGTCACCTGCGAAACCTTCATGACCGAAATGGTCAATTCCCTGAACAAGAAAACTCAGATGGAATTCAGGGAAAAATACCGGAACATCGATGTGCTGATGGTGGACGATATCCAGTTCCTGGCCAACAAGGCCGGAACCCAGGAAGAATTCTTCCACACCTTCAACGCCCTGCATACCGCCGGTAAGCAGATCATCCTTTCTTCCGATAAGCCGCCCAAGGAAATTCCCATGCTGGAGGAAAGGCTGCGCAGCCGCTTTGAATGGGGTTTGATTGCCGATATTTCCCGGCCCGATCTGGAAACCCGCACCGCCATCCTGCAAAGGAAGGCGGAAAGCGAAATGATGCATGTGGATCCTCAGGTGCTTACCATGATTGCAGAACGCGTGTCTTCCAACATCCGGGAACTGGAAGGCTGCCTCACCCGGCTCATCGCTTTTTCCTCCCTCACCGGACGGGCGGTGGACCAGCAGCTGGCAGAAGAAGCCCTGAAGGAAGTGTTCGCCCATAACGAACCCCGGCATGTTACCTGCCAGGACGTGATGAACGCCGTGGCTGCCTATTACAGCGTGACGGTGGAGGATCTGGAAAGCAGCCGCCGCAGCCGGGATGTGACGGTGCCCCGGCAGATTGCCATGTACATTGCCCGGGAAGTGGTGGGCGCTCCGCTGACCATGATCGGCGCCTGCTTTGGCAACCGGGACCATTCCACGGTCAACCATGCCTGCAACAAAGTAAAAGAAGAAATGAAAACCTCGCCGTCCCTCAATAACCTGATCAATGATCTGGTGCAGCAGTTGACGGAACGGTGAGGCATGGGCCTGTGCGGCCTACCGGAGCAGGGGGCTTCTCGCCCCCTGTACCCCTACGGCAGGGCGATCCGCCCTGCACCCATTTTGCGACACACAATCGGGTGTAACATACTTGTTTCCGCATGAAGCAGGGATCCTACCGTAGGGGAGGGGCTTGCCCCTCCCGCATCTTCCTTGTTTCTGCAAGAAACTTGAGGAACGGTAATCTGCACCCACGGGCGCAATGAAAACAGAAAAAAGGCGTGGATGGAAATAAATTTCCTCCAACGCCTTTTTTGCTGTTTTCCCCGGATGCAAAGCATCCGGCTGGCGGCGTACCGCCGCCGGCCCGTGGGTGGCAGTGCTATATCCAACTTGCAAGGTAACAATCTTCGTTTGCCTAGAGGCTTCTGCGTGCTGCGTACAGGGCAGATTGCAATTCCTCCGTCATCCCATCGGACTGATGCCTTCTTTATACTCAAGAAAACTTTTTTACACAAGTTTCAGCGGGATATTGTTTGCCGGATAAGCCAGGCAATAACCGGCACCGGGTGCAGGGCCAATGGCCCTGCTGGGGGTTGAGGGGGCGAAGCCCCTCAGGTTCCCCACGCTCCAGCGGGAAATTGTATGTCCGAAAAGACAAGCGGCATCCGCTACTGGGTGCAGGGACAATGTCCCTGCGGGAAAATGTTTGGCCGGTTGTGTTGCATTTCCGGCCAAAATAGCGTATGATAAGAGCGTATCATTTTATCAGTAAAAGGAGCATGATTTATTATGGAAAATTCCGTAACCAAAGATATGGCTATCGGCAAGGTGCTCAGCATTCATCGGGGCACTGCCCGCATCCTGATGGAGTTTGGCATGCATTGCCTGGGCTGCCCCCATGCCACTGCCGAATCCCTGGAAGATGCCTGCCGGGCTCATGGCGCCAACGTGGATGAGCTGGTGCATCAGCTGAACGAATTCCTGGCCAACGCCCAGTAATTGAAGATGAGCGCTTTCACATACGGGGAAGCCGTCTTCCTTGCCTGTGAAATGGAGAAGCAGGCCATCCGCCTGTACGAGCGTGCCCTGGTGCTGTTCCGGGACACGCCTTCTTCACAGGCTGTTTGCCAAATTCTGGCAGAAGAAAGAAGCCATCTAGCCCAGTTTGAAGCCTTGGGCAAGGAGGCCTGTTCCTTTGAGCAGGCCCAGCTTCTTTCTGCCCAGGCGGCGAAAACCTTATATGCCGGCGGCCTGATGGCAGCCCAGCGCAAGGGTGCGTTTGAATCGCCCTGTGCGTTGTTTCAGTATGCCGCCGGGGAAGAAGAAAAGGCCATTGAAACCTATTCGGCCTTTGCGGAAAAACTGGACGGCGATGCAGCCCGGGCTTTCAGCACCATTGCAGGGGAAGAACGCCGTCATCTGGAAGAATTTCAGGGCTTTATCAGGGCCCTGGAGAAATGAGGGATTGTTTACATGCTTCAGCCCACCCTGGCCTCTGTGCAGCGGGATCAGAAATTCGAAGGCTTTTTGCTGGTGCGCACCGCTGACCAGCGCACCTCTTCCAACGGCGGGAAATACCTGGATATGACGCTGTGCGATACCTCCGGCGATATCAACTGCAAAATGTGGGACGGCACGGTACCGCCGCCCCGGCAGGGCAGCATTGTGAAGGTGCGCGGCACGGTGCAGGAATACAACGGCCGGCTGCAGATGCGCATTGAACGGCTGCGCAACCCCGGCCCGGAAGACGATGTGGATATTTCTGCCCTGATGCCCTGTGCCCCGGAAAAGCCGGAAGCGATGCTTTCCGAAATCAACCGCACCATTGACAAAATGCAGTCTCCTGAACTGAAGGGCATCATGCGGGAGATGATTAAAATGTGCGGGGATAAACTGATGTATTATCCTGCGGCTCAGCGGCTGCACCATGCAGAGCGCAGCGGCCTTTTGCATCATACCATCAGCGTGCTGCGGGCGGCGGAAAAGCTGCTGCCTTTGTATCCCTTCCTCAATGGCGATCTGCTCCGGGCCGGCGCCATTGCCCATGACCTGAGCAAAACCGCCGAGTTTTTGAGCGACGAAAACGGCAATGTGTCCGATTATTCCGCAGAAGGCCAGCTGCTGGGCCATCTGGTGCATGGTGTGGCCCAGGTGAAGGAAGCGGCACGGCGGGCCAATGTTTCCGGGGAATATGTGCTGCTGCTTTGCCATATGGTGATCAGCCACCACGGCGAAGCGGATCACGGCAGCCCCCGGCCGCCCATGTTCCCCGAAGCGGAAATGCTGCACATGCTGGACGATATGGACGCCAAGATGAACGAAATGGAAGGCGTAATGCGCCGCACCCCTGCCGGGGCCTTCAGCGAAAAAATCTGGAGCCTGGACAGGCGGCTGTATCATCCCAAATACGGCGAAGAAAAGCCGGCTGCCCAGACGGAAAAGCAGACTGCCCTGGATGAATACATGGGTCTTTTGTAAAAATGCGGCTGCAGGCCCCGGTTTGAGCAGGAAAATGCTTGACGAACCATGAAGAAACTGTTACAATAATATAAACTCTCAATGCTGAATTTGTTAAGCGTTCCGCTTTCCCGGAATCGTTAAGGAGGTTTCTTCCCCAATGAAAAAGCGTGTATGCCTGTTTGTAACGGTGCTGATGGCTGCTGTGATGCTGAGCGGATGCGCTGCCCAGCCCAAGGATTACGACGAATATACCCCTGCCTCCCAGCAGGATCCCCTGTCCATTCCCTCCCAGGCTCCGGCAACCCAGATGCCCTATGATCCCCTGGCGGAAGAGGATGGCGATACCTACGTTGCCGGCATGGCGTATGACGAATACGGCAATGCCCTGTATGCCGGTGCCACGCCCATCCCGCTGGATCCTATTGACAAGCCCACCGCCACCCCCCGGCCCTCTCTGGCCTTCAGCTATGCGGAAGTGGCCATGGAAAGCCTGGGCATCAAGTTCGAAGCACCGCAGGGCTGGCTGATGGATACCACCATCCCCGACACCATCGTGCTGAAGGATCCCAATGTGTATGATAATTTCCAGGGCACCCTCACCCTGTCCATCACGCCTGTATCTGCCGATTATAAACTGTCCAACGTGAAGCAGACCCTGGCCGACGAACTGGAAGAAATCAGCCACAGCTATGTGGAATGGAAAACCTACCAGGCCGACGACCGAACCCTGCTGGATAAGCCCGGCTATTACAACAACTACCGCGGTGTGATGGTGGATGGCAATGTGGTGCGCGGCCGTGTGATGGTGGCACTGCTGGATAATAACCGCATCATCACCGTGGATATGGCTGCCCCCGGCTGGTACAACGAAAGCTATATGACCATCCTGGGCCATTTCCGGGATACCCTGAAGGCGCTGTAAGGGCCTGAAAAGGAACGAAGAGAACATGACGGCTGCCGCCTGAAAACGGCAGCCGGTTTTATATGGAGAAACCAATGCTGAAAAAACTGCTTATGCTGCTGCTTTGCCTGTGCTTTTTTGTGCCTGCCTGTGCGGAAGAAAACGCATGGCAGCCCATTCCGGAGGTGCTGCGCTTTTCCTACACCATCGGTGAAAGGGAAGCCCTCACCTATAAAACCCATCTGCGCCGCAGCTATCCAAAGACGGTGCTGACGCAAGAGAATGAAGATATTCTGGACAGGCTGGAGGAAAGAAACATCCTCTGCGTTACCGTGGAGGAACTGCTGATCCATTACGGCGTTACCCCGGAAGGGGATAAAGCATATTTCGGCTTTGAAAACCAGCCTGTTCCGCCCATTGAAGAAGGGAGCGATACACAATGAAAGGAAAACTGATCGTCATCTGCGGCACCAATGCCTCCGGCAAAAGCGGCCTGGGGGTGGAAATGGCGTCCCGTTTTAACGGCGAAGTGGTGTCGGCGGATTCACGTCAGGTGTTTGAACGGCTGGATTTGGGCAGCGGTAAAATTACAAAAGAAGAAATGCAGGGCGTACCCCATCACCTGATCGATGTGTGCAAGCCGGGGGATTTTTTCTCCATGGCTGATTTTCAGCGGCTGTCCTATGCTGCCATTGACGATATCCTTGCCCGGCAGAAAGTGCCCTTTCTGGTGGGGGGCACGGGGCTGTATGTGAATGCCGTGGCCGATGGATATGAGCTGTCCGACCGGGCACCGGATCTGGAACTGAGGGCCCGTCTGGAAACCTTCGAAACCCCGAAGCTGTATGAAATGCTGAAGGAACAATTGCCCGATACCGATATTGACCCCCGAAACCGTAACCGGGTCATGCGCGCACTGGAGAGGCTGGCGGCGGACGATTATCGCCCCGGCAAGCGGTCGCCCCGGTACGAAACGCTGAAAATCGGCGTCAGCTGGGATAGGGAAACACTGAAAAAACGGGTGGACGAGAGGCTGGAAAGACGGCTGCAGCAGGGGATGGTAAAGGAAGTGGAAGATTTGCTTTCCGATGGCTGCAGCGAAGAATTTCTGATGAAGCTGGGCCTGGAATACCGCTACCTCACCCGCTATATTAAAGGCGAAATCGGCTATGATCAGATGGTGCTGGAGCTGGGCAATGCTATCAAAAAGTTCGCCAAGCGGCAGGTGACCTGGTTTAAAAAGGATCAGGATATCCACTGGCTGGATATGCATGCCGATCCGGCCGGTCAGGCTGCGGCATTGATTGAAAGTTTTCTGAAATAAGCGAAGGCGGCGCAGAGGACTGTGCGGCATTTCCCGTTTACACGCAGAAGCAAGAATGCGTAAAGAAGATTGCAACATTGCGAGTTGGGTGTGGGCACTGCCCACCGGGGCGGGGGGGGGGGGGGCCCCCC
>JAFSBN010000093.1 GCA_017437265.1 Clostridia bacterium
CAGGCAGCGGTGCGGATGATGGCCCCAAGGTTCTGCGGGTCCGTCACCCCATCCAGAATAACCAGGAAGGGTTCTTCGCCCTTTTCTTCGGCTTCAGAAAGCATATCTTCCACATCAAAATAGCGGTAAGCGGAAGCAAAGGCCAGCATGCCCTGATGGTTCTTGGTGATTTCGTCAAGCCTTGTGCGTTCCACCGTCTGGATGGGAATATGGGCATCCCGGGCCATGGAAATGATTTCCTTGGCGGTGGCGGAAAGATCGCCCTTTGCCACCAGCAGCTTTTCAATATCCCGGCCGTTCTTGATGGCCTCCCGGATGGGATTGCGGCCGGACAGCAGGTTTTCCGGGGGAAGGAAAGCATCGTCCTTTTCTACGGGACGGGGGGCAGGGGCAGGCCGCTGGGGCTTGGCAGGGGGGGCAAAAGAAGAAGGCTTTTGATGGAAATCCATCTTCTGATTTGCAGGCTTTCCGCCGTGGCCGGGTTTTCCGGAAAAGCTGCGCTTATCGTTTTTTTCAAAGCGCTGCTGATCGTTCTGCTTGGCTGCCTTGCGGTAACGGGTGCCTTCTTCTTCCCAGGTGCTGTCCTGACGCAGATGGTCCTTCCGGGTCATTTTCTTTTTGGTAAAATCCTGATAGTATGCCATATTTGGCTCCTTTCTCATGATTGCAATTACATTTTTTTGAACAGATCACGGTTGATCAGGGATTTGCCGCAGCTTTTTACGCCTTCGGGGCAGGGGCCCTTTACACAGGAAGGGCCGGCGTTTTCGAAAAGCACCGGTGCTGCCTGCTTGCACAGCCTGAGCATCTCAACGGCCATGGCACGAATTTCCCACTGGGCTCTGTCGCAGCAGCGCAGGGAGAAGAAATGGAGCAATTCCCGGGCGTTCATGGTCATGGTAATATGGGTTTCGCAGGCGTTGGGCAGCACAAAACGAGCATCCTCGTTGCTGCCTTCACCGCTGCCCAGCTTTTCCTGCCAGTCAATATACCATTGATGCATTTTTTGCATCTGGGATTCGAACTGGGCCACAGCTTCATCGCCCAGATCCCGGATGCGGGGCGGAATGATATAGCCAAATCCCTTCTCCAGGGAAACATAGCGCTGGCTCTGCACGGAAAAGCTGGCAATGCGATGCCGGGTTACCTGGGCAAGCAGCGCACGGCTGACGCCTTCGACGGAGAAAGTGAAGGAAGCGTGTTCCAGCACGGAAAGATGGCCGCTGGCAACCACCCGGCGCAGAAAATCGGCCTGGTCTTTTTCATCCACGCGGCTTTTCAGCGTTTCCATATCCAGCCCGGAATAACAGGTGCGGGCAGCCAGAGCGCAGGTTTTTTCAGGGTCCGGGGTGTGGGCAATAAGGGAAACTTTCAAAGGTACAGAAGGCATAAATTCAATCCTCCGGCATAAGATAGGGCAAAAGAAACTGGAGTCGTTCCATATCGTCGGTCAGATACAAATATCCCAGCAAGGCTTCCAGGCCGGTGGCACTGGCATATTCGGACACCGTGGCTCCCTTGGGGCTGCCATGGTGAGAATGGGCATTACGGCCCCTTTTGACGATGGAGAGTTCTTCATCGGAAAGCAGGGGCAGGATAGCGTCCATGGATTTTGCCTGGGACACAGCACGTACAGCCTGTACACATTTCAGGTGCATTTGCTTGACGTTCATGTTTTTTGCCAGCAGATGCTGACGCACCAGCATGGCGTGAACGCTGTCGCCGATGAAGGCCAATTGCAGAGGGGAGAGCATGCGGGCCTGTTCCGCGGAATACGGCTTGATGATCATTTGAGCGCCGTCTTACTGTAGGCAGAAGGACTCATGCCCACGATATTTTTGAATGTTTTGGAGAAATGGTAAGGATCGGCCATGCCCACTTCCACACCGGCCTGGCGCACGGTATAGCCTTCTTTAAGCAGCTGCTTGGCACGCTCCATTTTGCAGAAAAGCTGATAGCTCTGGGGCGGCATGCCCACTTCGGAAACGAAGCGCTTGCGGAAGGTTTCCACAGGCATACGGGAAAGAGCGGCCATATCGCTGAGGGAGAAGCTGTCGCGGTACTGGTTTTTGCGCATGGCATCCACCACTTTGGCAATTTCGTGGGAAAGCACGGCATCCATGGCCACGGGCTGACCGGAATGGGAGGCCAGCATGGCCCAAAGCAGCTGCTGCAGCTGGGCGGAAGAAGCATCTTCGGATGCAGCAATACGCACCGTGGCCTGAACGATATACTTGGCCAGGTTCAGCTGGGAAGGAAGCGCCCCCTGCTTCATGATACGGTGGGGCAATGCGCCCATCCTTTGCAGGAACGCACCGGACAGGGTGCCGCCCACCATCAGCCACAGCACACGGGCTTCCTGGGGGACGGAAAGAACCGTATTGGAAGAACCGGGGGGCAGCATGCAGCAATCACCGGTGCACAGGGTGAACGATGTATCCTGAGAGCGGATATTCAGAGCGCCGTTTTCAACGGCAAGCCACAGCCACATATCACAGGTGCGCAGCTGCTGATCGCCGTTTTGCAGCATGGCAGAACCGGCGGCGGCAATGTAAACACCGCTGGCGCTGGCCAGGGCATCAGGTGTATGGGAACCTTCTACCAAAAGGGCGGGCATCTGGGTATCTTCGCCCTTGGATTGGAACAATAAAGAATCTGCCATGGTTTCTCCTCCGTTTCATATCAAACAGTACCATTTTATATGCCAAATAATACATTGTCAATAGTGAAACCAGAAATAACAAATGCAGAAATTATAACATTTTTATGACATGAAGAAAAGAGGCATTTATGGGGGAATTGATATCGGCGGAAAAAGCATGTATAATGAGCAGGAAGTATTAAAAAGCCGGTGATATGAATGCACACTGTCCGGATAAGAATTGAAAAAGAACAGGACGGCTGCTCTGTGAAGCATATAGCGCTGAAGGTGGCGCATTTGTCGGCTGGCAGCTTCAGAAGTCTGAAATTTTCGGGTGGCGTGATGCTGGACGGAAGGCAGGCACGGGCTGATGAGAGAGTGCGGGAAGGGCAGGAGCTTTCTTTTTCTTTTCAGGAACATGGACAGCAATTGCAGGTAGAGGGAGAAGGCCGGGTCAGCATTGCATGGGAAGACGAACATTATTATGTGATTGATAAGCAGGCTCCTTTGCCTACCATGCGTTCAGCCCATCAGACAGGGGAAACGCTGGAAGATGCGTTGTATATTTATCTTGGAAGACCTGAAAACTATCTGTTTCGCCCGGTGAACCGGCTGGACAAAGGAACAAGCGGGCTGATGGTGGTGGCAAAAAACGCCTATGCACAGCAGCGCTTGCAAAGCATGCTCCATGGAGAAATATTTATCCGGGAATATGTGGCCATATGTGAAGGGTCGCCGGAGAATGAAGAAGGAACGGTTGATCTGCCCATCGGTAAAATGGGTGAGGGCATCCGCAGAATAGTGTGCAGCAACGGAAAAGAAGCACGAACGCATTTTCGTGTGTTGCAAAAAGGGAAAAAACGTTCTCTGATCCATCTGAGGCTGGAAACAGGAAGAACGCACCAGATCCGTGTTCACATGGCGGCTGTCGGCTGTCCGGTAACCGGGGATTATTTATACGGAGAAGAGCATCCGTCTTTGCCGGGCAGATTTGCATTGCATTCATGCAGGATCCGTTTTTTGCACCCGATGACCGGTGAATGGATAGAAATCTGTTCCCACATTCCGGATGGGTGGGATGCATTGATGGAAGAATAAAGGAGAAATGGAAATATGAAAAGAGCGATTTGTGTTTTTCTGATTGTGCTGATGCTGCCCGTTTATGCATTGGCAGAAGAAAACGAAAGCATCACTGTTTCCTTTATCGGCGATTGCAGCATCGGTGATTCGGCGCAGTACATGGATTATGATTCCAGTTATCACACCTGCCTTGACCAAAACGGCATGGAATGGCCTTTCAGTCTGGTGAAGGAGTATCTGGAAAAGGATGATCTGACGGTTGCCAATCTGGAAGTGGTATTTACGGAAAGCAGACAGCACGCAGACAAGGTGTATTATCTCAAGGGGAAGCCGGAAAACGTACAGGCGCTGACCCTTGGCAGCATTGAAATGGTGAACACCATCAACAATCATAGTTTCGATTTTTTCGAAAAAGGGTATGACGATACGCTGCGCATTCTGGAAGAGGCGGGGATAAAGCACTTCGGTTCTTATCTTACCACGTCCAAGGATGGATACGATCATCTGGCAACGGCGGAGCTGAAAGGAATCAAGCTGGGCTTTCTCGGCTTTTCCTATCCTCAGGATTCGGACCAGAAACGCATTGCTCAGCGGATTGAAAAGCTGAAAAATGAAGAAGGCTGCGATATTGTGGTGGTCAGCCTGCATTGGGGCCGGGAAACCTACATGACACCGGAAAGCTGGCAGTACAAATATGCAAAACAGATAATGGATGCCGGGGCAGACGTGATCTGGGGACATCACCCCCATGTGATCCAGCCCATCCATTTTTACAAGGGAAAACCTATCCTCTATTCTACCGGCAATTTCACCTTCGGCACCATGTCCCATGTGGATCCTTCCACCGGTATTTTCCGCATCACTTTCGAAAGAAACGAAACGGGGGATGTGGAGGTAACCAGGCTGGAGGTTATTCCATGCGAAACCCAGCGAGGCCCCGATTACCGGCCTTTTGTGCTGGAGGATGAACAGGAACGCATGGCAGTATTCAAGAAACTGCGTTTCAAAAAGGATGTATACAAATTCTTTGATAATTTGCCTGAAAGTTTTCTGGAAACGGGCGTTGTGGAACTGAAAAACGGTGCTTTTGTTGAATAAAAAAATGAGCCTTTTGCTTTGATTGCAAAAGGCTATTTTTGTGTATTCAGCGTTTAACCAGATATTCCATGGCCATTTTATAGCCGTCAAAACCGTAACCGGCAAAGGTTTTTTCACAAGCCAGGCGTACATAGGAGATTTTCCGGAATTCTTCCCGTGCGTTCACGTCGGTCAGGTGCACCTCGCAGGCGGGGATGGACACCGCCTTGAGTGCGTCCAGCAGAGCAACGCTGGTGTGGGTGTAGGCACCGGGATTGATAACAATGCCGTCAATACGCTGATAGGCGCTTTGAATGCAGTCAACCAGATCGCCTTCGTGATTGGATTGATATAATTCCACTTCAACATTCAGATCTTCCGCTGTTTTGCGGATGAAATCACACAGAGCGCTAAAATCCCGGGCACCATAGAGGTTTTTCTCCCGGATGCCCAGCATGTTCAGGTTCGGGCCGTTAATGACCAGCAGCTTCATAAAATCCCTCCATTGCGGCGTTTGTGGCAGCAGCAACTGTATCATTATTCTCAATAACATAATCCGCTGCCAGTTCATACAACGCTTTTCTCTGGTTCCAAAGGTTTTCAATGGCATGGTCCCCCTGCGACAGGGGGCGGCCGTCCCTGGCCAGCAGTTCAAGGGGCCTCTGAACGAGGCACACCCTGCCGTTCTGGCACATGGCCAGCCTGTTTTCTTCTTTCAATACAGCACCGCCGCCGGTTGTGATTACACAGCCCTGCATGGCGCAGGCTTCCCGGAGCGCCTGGGTTTCCAGGCTGCGGAAATAATCTTCTCCATCCTGAGCAAAGATTTGCGGAATGGTTTTACCGGCTTTTTCTTCAATCAGCTTGTCCGTGTCCACCAAAGGGCGGTTCATTTTTTCTGCCAGCGCCTGACCGATGGTTGTTTTGCCGCAGCCGGGCATGCCAATGAGCACCAGGTTGAGCGTTTGTCGTTTGATGACAGCGGTGATGGCAGCATCCTTTTCTTCCGGGATTGATTGGCCGGTAAACATTTCTGCGGCTTTCCGGGCCTGGGATACCAGCATGTAAAGGCCGGAAACGGTTTTCAAACCCAGCATTTCCGCCTGCAGAATCAGGGCGGTTTTTTCGGGGTTGTAGATCACATCCGCTACGCTTTCAAGATGGGGAAGGCGGGACAAATCTGCCGGACTTTGTCCGTTGCCGGGGTACATTCCCACAGGGGTAGTGTTTACAAGCAACTGTGCATCCCGGTGTTTTTCATAAAGCGCGGCATAGTTGTTTTCGCCTGATCTGGAAATAACCACAACCTCTTTTGCTTTCAGCCTTTTCAGGGCGATGGATGCTGTCAGGCTGGTGCCGCCGCTGCCCAGAATGACGGCCTTCTTTCCGGCCGCTTTAATACCGGCATGCTGCAGCATGTTGATAAAGCCGGCAATGTCGGTATTGTGGCCAAAGAGAGTACCGTCCGGACGCTTTATAATGGTATTTACGCTGCCGATTTCCTTTGCGTCTTCCGATAAAGCACTGCAGTAGGGAACAACATCCTTTTTGTAAGGGATGGTTACATTGATGCCTTTGAAAGAGGCGTTTGTCATGAATGCATGCAGCTGTTCCTTCGGCAGCGGGCACAGGACGTAATCATAGTCTGCAAGAAGCGCATGGATTTGGGGAGAATAGCTGTGGACCAGTTTTTCACCAATCAGGCCGTATTCCATAAAAAGGCCTCCGTTTATTTTTCAGCGTAGGCACCCAGGAACACAAAGTGTTCAGTGCGCTGTTCCAGTTCGGCAATCAATCCGATGATGGCAGGGTCGTGCAGATCGGCTTCAAAGTCGAAGAAGAAGCGGAATTCAAATTCGCGGCCGGGGATGGGGCGGCTTTCCAGCTTGGTCAGGTTCACACCGGCCAGGGAAAGCCGGGAAATGATGCTGTTGAGCGCACCCGGAGCATGGGGCAGGTTGAACATGATGGATACTTTCCGGGCGTCGGGATAGACATTCAGATCCCTTGCGATGCAGATGAAGCGGGTGAAATTATTCTGCACATTGCTTATGTTGTCATCCACGATTTCAAGACCGTAAATTTCGGCACAAACAGCAGATGCAATCACAGCGGTGCCGGCATTTTCTGCGTTTGCCACATGTTCCGCAGCAATGGCGGTATTTTCCATGGGCTCGGCTTTATATTCCGGATGTTTTTCCAGATAGTCGCTGCACTGGCGAAGGGCCTGCTCGTGGGAAACAACCTTTGTGATGGGAGCGGTGGAACCCTTTTTGCGCATCAGGCAATGGTCGATGCGCAGGCGGCAGGCGCCTACAATGTGGAAAGCGTGCTGTTCCATCAGATCATACACCTGGGTGACGGAACCGGCGGTACTGTTTTCAAGGGGGAGTATGCCGTATTTGCACATGCCCTTTTCAACCGCGCTGAATACGTCATTGAAGCTGTTAAAATAGAGAATGCTGGGGTATTCGAACAATTTTTCGCAGGCCTGCTGCGCATAGGCGCCCTCTGTGCCCTGACAGGCAACGGTGGCACGGCCGGGCAGGGTTCTCAATTCCGGGGAAAGCAGCTGTTCCTGCAGTTTGGCGGCCAGAGCAGAGGAATAGCCCATCTTCTGAGACTGATAATTGCAGCTCAGATCAAAGAGGGTTTTATAGAAGCTTTTTACATAAGGGGCATACTCGTCACCGGACTGCTCGGTGACCCGGTTGATGATGCTGCGTTCACGGGCGTGGTCACGAATGGCCTTTCCGCTTTCCTTTTTTGCCTGGGCCACCTGGGCAACGGCAGTCATGCGTTCAACCAACAGGTCCGTCAGTTGGGTGTCGATCTGGTCAAGACGTTCGCGGATATGGTTCAGTTCCATTTATATTCATCCTCCTTACTTTGTCATCAGCTCATACAGCACACAGGCTACAGCGGCTTCCATGACCGGCACAGCCCTGGGCACAATGCAAGGATCATGTCTTCCGGAAATGGAGAGTGCGGTTTCTTCGCCGGTAGTTAAATCAACGGTTTTTTGTTCCATGGCAATGGACGGGGTGGGTTTTATAGCCATGCGGACAATGAGAGGCATACCGGTGGTAATGCCGCCCAGAATGCCGCCGTGGTGATTGGTCTTGGTTTGAAGCATGCCGTCTTTCATGCAATAGGCATCATTGTGCCGGCTGCCGGTCATTTCGGCGGCGGCAAAGCCGGTGCCGAATTCCACGCCGCGCACCCCTGGAATGCCAAAGAGTGCACGTGCCAGCAGGTTTTCCACGCCGTCGAACATGGGATCGCCAAGACCGGCAGGAACGCCGGTGGCAAAACATTCAATGATACCGCCGACGGAATCGCCCTTTTCCTTTGCTTCCCAAATGGCGTTTTGCATTTTTTTCCCTGCAGACTGATCTGCCACTGCAAGCCCGGAAGCGGAAACGGCGGATAAATCGGGAGAAACGGGATCGAGCAAAGCGTCCTTTACGCCGGCAATCTCTGCAATATGCGCCTTTACCTGAATCCCTTTTTCGGAAAGCAACTGCAAGGCAAGGGCACCTGCAAAGCACAAGGGGGCTGTCAACCGTCCGGAAAACTGGCCGCCGCCGCGAATATCGTTGAAACCAGCAAATTTCATAAAGGCCGTGGCGTCGGCATGTCCGGGACGGGGGTGGACTTTCAGCTGATCGTAGTCGGCGGAATGGTGATCGCCGTTTTGGATACGGATGGCCAGGGGGGCACCGCAGGTTTCGCCCTTTTCATTAAGTCCGGAAAGGATTTCAGGCATATCCGTTTCTTTTCTGGACGTGGAAAGGGCATTGCCGCCGGGTGCGCGCCTTGCCATAAATGCATATACCTGATCCCAGTCGGGCTTGAAACCGGCCGGCAGGCCTTCAATCACGGCGCCGATGGAAGGCGCGTGAGACTGGCCGAAAATGTGCACAGAAAAATGTTTACCCAGGATATTGGCCATGGATATTTCCTCCCAACGCTGCAAAATCTTTGAAAAATGCAGGATAGCTCTTTCGCACAGCTTCAGCATCCGTGATGATAACCGGGGATTGGGAAAGGGATGCAGCAAGGGCAGCGGCCATGACGATGCGATGGTCGTTGCAGCCGTTTACCCGGCCGCCGGTAAAGGGGGCACCGCCGTAAACGGTAATCCCTTCCGGGTGCTCCTGAACCTTTTGCCCCAAAGCTATCAGCATGTCTGATACCGCCTTCAGCCGGTCACTTTCCTTGATGCGTAGCCTGCCTGCGCCTGTAAAACGGGTGATGCCGGGGAAAGTGCATGCTGCCACCGCCAGTGCGGGCAGGCTGTCCGGGGTTTGTGAAACATCAATCTCGCTTCCAAGCCCCTGAAGCTGCTGCAATACGCTTTTGTCCCCCTGACAGGAAGCGTTGTTCAAACCGGTAATGGTGATCCTGTGGCCCATACGGTTGGCGCAGTGCCAGAAAACGGCGGAGGACCAGTCGCCTTCCGTGGTGATATTTACGGGAGAAAGATAGGACTGATTGCCGGGAATCAGGTAGCCGTCTAGTGTTCGTTCCACCCGGATACCAAACTGGTGCAGTACAGCGCAGGTAATATCCAGATAGGCGGCAGATTCCAAAGGCGTGGTAAATCGGATTTGACTGTTTCCCGGAAGCAGCGGCAGCGCCAGCAGCAAACCGGTAATATACTGGCTGGATACATTGCCGGCAATTTCATATAAGCCGCTTTGGAGAGTGCCGGATATGGCAAGGGGCAAATAATCGCTGTCTGCGGTTACGCCATGGCTGCGCATTTGATCGATCAGTACCTGATTTGGCCGCTGCGGCAATCTGCCTGTTCCTGTAAAAACGGCACGAATGCCCAGCGCTGCAGCAACCGGCAGCAAAAAACGCAGGGTGGAGCCGCTTTCGCAGCAGAACAAACTGGCTTCATCCGGAATTTCTGCAATGGGGGAAACGATGTATCCTGTGTTGTTCGAAAGCAGGGCTGCATCTGCGCCCATGGCATTGATACAGGAGGCGGTAGCATCGATATCGGCAGAGCGTGCATTCATATGAATGGTGGTGGATTGATCCGCCAAAGCAGCGGCAATCAATTGCCTGTGGGCAAAGGATTTGGATGCGGGGATATCCACCGTGCCGGAAAGCGCAGAGGCTGAAATGATGATATCCATAAATCAGATAAGCTCCTTTATCATGGAAAGGCCTTTCTCAAAAAGTACGCACAATTCACTGACGGGAGTTTTTTGAATGTAGCAACGGCCAATTTCTTCCGGCAGGATAAGATCCACCGTGCTGCCGCTGCGCTTTTTATCGGTAAGGGCAGCCTGCGCCAGCTCTTCCGGTGAAAAAATGCATGTGCTGGGCAAACCGCAGGCGGTATTGGCTGCAATGATGCGGCGGCAAATTTCTTCCTTGCCAGCAGCGCCGGCAGCAATGGCCATACCGATGGCAACGCCAAAGCCGTGGGATAATGAAAAATCAGCGCACTTTTCAATGGCATGGCCGAAGGTGTGGCCCAGGTTCAGCATTTTCCGCACGCCCCTGTCCAGTTCATCTTCCATTACCATGGCCCGCTTAATTTCCACACTGCGTAAAATGATCTCCGGTATTTTTTCCGTCCAGGTGCTTTCACACATCCAGGAAAACAGTTCCGGGTCCTGCAGCACGCCGTATTTGATCACCTCAGCAGCGCCTTCGGAAAGAAGCTGTGCAGGCAGGGCAGCAATCACATCCGTGTCTGTCAGCACAAGGGAGGGTTGGTGAAAAGCTCCGGCCAGGTTTTTCCCGGCCTTCAGATCGATGGCTGTTTTTCCGCCAACGGAGGAATCTACGGCAGCAAGCAGTGTGGTGGGGATCTGTACGAAAGGGATGCCGCGGGCATAGACTGCGGCAGCGAAGCCGGCCATATCGCCCGTTACGCCACCGCCAAGGGCAAGCACAAAATCTGACCGGGTAAGCTGGCAGTTGGCCATGAACTCCAGCATATCGGAAAGGGTGGAGATATTTTTGCTTTGTTCCCCGGCAGGGAAAACGAATGTATCATATTCAAATCCGTTTTCGGCAAGGGATTGGCAAACGGTTTGTGCATAGAGAGGATACACGTTGGAGTCTGTAATCACGGCAACGCGACAGCGGGGGAGAAGGCGGGACAAATAGGTTCCTGCATTTTTAATCAGCCCGCTGCCAATAAAAATATCGTAGGATTTGGATGCATCCAGATGTACCCGGTACATGGCTTGTCACCTTCTTTTATTTTGTCAGGGATTCTTTGCGGATGCGTCCTTCCTTCAAAAGCTCGTTCAGTGCTGCTTCGTCTCTTTGGGAAAGTGCATCCCGGTATTGGGACAGGCGCCAGATCAGATCATCAATGGAGGGGACGAGCAGATCCGCATTATCCATCATCAGTTCCGTCCACATATTTTCGTTCAGTTTGGCAACCCTTGTCATATCCTGAAAGCTGCCGGCAGAGAAGCCTTTGTGCCGGTCCGAAAGGGGGTTTTTTACATAGGCACCGGAGACGATGTGGGCCAGCTGGGAGGTGTAGGCAATCATGCTGTCGTGTTCGTCCGGGGTGGTGAAGCGGACGGAGGCAAAACCGGCGGTGAGAAAAAATTCCTTCAGCCTGGCCCGGGTTTCCAGATCAATTTCAGCGCCGGGGGTCAGGATCATGGATGCCCGTTCAAACAAATTGCTCTGGGCATGATTGAAACCGGAAAACTCGCGGCCGGCCATGGGATGGCCGCCGATATACTGCCAGCCGTAATCCCTGGCAATATCGCAGATGGGGCCGTATACCGCGCGCTTTACCCCGGCGCAATCCACAATCAGGGCATTTGGCGAAAATTCCGGGGCGTGTTCCTTTACATAATCAACGCACAGGGAAGGATAAAGCGCAATCAGCACGATATCGCAAAGGGGGAGGCGGGAAGGAATCAGCGGATCATCAATCGCTTCACAAAGCATGGCTTTTGTTATGACGGAAGGATCGATATCATACCCCCATACCACATGATCGGTATTTTCTTTGATGCTCTTTGCCAGGGAACCGCCGATCAGACCCAGGCCTACAATGCCGATATTCATCACCACTTCGCCTCCCGGATGCAATGGGGCAGGATGGCGCGAATGGCCTTGCACAGGTTATCGAATTGTTCGGGGGTCAGGGACTGCTTACCGTCACACAGGGCATGAATGGGATCGTTGTGCACTTCCACAATCAGGCCGTCTGCACCGGCTGCGGCTGCTGCCAGCGCCATGGGCTTGACCAGCTCACGCACGCCGGTACCGTGGCTGGGGTCCACCACCACGGGCAGATGGGAAAGCTTGTGCAGGACGGGTACGGCAGAAAGATCCATGGTGTTGCGGGTGGCGGTTTCAAAGGTGCGGATACCGCGTTCGCAAAGAATGATATTTTCATTGCCGCCGGCCATGATGTATTCGGCGCTCATAAGCAGCTCTTCAATGGTATTGGCCAGGCCGCGCTTGAGCAGGATGGGTTTTCTGGTTTGGCCCAGTTCCTTAAGCAATTCAAAGTTCTGCATGTTCCGGGCACCCACCTGGATGACGTCCACATTTTCGAAAAGAGGCAGATGATTGATATCCATGATTTCGGTAATGATGGGCAGGCCGGACTGTTTTTTCGCTTCCAGAAGCAGATCAATGCCCTTGCCGTGAAGGCCCTGGAAAGCGTAAGGGGAGGTGCGGGGCTTGAAAGCACCGCCACGGAGCATATTGGCACCGGAGGCCTTTACAGCGTTGGCCACGCAGGTGATCTGTTCTTCCGTTTCCACGGAGCAGGGGCCTGCGATCATCATGAAGTTGCCGCCGCCAATTTTGGCATCACCCACAGAAATGACAGTATCATCTTCGTGGAATTTACGGTTGGCACTCTTGTAAGGCTCCTGAATGCGGCGGACGGCTTCCACCACTTCCAAAGAGTTGATCAGATCAATATCCAGGCGGGAAGTATCGCCGATGAGACCGATGAGGGTGTGATGGGAACCAACGGATTCATGAAGAGAAAAGCCGCTGTCTGTCAGCCAGTTTTTCAGATTATCCACCTGTTTCTGATTGGCGTCCTGTTTGAGCAAGATGATCATGATGCATTCCCTCCAATTTTTGTTTGATCAGAAAAACAAGAGCCTCGCAGCTGTTTTACTGCGAAGCTCTTGTTAAAAGAAATACTGTCTTCGGAAATTGGTATGCAGCAAAACAACTTTATTTATCTTTGTAAATAAAGTAAAAATAATAAAAGTTGTTCACTGCGGCGTAAGAAAGCATTTCATAGTCTCCAATCACTGTATTCGCCGTTATTATAATGCTGTGCAGACAAAAATGTCAATACTGAACGGAAAAGAAACAGGAAAAATACATCCTGCAGTTTTCGCTTGATTTTATTGGTTAAGTGTATTATATTTTCTATAAGAAGGTAATATGAAGGGGATCGCATTTATGAACATATTTGATATTATCGGGCCGGTCATGATCGGCCCCAGCTCCAGCCACACGGCCGGGGCGGCGAGGATTGGTTATGTGGCAAGAAAGATACTGGCAAAAGAGCCTGTAAGAGCAGAAATTGATCTGGCGGGCAGTTTTGCTGAAACATACCGGGGCCATGGAACGGACCGTGCCATTATTGCCGGTATTCTGGGCATGAAGCCGGATCATGAAGACTTGCCAAGAAGCCTGGAAATCGCCCGTGAAAAGGGGCTTCAGTACCGCATTGAAACGGTGCGTCTGCCAAAGTGTCATCCCAATACCGCCGTGATCCGTCTGTGGGCGGAAGATGGGGATATGACGGAAGTGGAGGGAGCATCCGTTGGCGGCGGCAATATTCTTATCACCCGTCTCAACGGCCTGGAAAGCGCCTTCACCGGACAATGCAACACGCTGATTATTCCCCACAGGGATACCTATGGTGTGATTGCCGGGGTTGCCCAGGCACTGGCTGCATTCAGGATCAATATCGGCAATTTCCGTTTGACCAGGCAGGCAAAAGGAAATACAGCCATTATGACGCTGGAAGTAGACGGGGACGTGAGTCGGGAACTGTTGATGCTTTTACGGGCGCTGCCCAACGTGCTGCATGTGGTATATCTGCATGCCAATGAATGAGAGGCTGGAAAAAATGCTGGATTATATGAATTTATGCCGGATGGCGCAACTGGCCCGGGAAAGAAGTATTTCTTTAGGGGCACTGGTGCTTGCCGATCAGGCCGAGCAAATGGAAACGACGGAAGAAAAGATACTGGAAACGATGGACAGGCAACTGACCGTGATGGAGCAATCTGCAGAAAAGGGCTGCAGCGCCACCATCCGTTCCATGAGCGGCCTTACCGGCGGGGATGCATGGAAAATGTACGAAAGAGCATGCCGGGGCGTTTCAATCTGCGGTGATTTTTGCGTCAATGCTATTACCACGGCACTGGCCGTGGCGGAATGCAATGCGGCTATGGGACGAATTGTGGCCAGCCCCACAGCAGGCAGCTGCGGCATTTTGCCGGGGGCGGTGCTGACGATGATGCGGAAAAAGAAAATTGAAAGAAAAACTGCAATTATGGCCCTGATATGCGCCGGCGGTATTGGCATGGTGATTGCTAATAAAGCCAGCCTCAGCGGTGCTGCCGGCGGATGTCAGGCAGAGTGCGGCAGTGCGTCTGCCATGGCGGCAGCGGCACTTGTGGAAATGGCAGGGGGCACGCCTCAAATGGCACTGGATGCGGCCGCCATGGCACTGAAAAACCAGATGGGTCTGGTGTGTGACCCTGTGGCCGGGCTGGTGGAAGTGCCGTGCATCAAGCGCAATGCTGCCGGGGTGATGATTGCCATTACAGCGGCAGATATGGCATTGGCGGGGATTCAAAGCGTTATTCCAGTGGATGAAGTGATTGAAGCCATGCGGGATGTGGGCGAAGCGATGCCGTGCGCATTGCGGGAAACGGCGCAGGGCGGCATTGCCGCCACGCCCACGGCCAGAGAACTGACAAGAAAAATTTTTGAAAAAGGAGAAAACAAATGAAGCTGGTTTCCTGGAACGTGAATGGGTTAAGGGCCGTGATGAGCAAAGGCTTTATGGATATTTTTCGTGAATTTGATGCGGATATTTTCTGTCTTCAGGAAACAAAACTGCAGGCAGGACAGATTGAAATGGATTTGCCCGGCTATCATCAGTTTTGGAACTATGCCGAAAAGAAGGGCTATTCCGGTACAGCAATATTTTCAAAAGAAAAACCGCTTTCAGTTCGCTATGGCATCGGCGCAGAAGAACATGACCGGGAAGGGCGTGTGATTGCGCTTGAGATGGAAAAATTCTGGTTTGTGACGGTATATACACCCAATGCTCAAAGAGAACTGACCCGGCTTGATTACAGAATGCAATGGGAAGATACGTTTCTGGCCTATCTGAAGAAACTGGAAGAAACAAAACCTGTTATCTTTGCGGGTGATCTGAACGTGGCATTCAAGCCCATAGATTTGAAAAATCCTGCTTCCAATAAAAATAATGCAGGCTTCACGGAAGAAGAAAGAAACAAGATGGCGACCCTTCTGGAAAGCGGCTTTACGGACACTTTCCGCTACTTCTATCCGGATAAAGAAGGCGCATATTCCTGGTGGAGCTATATGTTCCGTGCCAGGGAGAAAAATGCAGGATGGCGAATTGATTATTTCATCGTTTCGGACATTTTGCAAAAAGTACTGAAAGATGCTGCCATTCACAGTGACGTGTTTGGGTCGGATCATTGTCCGGTTTCGCTGGAAATTGATGTGTGAAACACGGAAAATACAGAAAAAAGTAAAAATTAATAGAATTGCAATACAAAAAGCAAATAATCGGCCCGGTATGTGCGTTGACAGAATTCTTGCATTTTGATATAATTCAAAACGAAAACTGAACAGGTTCTTTGCGACTGACGGAAGTAATGTGGAATGACCACAGGGGAGCAGGGAACCGGGAATCTTAACGCTTACCAAAGGCCGACCGTCTGGGCGCACTTAACAATATGACAGGTTAAGTGCGTCTTAACTTTTTCTAAGGAGGAAAAGACGATGCGCAAAGTAGGTATTGTCATGGGCAGCGACAGCGATCTTCCCATCATCCGGAAAGCCACTGATATGCTGCAGAAACTGGAAATCCCTTTTGAGGTACACGTTTATTCTGCACACCGTACGCCGGAAGAAGCCCGCTTGTTTGCCAAAGATGCACGCAAGAATGGCTTTGGCGTTATCATTGCGGCTGCCGGTATGGCTGCACATCTGGCCGGTGCCATTGCTGCCAATACTACGCTGCCGGTGATCGGTATTCCCTGCAAAAGTAATACGCTCGACGGCATTGACGCTCTGCTTTCTACCGTGCAGATGCCTTCCGGTATTCCGGTGGCTACTGTTGCGATAGACGGAGGTGCCAATGCCGCTTTGCTTTCTGCTCAGATTCTGGCTGTGGAAGATGAAGAACTGGCCAGGAAGCTGGATGAAAAACGTGCGGCAGATGCCAAAGTGGTTCTGGAAAAAGATCAGAAAGTAGCGGCAGAATTTAACAAATAAACAGCGAAAAAATACGGAGGAAAAATTCTTTATGGGTGGTTTCTTCGGAGCGGTTTCCCGGCATGATACCATTTCGGATGTGTTCTTTGGCACGGACTATCATTCCCATCTGGGCACCAAGTCCGGCGGCATTGCGGCTTATGACGAAGTGATCGGTCTGCAGCGCAATATCCACAACATTTCTTCCACACCCTTCCGCACCAAATTTGAACATATCTTTGGTGAAATGAAGGGCACGGCCGCCATCGGCTGCATCAACGATTCCAATCCGCAGCCGTTGTTGATCAGATCAAAGCTTGGCACCTACGCCATCTGCACCATTGGCCTGATCAACAATTATGACGAGCTGATCAAGCAATGCATGGACTTTGGCGGCGTACACTTTGACGCCATGACCGGCGGCAAAGTGAACACGACCGAACTTGTTTCTGCACTGATTGGCATGAAGAGCAATTTTACCGAGGGCATCGAATTTGCTCAGGAAAAGATTGACGGCACTGCATCCATTCTGATCCTGACGGATCACGGTTCCCTCATTGCCGCCCGGGATAAGATGGGCCGTTTGCCCATTTTGGTCGGTAAAAACGAGGACGGACATTGCGTCTCTTTTGAATCTTTTGCCTATCAGAAGATGGGCTATATGGACGAAAAGGAACTGGGCCCGGGCGAAATTGTGGAAATCACAAAGGATAAAATCAAAGTGCTGCGTCCGGCCCGGAAGGAAATGCGCATCTGCTCTTTCCTGTGGAGTTATTATGGCTATCCCACGTCCAATTACGAAGGCGTGAACGTGGAAGTGATGCGTTATCGCAACGGACAGATTATGGCCCGCAACGATAAAGAAAACAGCACACTGCCGGAACTGGACTTTGTGGGCGGTGTGCCCGATTCCGGTACGCCTCACGCCATCGGCTATGCCAACGGCAGCCAGGTGCCCTTTACCCGGCCTTTCATCAAATATACCCCCACCTGGCTGCGCAGCTTTATGCCCGATAATGCGCTGGATCGCAATAAGGTGGCCAAGATGAAGCTGATCCCCGTGAACGAACTGATCCGGGATAAGGACCTGCTTTTTGTGGATGACTCCATCGTCCGGGGCACGCAGCTTCGGGAAACGGTTGAATTCCTGTATGAAAACGGCGCCAAGAGCGTGCATATGCGCTCTGCCTGTCCGCCCATTATGTACGGCTGCAAATACCTGAATTTCTCCCGTGCCACCAGTGATATGGAGCTGATTACCCGCTCCATCATCATGGAACTGGAAGGGGAAGAGGGATTCAATCATCTGGAAGAATATGCGGACGCCGGTACCGAACGGGGCAAGAAAATGCGCCAGGCTATTTGCGAAAAGCTCCACTTTGCTTCACTGGAATTCCAGTCCCTGGAGGGGCTGATCGAATCCATCGGTATTGAACCCTGCAAACTGTGCACATATTGCTGGAATGGCAAAGAATAAACAGGAGGACGAAGACCATGCATGAAAATTCCCGTTCTGAAAGCTACGCAGCCGCCGGTGTGGATATTACTGCCGGTTACAAGGCTGTAGAACTGATGAAAAAACACATTGCCCGCACCCGGAACGAAGGATGCCTGGACGATGTGGGCGGTTTCGGCGGATGCTTCGGCCTGCCTGTGGCCGGCATGGAAGAACCGGTACTGGTATCCGGCACCGACGGCTGCGGCACGAAAGTAAAGCTGGCCATTCTGATGGACAAACATGACACCATCGGTATCGATGCCGTTGCCATGTGCGTCAATGATATCATCTGTTGCGGTGCCAGGCCCCTGTTCTTCCTGGATTACATTGCCTGCGGCAAGAATATTCCCGAAAAGATTGCTGAAATCGTGTCCGGCGTGGCAGAAGGCTGCGTGCAGAGCGGCGCTGCTCTCATCGGCGGCGAAACGGCGGAACATCCCGGCCTGATGCCTGTGGAAGATTACGACCTGGCCGGCTTTGCCGTGGGTATTGTGGATAAGAAAAAGATTATCGATAACAAGCGTATGGAAAAAGGCGATGTGGTGATCGCTCTGGCCTCCACCGGCATCCATTCCAATGGCTTCAGCCTG
>JAFSBN010000094.1 GCA_017437265.1 Clostridia bacterium
GCCCGTGGTGCTGTTTTTCGTCTCCTCAACCTTCATGCGGAAAAACGAATGAAAAATAAGTCAAGTTGGTCGCATTCCGGGTGCAGGGGTGATACCCCTGCCGCGGGGTACAGGGGCTGCGTAAGCCCCTGCCTCGTAATTGATGCACGCAGGCCACACAGGCTCCGTTCCCACTCACTGAGGAATTTGCTTTACCGCTTCTTCCCAGGCTGCCTTCAGCTGAGGATCGTTCATATCCCCCAGTTCAAACAGCTGGTTCTTCATTTCTTCCGGCATTTCCACCAGCACATCGGGCTCGATGCCCACCTTATGGATGGCCTTTCCGGAGGGGAAATAGTACTGGGCGACGGTCATCTGGAAGCCGTCGGTGGATGTTTCGAGGGTATATCCGCCCAGCGGAATCACGTTTTGGATGATGCCCTTGCCGAAGGTTTTCACGCCCACCAGCGTAGCCAGGCCCTGATCCTGCAACCCGCCGGCGAGAATTTCGGAGGCGGATGCGCTGTTTTCATTCACCAGGAACACAATGGGAATTTCCGTTTTACCGTCTCTTGTATTCATGGGATCCTTGGTGCCAAAGCGGTCCAGAGAATAGGCAATCATCCCTTCATCCATGAACAGATCAGCAATTTCCACAGCGCCGTCCACCCAGCCGCCGGGATTATCCCGCAAATCCACCACCAGCGCCTTGGCCCCCTGCTGCTTCAGCAGATCAAAGGCAGCGGAAAATTCGTCCTGACAATTGCCCATAAATTCGTACAGGGCAATGTAGCCCACATTGTCTTCCAGCATGCAGCTTTCCACCCGGTTCACCTGAATGATGGCACGGGGCATGGTGAAGGTGAGGTATTCGCCGTCACGGTACACTTCAATTTCCACTTCTTCGCCCACCTGGCCACGCATCACGTCCACCGCTTCCTGCATGGAGTAGGCGTCCACTTCAATGTCCTCCACCCGCACCAGAATGTCGCCCTTGCGCACACCGGCCTGCTGGGCAGGGGTATCGTTAAACACACGGATGATGGTAACGGTATAATCCACATAGCTGCCCAGCAAATTCAGCCCGATGCCGGCATACTCGCCCTCATCATCTTCCCAGTAGGTTTTCCAGTCTTCCGGAGGATAGTAGAAAGAATAAGGGTCTTCCAGACCGTAAAGCAGCCCCTGAATGGCGTTTTCCAGCAGCTTTTCCGTGTCCGGCTCTTCATAATACCAGGCTTCCACGTACTGCAGCACCAGATCCAGCTTTTCATACTGCTTCATCCGCTCATATTCTTCCACAGAGATAGTAACCGTTTCCTTGGGCTTCAAAAAATCCAGCAAGCCGCCGGCATGGGCAGAAAAGGTGACCATAGTCAGCAGTGCGGCGGTGATCAACAATACAGAAATAAAGCGTTTTTTCATGCATTCATTCCTTCTTCCGGAGATTTATGGATTGTTCTTTTTCCCTGCGGCTCTATTATGGCCGCACTTGCGCATTTCAAACAGCATTTTGAAGGTGACGGCATCGTCAAAATGCCTCAGATCCAGCCCCAGCGCCTTCTGCACCTTATCCAGCCGGTATACCAGGGTGTTGCGGTGGATATACAGCTGCCGCGCTGTTTCGGAGAGGTTCAGATCCTTTTTGAAAAACATTTCAATGGTGTGCAGCATTTCATCGCTGAAGAGCCGGTTCGTGTTGGCATTGAAAAGCAGGCCGTAATAGTGGGATGCCACATCCGGGTTCAGGTCGGAAAGGAAGCGCTGCAGATACATGGTGCGGTACATGTGCACCGTTTTTTCCGGGGCATAAATGCGGCCGATTTCAATGGCGCGCCGGGCCTGACGATAGCAGGCGTGCAGCTGGGCAATGTCTTTGGTCACGCCGCTGATGCCGATGGTAACGGACAGGGCCATTTCCCCCATCAGCGTTTCCTGCAGGGCACAGCTGAACTGATACAGATCCTCTTCATCGTCCAGATTGGAAACGTCCTTCAGGTACACGGCGGTGTGCTTATCCATATTCACCAGCACGTCGCTGCCGCTCATGGGCAGCATATCCTGCAAAATTTCAAAGGCACTGCTTTTTTGCACCTGCACCATGTGCATCAGCAGCACACATCTGGACACGTTGGTGTGAATGTTGTATTCATCCACCACTGCTTCCAGTTCGGCCAGGGAAAGCTCGTTCTGCAGAATGCGCTGATAGGCATTGTTGATATCGTTGCCGGCAGCATTGGCGGCCATCTGGGCTCCCACCATGGCATCGCACAGGGTGAGCATATCCCTTACCTGGGGCAGATCCGGGCTGGTTACCATATACACCAGATTTTCCCGGGCGATGCTTGCCTGAAAAAAGCGTCCTTCATGGTATACCGCTTCTCCGGCCTTCCGAAGAGGCGGCAGAGTGAAGCGGATATCGCTGGCCGGAATGAGGCTGTTGCCGTCGCTGTCCAGAACGGAAATGGGAACATTCATTTTTTCCAATACTTGCTGCAGCCGCAGCATCAGGCGCGTATCCATGCCTTTTCCTCCCGTCAGGATGCAGCCGTGGCCGCATCTGTATACATATCCATTTGTCATTTTATCACAAAATTCTGCTTCCGTAAAGTATTCTCCCCAGCACCCTGAAAAAATGAGAAAAATCCCTTCATCCCCACTTTACGCCCGGCGAAAATTGCGGTATGATAAGGAAAAATGTAAGATAAAAAGGATGGGCAAATCCATGCTCTATGCCATTGCAAACCCCGCTGCAGGCAGCGGCCTTGGAAAAAAGCTGGGCCTTGCACTGCATCAGGCCCTGGAAGAGAAGCATATCCCCCATGTAGTGGAGGAAACCACATCCCCCGGCCATGCCACATCCCTTGCCCGTCAGGCGGCCGCCCAGGGGGCTGATACGGTGCTTTCAGTGGGCGGCGACGGCACGGCACTGGAAGTGGCAAGGGGGCTTCTTGGCACCTCCTGCGCCCTGGGGCTGATCCCTGCCGGCACAGGAAACGATTTCCGCAAAACCCTGGGCATCAGCAAAGAAACGGACAAGGCGCTGGAAACGGTGCTGAAAAAGCCGGCCCTCCCCACCGATGCCGGGCTGATCAACGATGATCTGTTTCTCAATGAAATCGGCACGGGGTTTGACGTGGCGGTATTGGACTATGCAGTGAAAGCAAAAAAATACTGCCGGGGGCTGCTGCCCTATCTGGCAGGAGTTATCTGCGCCCTGTTCCGCTTCCGGCCCATCCCGGTCACTTTCCGGATTGACGACGGCCCCGAAGAAAAGCAGGATCTTTTCGTCATCGCCGCAGCAAACGGCGGCATCATTGGCGGCGGCATCGTGATTGCCCCGGATGCCAGGGCTGACGACGGGCTGCTGGATATCATCATCGTGGATAAAATCAAATGGTATCAATTGCCCCTGCGGCTTGTGGGCCTTTTGCAGGGCAAAATTCTTTCCTTCCCGGAAACCCGCTTTGTGCGGGCAAAAAAGCTCTCCTTCTCTTCCCCCGGCATGCGGCTGAACGTGGACGGCGAAATTGTTTCCGCCGATACGGCCCGGGTGGAAATATTGCCCGGCGCACTGAAAATTCACCGTTAAGGAGTATTTGCCATTATGCAAGAAAACGCTCATGTATTGTATTACCGCCAGCCTGCCGCCAACTGGAACGAAGCGCTGCCCCTGGGCAACGGCCGCCTTGGCGCCATGGTGTACGGCAGCGTGGAAAACGAATGCTATTCCCTCAATGAGGATACCCTCTGGAGCGGCTATCCCATGCACTACACCCGGGAAGAAGCGCCTCAGGCCTATCAGACAGCCCGGGAAATGGTGCTGCAGGGAAAATATCTGGAAGCCCAGCGGCTTCTGGAAAAAGAACACACCGGCTTCTGGAGCCAATTATACCTTTGCGCCGGGGATCTGCAGCTTTCTTTCCATTATGCAACGCCTGTTGAGGAATACCAACGGCGGCTGGATATGCGCACCGCCGTGCACACCGTCACCTACAAAACCAACGGCGTTACCTACAAAAGGGAAAGCTTTGTTTCCCATCCCCATCAATGCCTGGCTATTCGCCTTTCCTGCGACAGAGAGGGGGCGCTGGATTTTTCCTTCCGGTTGTCTCCTGCCCTGAACGCTCAGCTGATGATGGAAGAAAAGGCTCTGGCCTTTGAGGGCCATGCCCCGGTGTGCCGTTACCATCAGGATGTATTCCAGGGCAATCCCAAAGAAATGGAAGATGGGCAAAACCTGGCCGATCAGGGCATGGGCTTTTATGCCCGGGCCGAAATGGAGCACAAAGGGGGCTACGCCATCCGCCGGGGCGGCGGCATTCATGTGTTCGGCGCCACGGAAGCCGTGCTGCTGCTTGATATCCGCACCTCCTTTAACGGCTGGGACAAGCACCCGGTATTGGAAGGAAGGCCTTATCACACGCCCTGTAAAGATACCCTGGAAAAGGCAAGGGAAGCCGGCTGGGAAGCCATGCTGGAAAGCCATATCCGGGATCATCAGGCGCTGTACAATGCCTGCTCCCTTTCTCTGGGGGAAGGCCTTTGCCTGCCCACGGATGAAAGGCTTTATGCCCACGAAGACGGAAAAGAGGACAACGCCCTTTACGCCCTCTATTTCCATTTTGCCCGGTATCTCACCATCGCATCCTCCAGAAAGAGCACCCAGGCCACCAACCTGCAAGGCATCTGGTGCGATTATATCACGCCCCCCTGGAACTGCAATTACACCATCAACATCAACACCCAGATGAACTACTGGCCCACCTTGCAGACCAATCTTTTCTCCTGCCATGAGCCGCTGATGCAACTGATCCGGGAATTGTGCCAAAGCGGCAGGCGCACCGCCAAAGACTGGTACAATGCACCCGGCAGCGTTTCCCATCATAATACAGACCTTTGGCGCATGAGCACTCCGGTGGGCGCATCCATCACCGGCTGCGGGCTGTACGCCCTGTGGAACTTCTCCCTGCCCTGGCTGTGCCAGCATCTGTGGGAGCAGTATCAGTTCACCGGGGATGAAAATTTCCTGAAAGAAACCGCCTTCCCCATCATGGAAGACGCCGCTGCCTTCTGCCTGTCCCAGCTGAGAGAAAACGAAAAGGGCAAATTCATCTTCGCCCCGGCCACCTCCCCAGAAAACGAATATATGCTGGATCAAAAGGCTGTGGCGCTGGCACAGCATTCCGCCATGAACCAGGCCCTTTTGCAGGAATTGCTTTGCAACCTGATCTCTGCCGCCAAAGTACTGAAAAAAGAAACCGAATGGACGGAAAAGGCTGCTGCCGTTTTGCCCAAACTGCAATTGTTTGAAATCGGCAAAGACGGGGAACTGCTGGAATGGAACGAAAACTTCGAAGAAAGAGAAATTCACCACCGCCACATTTCCCACCTCTACGGCCTGCACCCCGGCCATTCCATCACGCCCGATAAAACCCCCGCCTGGGCAGCCGCCTGCAAAAGAAGCCTGGAAAGAAGAGGGGACGAATCCACCGGCTGGGCCATGGGCTGGCGCATCAACCAATGGGCCCGCCTTCGGGACGGCAATCATGCCCTGAAGCTGATTGACGATCAATTGAAAGTGGTGGAAGGCCGTGCCCCCGGCAAGGATTCTTTCCACGGCGGCGGCACTTACTTAAACCTTTTCGATGCCCATCCGCCCTTCCAGATCGACGGCAATTTCGGTGCCTGCGCCGGCATGGCGGAAATGCTTTTGCAAAGCCAGGAAGGCTGCTTGCACCTGCTGCCTGCCCTGCCTGAAAAATGGGAAAGCGGCCGGATACAGGGCCTGCGTGCCCGGGGCGGCTACACCGTGGACATTGCCTGGGAAAAGGGCACTTTGAAAGTAGCACGCATCACCGCAGACAAATCCGGCACGCTTTTGCTTTCCGACGGCCGTTCCTTCCCCCACAACGCCGGCGATACCATCCTCATCAACGGATAAAACCCTGCCCTTTGGCGCACCCTTTTCTCATAAGGAGGTGTGCCCTATGAAGGACATGAAAGAAAAAGTGCAATCCCTGTTTCATCGCAGCAAGAAAAAGAAAAAAATGACCAGGCGGTTGTTTTCTTAAAACCGTCTCCATCACAAAAGGAGGTATTTTTCCATGGCAAAACTGAAAGGCGGCATTGTGGGCTGCGGCGGCATTGGCTGCAGCAAACATCTTCCCTCCATCAACAAGGTGGGCCTGTGCGAAGTGGTGGCCTTTTGCGACATCATTGAAGAAAGGGCCATTGACGCCGCCCGAAAATTCGGCACGCCGGACGCCCGGGTGTATACTGATTACCGGGAACTGCTGAAAGAAAACTTGGACGTGGTGTTTGTCTGCACCCCCAACCGCAGCCATTCCGAAATCACCGTGGCCGCCCTGGAAAGCGGCAAGCATGTATTGTGCGAAAAGCCCATGGCCATCAACTACGAAGAGGCCATGAAAATGGTGGATGCCCAGAAGCGCACCGGCAAGCTTTTGTCCATCGGTTATCAGAACCGCTACCGTCCCGACAGCCTGTGCCTGAAGGAGCTGTGCGAACAGGATACCCTGGGTGAAGTATACTTCGCCAAGGCCAACGCCATCCGCCGCCGGGCCGTACCCACCTGGGGTGTTTTCCTGAATGAATACGAACAGGGCGGCGGTCCCCTCATCGATATCGGCACCCATGCCCTGGATTTGACCTTGTGGACCATGAACAACTACAAGCCCAAATACGCCGTGGGCACCACCTACCATAAGCTGAACAGCCAGACCCGCTCCGGCAATGCCTGGGGCGACTGGGATCCGGAAAAATTCACCGTGGAAGACAGTGCCTTCGGCTTTGTGGTGATGGAAAACGGCGCCACCATTCAGGTGAACGCTTCCTGGGCGCTGAACACCCTGGAAGTGGAAGAAGCATGCACCGTTCTTTGCGGTGACAAAGCCGGTGCCGATATGCATAACGGCAAGCTCACCATCAACGGCGTCACCTGCGGCAACCAGTACACCATGAACCCGGATTTCAAACCCGGCGGCGCCGCCTTCTTTGACAGCGAAGGCGCCGAAAAGCCCCAGGAAAAGGAAAACCGCATTTTCCTCAACGCCGTTCTGGGCAAGGGCGAATTGTGCGTTTTGCCGGAACAGGCCGCCTGCGTCACCCGCATTCTGGAGGCCATCTACACTTCCGCCAAAACCGGCCAGCCCTATTACTTCGACTGATCTTTCAAAATTGGAGCGGCAAAACCCTGCCGCTCCGTTTTTTCTGCCTTTTTCCACAAAGTTTTTGTAAATTCTTTCCCATCCTGTTGGCCAACGGTATAAAATGTGCTATAATATCCAAGAATATGTGTCATTGAGAAATTGTACCGTTGGGAGGAAGCTTCCTTGAAGAAATTGATTGCTTTTTTGCTGGCCGCCGTGCTTTTGATCGGCTGCCTGCCTATGCAGGCAGCGTCCGCCAAGGACGTGCTTTACCGCGGCATCATCACCCACCGCTTCAAAGACAGCTATACCAAGGTGTATACAAAAATGGACAAGGATTCCAGGGCCATCAAGGTTCTGGATCCCGGCAATAAGATCAACATCACCGCTCTCTATCCTGAATGGGTGGAAGTGGTGCTAAACGACGGAAAAACAGGCTACATCATCCGCCAGCGCATTGACGTTACCGAAACGGTGGACCCTGTCAATACGCCGCCCTATCCCATCTGGGTGCAGCCCTACTATATCGAAATCGACCGCACTGTGGAAGTGAAAAGCGATAAGGATGCAGCAAGCGAAACCCTGTCTGTTTTGACGGACGGCGCACGGGTGGCGGTATTGGGCTGTGAAGACGGATGGGTGAAGCTGATTTTCCACCGCCAGTACGGCTACATCAATTCCAACGATATTGCCGAACTGCTGCCTGTTTCTCCCGATGCAGAAACCGCAGACACCGATGTGCCCCTTGCTGTGTTCACTTCCTTCTACAACGACAACGAAAGCCGCATCAATAACCTGATGGTGGCCTGCGGCTATATCAGCAAAACCCTCCAGCCCGGCGAAAGCATGAATTTCAACGACACCGTATCCCCCTTCAGCAAGGAAAACGGCTATATGCCCGCCCCGGTGCTGGTGGATGGCGAGCTTTCCGAAGGCTACGGCGGCGGCAGCTGCCAGGTGTCTTCCACCCTGTGGGATACGCTGATGCAGTTGACGGGCATTACCGTCACCATGCGCAAGCCCCACGGCAACAGCGGCGCTGCCTATCTGCCCCACGGCATGGATGCTTCTTCCGGCCGGGATGATCTGAACCTGATCTTCCGCAATGATTATCCCTTCCCCGTCCGCATTGATGCTTCCTGCCACGATCATGCCCTGTTTGTGGCCGTCTATAAAGGAGAATAAGCATTTTGAAACGTCTCATTGCTCTTTTACTGCTGCTTGCCCTTTTGCCCCTGCAAGGGGCTTTTTGCTTCGCCGAAGAAACGGAAGAAGCGCTGCCCCGGCTTTATTCCGCCCGCACCCGCATCGGTACCAAAGTATACGGAAGCGTGGAGAAAACCGAGGGCATCCACCATATCACCTCCATTCCGGAGCATGTGTATGTGTACGTTCATGCCCTGGACCCCACCTTTGCCTATGTCACCTGCGATAAATACAACGTGACCGGGTATGTAAAGCGGGTGTGCCTGGAATTTCCCAAAGTGAAAAACGAAGCCACCACGCCCCCCTACGGCGTGGAATTCAACCACTACATCACCGCCGTTTCTGCCGATGCCGCCCCTGTGCTTTCCGATATTGAAAACGGCGAAACGCTGGTCACCCTCTATAAAGGCGCAAAAATTTCTGTCATTGGCTTTGAAAGGGGCTATGCCAAGCTGATCTTCCACAGGCAGTATGCCTATATCGATTCCAATTTGCTGGAAAGCCCGGTGCCTGTGTATTATTATCCGGAAATTGCCGGAACGGACGCCCCCATTGCAGCCTACACTTCGTTTTATAAACTCACCACAGACGAAGCCAACATCAGCCGCATGAAGAACATTGATGTGGCCTGTACCAAGCTGAACGCCATCACGCTGTACACGGGTGATGATCTCAATTTCAACCGGGACATCGGCCCTTATTCCAAAGCCAACGGCTATTTCCCTGCACCGGTGCTGGTGAACGAAGGTACAAAGCTGGGCTACGGCGGCGGCACCTGTCAGGTGGCCAGCACGCTGTACAATGTGGTGCTGCAGCTGCCCGGGCTGTATGTATTGCAGCGCAGGGCCCATGGCAATAACGGCGCTTCCTATCTGCCCATTGAAGTGGATGCCGCCGTGGGAAATTCCGCGCTGAACTTCCGCTACCGCAATGATTTTCCCTATCCTGTCCGCATTGATGCCTCTGCCAAGGACGGCGCCCTTACCATCGCCATCTACCGGGCGGAATAAGAATATGTTTTCAGAAAAGCAAGCCGCAAAAAAAGTTGCTTGCTTTTTTATTTATGGCAGGGAAACAGAAAAACACAGCGAATATTCATCCCTTGAATGCCTTGCACAAAGGAGTAAGAAAACATGACGCAGATCACCCTTTTCCCGGAGCTGGGTACTCCGGCGGAAAAGAAAGCCTTTTACAAACACGCCCTGAAAATCACGCTGCCCATTGCCCTGCAGAATTTTATGGACGCCGCCGTCAGTTCTGCGGATATTATCATGCTCTCTTTTGTCAACCAGCAGGCCCTGGCCGCCTCCTCTCTGGCAGGCAATGTGGCCTTTTCCGTCAGCAACCTGATGTTCGGCCTGTCCTCTGCTGCCGCTGTGATGAGCGCCCAGTACTGGGGCAAGGGCGACAGGAAAACGGTGGAAAAGGTATTGGGGCTGAGCCTGAAATTTGCCCTGATCATCGGCCTTTTTTTCACCCTGGCGGCAGGCTTTTTTCCGGGTTTCATCATGTCCCTTTTTTCCAACGACCAGGACGTGATCCAAAACGGCGTGATCTACCTGCAGGCCGTGTGTGCATCCTATGTGCTGGGCGCCCTTGCTCAGGTGTATCTGAGCGTCATGCGCAGCGTGGGCCGGGTGAAGATGAGCGCCGTTGTCCATTCTCTGGCGGTAGCACTGAACGTATTGCTCAACGCCTGCTTCATTTTCGGTTGGGGTCCTTTCCCGGAGCTGGGCATTCTGGGCGTGGCCCTGGCCACCACCATCACCCGTGTGATTGAAGTGATTATCTGCACCGTAGACGGCTTCAACTGCGATATTATCCGGCTGAAAGTGAAATACATGCTGCAAAAGGCCGGTCAATTGACCAAAGATTTCCTGCGCATGGCCGTTCCCGCCGCCGGAAACGACATGGTATGGGGGCTGGCCATCAGCGTGTATTCTGCCATTCTGGGCCATCTGAGCACCGATATTGTAGCCGCCAATTCCGTTGCCAATGTGGTGCGCAATTTCGGCACGGTGGTCTGCTTTGGCACAGCCTCTGCAGCGGCCATCATTCTGGGCCAGGCCATGGGCGATAACAAGCTGAAGGAAGCCCGGGCCTATGCAAAGCGTTTTATCGGCATGGCAGTGTGGACGGCGCTGATTGGCGGCGGGCTGATCCTTCTGTGCAGCCCGCTGGTGATGAACTTCATGCACATTTATGTGACGGTGACGGACGTGGTGAAGCAGGAATTGCCCCTGATGCTGTTCATCAACGCCTATTACGTCCTGGGCATGAGCCTGAACACCATGCTCATCTGCGGCATTTTCCGCTCCGGCGGGGATGTGAAATACGGCCTCTTCTGCGATCTGATCGCCATGTGGGGCTATGCGGTGCCCATCGGGCTGATCTGCGCTTTTGTGCTGAAACTTCCGGAAATGTGGGTGTACTTCATTCTGTATCTGGATGAATTTGTAAAACTGCCGGTAAACATCTGGCACTACAAAAAAATGACCTGGCTGAAAAACATCACCCGGGATAATGTGTAAAAAAAAAGAGCCGAATTCTTTCGGCTCTTTTTTTATTGCTCACTGGGCAAAAAAGGCAACGGATTGTTTTGGAACAGTCTGGTATCCTCACCGGGGGTAGCGATTACACCGGGCAACCTCCCGTCAGCCCATTTTCCTGCCTGTACGGGATAAGGATTTGTGCCCGAGCTGAGCCAGCTGAATGACTTTAGCACGCCCAAAAATTCATCGTTCCTGTCGTAAGAAATCGCCACCGTATCCGGATTCCAGAAATACAGCTGTACACAGTAAGTGGTATCTTCCTCTTCGAATTTTATCGTATGTTCATCTTCATTGTAAATATCATAATTTTGCTCCATCACCCACTGGTTCTGGCCGGGCACCCATTTCCATATCTTTGCTTCTACAGCAGCAAAGACAGAATAGGTTTCCGTGCTTACAACAGGTGCAGACGGAGAAAGCGTGCCCTCGCTGCCTCTTTCAACCACCAGATCACCATACCTGAAATCCAGTTCCACCTTATTGGAAACAAACCAGCCGGAGCCGGTTCGGGCAAATACATACCGACTCACCCCTACATCCGGCAAAGCATATAAGGCTACTTCTTGGGTATACAGATCATCAGCTGCCAAGCCCTGTAAAGATACCAAGGAAAGCCCCATCACCAGCACGCACACAGCGGCCATCCATTTTTTCATCATTTGCCTTTCCCTTTCTCAGAATACTTGTCAAAAATGCCATTATTGGTCCTTGGGCGTGAAGGGCGTCGGATTTCCATCATGAAAAATCACGGTATCGCCGGCACTCACAGTAACAACCGGCAGGCCGCTTTCCGACCAGTAGCCGCCCACCACATCTTCGCCAAACTTGGCAGAACCGGTTTTATGAATGCCGGTATACATATAAAATTCTTTGTTTTTGTCGTAAGACTTTACCACCGTATCAGGGTTCCAGAAATACAGCTGCAGGCAATACACGGCATTTTCCGCTTCGAATTCGATCGTTTCTTCGTTATCGCTGTAGATATCAAAATTCTGTTCCTTCACCCACTGCTGCTGAGAAACATCCCACCGCCACACCTTCGCTTCCATGGCAGGATAAGCGGTATACAAATCCCTGGATGTATTCCCTTTGCGTTCTTTGATGATATTGATGTATCCACGTTCAATATCCAGCTTCACTTTGTTGGAATGAAACCAGCCGTCACTGACACCCGTGTACAAAAACACATACCGGCTCACCCCCTCCTCAGCTTCGGGGGCCAGGACAATATCGTCGGTAAAAAACGGACTCTCTGCCATTACATTCACAGGCAGTACAGCAGCCATCATCACAAACAGGCACAAAGTCGCCATCCATTTCTTCATCATTTGTTTTTTCTCCTCTCATTTTTCCATTCAATTTCCAATTATACAACGATACACCGGCCCTTTTCTTTCCGACTTTCAGAAAATATTATCTTTTTTCCAGAAGCTCCAGGTACAGGTGGGCTTGAACCCGATTTTCTGATAGAAAACATCGGCACCTCCGGTCATGAGAGTGGCGCCTTTTGCGCCCATGCGTTTTGCCATTTCGGAAAGCAGCGCTGCCGCCAGCCCCTTTTTCCGGTGCTCCGGTACCGTGCATAGAGGCTCCAGATAGGCCAGTTTGTTTCTTTCCGTCCACCACATGCCCCCATAGCAGGCATAATTCCCTTTTTCATCCACCACCGCCATGGCGCAATCCGGGGTGATGTGGGGGGCTGCCAGCAGATGCAGGCCGTCTTCAACATCTCCATCCCAGGGTCCTTCCTCTGCTTCGTGGTCAAACCCCTTCCAGCAGCATTCCAGTGCCTTGCCCACCTCCACTTCGCCGGGTGCTGTAAAACGGAAGCCTTCCGGCAAGGTTCTTTCAAATGGCACATCATAATAATATCCGTATTCGGTATAGCCGAATTCCTTGTGATAGCCAGCCCTTTCCGCCGCCTGCAAAACAGCCTGCTGGGCTGCAAAGATCACCAGACGGCGCTTATCATCGCTTTTGCCCATGCAGCCATCTGCGTACTGCACCATTTCATCCGCCAGATATTCATATCCCGGCCGCAGGCAGAAATACACATCCTCCGGCGGGTTTTCCGTAAAGCAGAAGGCCACCATCCTCCCTTCATCCTCCCAGATGCGCCAGCGGTGGCACAGGGATGCGTCCATCCAATCGGAACAAAGGGCGTATTCCACAAAGGGCGCACACACGCCGTTTTGATTATCCGGTGCATATATTTCACACAAAAAATCGTACACTGCCATATGATCAGATAACAAGCGATAGTTTCTGGATACAACAGTCATATTGTTTTTTCCTCCTCGAACCGGTTGAATTCATTATACCGCAGCAGCGGAAAAAAATCAATAAAAGCACTGTTTCAACATGGCAAAACAGCCTGCTGCATGCTATAATGAGCCGGAAAACGCGTTTGCAACCCCAAGTTTACAGAAAGAACAACCAAATTGATGGTCAATTCCGGCTTTTTTCGATATGCTGACGCCATCCCCTCAGGAAAGGAAGGAAGAAAAAAATGACCTTCGGCGAAAAATTATCCCAGCTCAGAAAAGAAAACCATTATACCCAGGAACAGCTGGCAGAGCTTTTGCAGGTTTCCCGCCAGTCCATCAGCAAATGGGAATCGGATATTGCTTACCCGGAAACGGACCGGCTGATCAAAATAGGCAAACTGTTTTCCTGCTCCATGGATTACCTGCTCAACGATAACATAACCGACCGTGATGGCACCGTGCAGCCCGCAGCGCAGCAGCCTGTGCAAACCTTCGGCTATCCGCTCATCACCCTCCGTACAAACCTTCCCGAAAAGAAAAGCGAGAAAACCGTGTTCGGCATGCCCCTTTACCACATCGGCCGCAACGCCCACGGCTTTTTTGCACTGGGCCTGAAGGCCAAAGGTGTATTCAGCCTGGGGCTTTTTTCCCGGGGCATCTTTTCCTTCGGCGTTCTTTCTCTGGGCCTGTTTTCCGGCGGCTGCTTTGCCATTGGCGGCATAGCCTTTGGCTCCTTTGCACTGGGCCTGTGGGCATTGGGTGCCGTTTGTGCGGGGCTGATCACCACCGGTGCCCTGTGTGTTGGCTGCTTTTCTTTCGGCGCAGTGGCCATCGGCAAATATCTGGCCGTGGGCGATGCTGCCCGGGGCATGATCGCGCTGGGGCAATCGGAGGCTGTGGGCAGCTTGTATCAATGCATCGGCTCCCCTCCGCCGGAAGATATCCAGCTTGTAAAGGGTCTGCTGGATACCCATGTGCCCGGCGTTTTCTCCTTCATTGTCCGGCTGGTTTGGCCACTGCTCTTCCGATAAGCAATTCCTTCCCAAAGCGGAGATATTTTGTCTTCGCTTCTGGGTGTCAAAAAAGTTTTTTTGACACCCACCGATTGAAAATCAGCTAAAGCCGTTTTTCAATCGAGGCATCACATTTACTGTAAAAATGGGTTTGCAGCCTCCTTATGGAAGCTGCAAACCCTATTTTTACGGCCGTAAATTGATATAGGAAGTGCCATTGGCACTCCTCGGGGCAGCAAAGCCACCCCTGCGGATTACATATGAAGGGGCTACGGCCCCTTCATACATCCCCGAGTTGTTTTTTGACATTCTGAAGCGGAGATATTTTGTCTTCGCTTTGTTTCTTTTTTGAATTGCGCATTTCCTCCATCTATGCTACAATGTGCCGGTTAAAGAAAGTATTCGGAGGTACTTCCCATGGCAGACATCCATTCTGTGGCAGAAAAAGCGTTATCCTATTGCCAGCGAGAAAAACGCCGCATCCTGATGAGCCTGTGCGGTGTGATCGTGTGCGCCGTCAGCGTGGGCATTTTCAAGATTGCCGCGCTGGGTGTGGATCCTTTTCAGTCCCTGATGGCAGGGCTGGACAAAATGATTCCCATTGACTTTGGCACGCTGTATGTGATCGTAAACATTCTGCTGCTCACCTTCAGCCTGATCGCAGACAGAACAAAAATCGGCCTGGCCACCTTTATCAACCTGTTTCTGCTGGGCTACATCACCGATTTCACCTATAAACTGCTGGGAGATATCATTGTTGCCCCCTCTCTGGCTGTGCGGCTGATTTGCCTGACGGTGGGCATCGTGATCATCTGCTTCGGCTCCGCCCTGTATATGACGGCCAATCTGGGCGTTTCCACCTATGACGCCGTGGCCATTGTGCTTTCCGAAAAGTGGAAGGTGGCCAAATTCCAGTACTGCCGCATCGGAACGGATATCGTATGCGTGGTGCTTGGCGTGGTATTTTTCCTGCTGGCCGGGGGCGGCTGGGGCAACGTACTCACTATTGCCGGCCTTGGCACCATCATCACCGCCTTCTTCATGGGGCCGCTGATTGCCTATTTCAACAGAAAAGTGGCCCAGCCCCTGCTGAACAAGAAATAAGCACAAAAAACGAGCCTTTTCAAGGCTCGTTTCTGGGTGTCAAAAAAGTATTTTTGACACCCAGCGATTGAAAATCAGCTAAAGCTGTTTTTCAATCGGGGCATCACATTTACTGTAAAAATGGGTTTGCAGCCTTCTTATGGAAGCTGCAAACCCTATTTTTACGGCCGTAAATTGATATAGGAAGTGCCATAGGCACTCCTCGGGGCAGCAAAGCCACCCCTGCGGATTACATATGAAGGGGCTGCGGCCCCTTCATACTTCCCCGGAGTAGGTTTTTTGATACCGTTTTAGTCGTCCAGATCCACTTCGGTGAAGGCGATGGCATCCACCACAGCAGGCTTGAGACCATTTTCTTCAAAATAATCCTTCATGTACTCTTCAATTTCGATGCGCACGGTCATGCTGCTGCCGGGGCAAAGGCCCATGTCAAAGAACATCTGGTCATCCATCAGCAGAATATTGCCGGCATCATCCAGCAGCGTCAGCACCACTTCCATATCGTAAACCGTTTCGTTGGTGGGGTTGGTGACGGTGGCATACATATAATCCACGGTGCGATAGCCCTGCACCACACCCAGCTGCAGATCGGTGGTGACGGGATAGCGGTCGTTACGGGTATCCTTGTCGGTTCTTTCCACAACGGTCAGCTTATAGTTGGTCGGCTCTTCCGCCAGCTGATCGTAAATGACCATTTTCAGATAGGTGTATTCACCAGGCAGCAGATAAGCGGCATTGGCATCGCCGTATTCCTTGGAGGCCACCACTTCGCCGTTGGCGTTGTACACTTCCAGCACGCTGTCGTTCAGCTTGATTTCACGGTCGCCCACGTTCTGCACCTTGGCATACACATACAGATCATAATTGGAATAGCTTTCGACAAAATGGAGATTTTCCTGCACGATTTCCAGCTTGCCGCCGGCCACAGGTTCAGCGGGTTCATCCGGTTCAACGGGATCCACAGGCAGCATGCCCACATCGGGTTCTGCACCGCCGCCAAGCAAGGCCATCAGGGCGGCCATCTGTTCTTCCTCGCTGACGGTCTTGCCGGTGGAGCGGGTGAAGGTAAGGGTTGCACCGTCTTCCGTGATGGTGAGCACATCGTTTTCCAGGGCGATATCCGTGGCAAAACCGCCGTCCATGGAAATCTTGCCGTCTTCGATGGCATAGGTACCTTCGGTCTTTTCTTCTTCGCCAAAGGCGGACATCAGCATGATGTACTTGCCGTCAGCGGTGAATTCCATGGTGTAATTCATCAGCTGCAGCAGGGGCAGCATGCTTTCCATGTCTTCATCCATGCCCATCATGTTGGCCATTCCCACGATATCCATGTCCCACACGCCAATAATATCTTCCTGGGTCACAGCAGCAAATGCCGTGCTGCTCAGGCCCAGCAGCATTGCCAGCGCCAATGCAATTGCCAATACTTTTTTCATTGTTTGTTCCTCCTCGTTTTGTTTTCATGTTCATGTAATCATTTATAGCCTACCATAGACAGAGGGAACATTCAAGTTTTTCCATTGTTTTTATGTATCCAGAGGCTTAAAGGCTTCCTTGCCATGCTTGCAGATGGGGCAGATGAAATCATCCGGCACATCCTCCCCTTCGTGCACATAGCCGCAGATTTCGCACACCCAGCTTTTCTTCTTCGCAGGAGCAGGCTTGGGCTTGATATCCGCCTGATAATAGGCATAGCTGCAGCCCCAGCCGTCGGAAAGCACTTCCCCATCCGTCATTTGTGCAATGAACAGCATGTGGGTGCCCAGATCATATTGCTCCGCCACTTTGGCAGAAAGGAATGCATTGGTCATTTCCGTCAGGTAATACAGGCCGTTTTCGCTGCGTTTCAGGCCGCTCATCCCCCGGAATTTGTCCGCATCCCTGCCGGACTGGAAACCAAACCGCTGAAACAGGGCAAAATCCGCTTCCGTGGTAATGGCGGACACGTTGAACATGCCCGTTTCCTTTATCATTTCACAGGTCAGGTTCTGCTTGTTCACAGAAACCGCCAGCCGCACCGGCTGATCTGCCACCTGCATCACGGTGTTGACAATGCAGCCGTTATCCTTTTCCCCCTGCCGGGCAGTGAGCACATACAGGCCATAGGTGATTTTGAACAATGCTTTTGAATCCATTTTTGCAGCCTCCGTTTTCGTATCGTTTTTCTGCTAATAATATACACCGCACGAGCCTTTTTCAATCGTTGGCAAGAAAACTTTCCCTTTATTTCTCCGCATCAAAATCCTTCAGATATTCCCCAACAGACCGCTGCATTTCCCTGGAAAAATCGGAATTGTATTTCCGCCGGCAAAATGCCTGCATCCATTCTTCATACGTCCGTGCCCCTGCCTTGGAGGAAAACAGCTGTTTCAGTTCTTCTTCGTCCATATCCCGGTAGCTGTTTTCATGCACAATATGCTCCATGGCCGCCCTTTCCGGCTTTTTGCGTTCTTTCTGCTGCTGGGTAGGATAGCCAAACACCAGCATGCAGCAGGGAAATACCCACTTTGGCAGATGAAGCAATTCTCTTTGACTTTCACAATTCTCCATAATATCCCCAATATAGCAGCTGCCAATCCCCAGGCTTTCCGCCGCCACTACTGCATTCTGGGCAGCAATGGTGGCATCGGAAACCGCCAGCAGCAAATCGCCCACACCGGGCAATCTGGGTTCACAGCCGGCATCCAGAAATGCCCGATACCATTTCCGGCAATCGGCACAGAAAACCAGCACCATTTTCCCCTGGGCAATGAAGGGCTGATGATCGCAGGAAACAGAAAGCTGCTCTTTCAGCTGCTGATCCGTCACATCGATGATGGTATACAGCTGCTGGTTCCCGGCGGTGGGGGCATTGACCGCCGCCAGCAGAATGGCTTCCTTTTCAGCCGCACCAATTTCCCTTTCTTCAAATGCTCTGACAGATTTCCTTGTCATCAGTTCCCGGATGGTTTCATTCATATTCTCTTCACCTCGCTTTCTTTCATTTTATCACATATTCCTTGAATTTCAATTGTTTTCCACAAATTCATGCAGGATATGGGAAACTGCTTTCCAATTTGCACCATGGGTATTGCACATTTTTCAATCCTGTGCTATCATTCCACTGCCTGAACATAACAGGCAGCCGCTGCGGCGGAAAATCTATGTGATGGCTGCAAAACCGGCAGCCAGAGAAAGGAAAACCCAATGAAAAAGGTTATTTGCAAAGTGGAATACGATACCGAAGCCTCCCAGTTCATCGATAAGGTGACTGTGGGCGCATACGGCGACGAAGCCGGCTATGAAGAATGCCTGTTCAAAACCGAAGGCGGCAAGTTCTTCCTCTACGTCAGCGGCGGCGCTGCTTCCAAGTACCCCAAGGAAGACATCAAGCGCCTCTCCCCCGCCAAGGCCGAAGAATGGCTGGCCAATAAGTAATCCGCCAAAAACACGCTCGTTTCTGAGCGTGTTTTTTCTATGCAATTGTCATGGAAAAAAACTGTTGCCCGGCACCTACATTTCGAATATAATTGGGCACCTACATTTCGAATATAATTGTATGGCACACAGAAAGCGGCAAGAGAAGACACAGATATAAGGAGAAAACCGAAAATGAATAATGGCATTCAGGTTAATGAGGCAGTTTCAAATAAACAAGAAAAAATGCAGATAATCACTGCTCAGTTCTATGGCTGGATCTTTGGTCTGAAGAACATGGTGAAAATTGAAAGTCCTCAGTCAGTTGTAGATGGCATGAAAGAAATGTTGTCTGCTGTTGGAAAAAGATATGAAGATCCTAAAGGGTTGCAGTAAGATGCAGCCCTTTTCTTTGTAAAGGAAAATTGACAGAAAAATTTGCTACACTTATAATGGCATTGAGTGGTTTGGTCATGCCATTTGGAGGAAATTCTTTCAGCAGCAGCGATTCAAAGTTGGTGACATAGCATGACATAGTGGTTTGGGCGCGACATAGGAATGACATAAAGGAGGGGTGAAAACAAGCCCAAACCAGAAGCGAAATGGCATAGCAAGACAAAAAGGGAACCACCCTTTTCAGAGCAGTTCCCTTGAAAACTCTTGATTTTACTGGATTTCTTA
>JAFSBN010000095.1 GCA_017437265.1 Clostridia bacterium
AATTCCGCCCTGCAGGAAGCGCTGCTGCTGAGCGAAATCTGCAAAAAAGTAACGGTGATCCAGAATCTTTCCGATTTCACCGGGGAAAGAAAGCTGGCCGAAACACTGCTTACAAAAGAAAACGTGCAGGTGCATTTCAATACGGTGGTAACAGCCTATCAGGAAAAGGACGGCGTCCTTTGCGGCCTGCAGCTGAAAAACACCGAAAACGGAGAAACCGCTTCCCTGCCCGTGGACGGTGCCTTCCTGGCCGTAGGCCTGGTGCCGGAAAACGAAGCCTTCCGGGATTTTGCGGCTTTGAACAATTGGGGTTACTTTGATGCTGCGGAAGACTGCACCACCCAAACCCCCGGCCTGTTCGTGGCCGGAGATTGCCGCTCCAAAGGCATCCGTCAGGTGGTGACCGCCGCTTCCGACGGTGCCGTGGCCGCCATGGCTGCCTGCCGGTATCTGGACTGAAAGACATAAAAAGACGGAGACGCTGATCAAAAATGCGTCTCCGTTTTTCGTTGCTCAAATATCGAGAAATGCTTCGCCGTGAAGGTCTTTTCTGTCCGGCACAGTATCTTCTTCGATCATGGCCAGCATATGGGGCACAATCCCGGGATCAAACTGAGTGCCGCTGTGCTCTTTCAGTTCGGCAATGATCTTTTCCCGGCTGAGGGCCGGGCGATAGCAGCGGTCGCTGGACATGGCGTCATAGCTGTCCGCCACCCCGATAATCCGGGCCACCAGCGGAATTTCCTCCCCTTTCTTGCCTTCGCAGTAGCCCTTTCCGTCAAAACGCTCGTGATGGTATCTTGCCCCGTCGGCAATACCCTCCAGCGCCGTAAAATCCTCCAGCACATGGCCGCCCACAGCAGGATGGGTCTGGATCACGGCCCTTTCTTCGTCTGTCAGCGCACCCTGCTTGTTGAGAATATGATCGGGAATGCCGATCTTGCCGATATCATGCAGCATGGCTACATAATAAATACGCTCCTGCTCCTGAGCAGAAAGCCCCATTCTTCTGGCCAGCTCTCTGGCATACCGGGCCACACGCACGGAATGGCCATTGGTGTAGGGGTCCTTGGCGTCAATAACCCGGGCAAAGGCCTGCAGCGACTGCACCAAAATGGCCTGCAGTTCCTTTTGCCTCTCCTGCATCCGGCGCAGGCGTGCACGATGGGCCAGATAGTTGATGGTGGTGATCAGGACAGCCAGCACCAAAGCAAACAGGATGGCCACCAGCACCCAGAACAGCGGCTGTTCCGTCCATTTCTTTTCTTTAATGATCTCCACCTGCACATGATGTGCATCTTCCGGATGATCGGGATTAAATGTGCGCATGTGGAAGGTATACGAGCCGCCGGGCAGGTTGGTATAGCTGATGCTGCCGCTTTTTTTCCCTTCCAGCACCGTTTCTTCGCCGTCCACCCCTTCCAGCCGGTAAGCAATGCTGCATTCCGCCGTATCGGTATAGGAAAGCATGGCAAAATCAACCGTCAATCGCCGGGCATCGCTTTTCAAGGTGATGCGGTCAGGATGCTCATACACCTCACCGTCCACCCAGACGCCATTGATGATCCCCACCGGCCGGGGGCTTTCCACGCCCTGAAAATCAAATACACTGATACCGTTCCGGGTGGCCATATACAGCGTGCCCATCTCCGTCAGATGGTTCCAGGTGTTGGCATTCAGGCTGCCTGTCAGGCCGTGGGAAAAGCTGTAGAGCACGGTATCGGTTTCATTTCCTGCCAGCAGCTTTTCCTTGTCCACGGAAAGAATGCCGCTGTTTTGCAGCAGCCACAGCTTACCGTCTTTCAGATAAAAATCAAAAATACTGCCGGCCGCTTTTTCAAACTGATCCAGTTTTCTGAAAAGGCCATTCTGCCAGTAATACAGGCTGCTGCCGGCGCTTACAAACAGGCCTTCCTGCCCGTCAGGCAATATACGGAGCACCACGCCCTCTGCCAGGCCTTCTTTGCTTCCGTAATGGGTGAGCCGGTTATCTTTCAGGGCGTACATACCGCCGCCGTCCGTTCCGATAAACAAAGTGTCATCCTGCGCCTGGGCAAGGCAGAGCACCGTCAGGTTTTTCAGCCCTTCTTCGGCACCGTAATAGGCAGCAACGGCATCATCCCTGATGATATACAGCCCGCCGGAGGTCCCTACGGCCATGCTGCCGTCTTTTAGTTCCACGGCGGTGCGGCTCCAGCAATTCTCCATACCGGTTTGCTGGTTGAAATAAACAATATTTTCATTCCCGGGATCATAGCAAATCAGCCCATGATTGGAATACGTTGCCACCCAAACCCGGCCATTTTTATCCCCTGTCACCTGGCGCACGCGCACGCCCGCAAGAACATCTGTCAGTTCATTTTCAATCTGCTGCCATTGCTGGTCAAAAATCATCAGCCCGCTGTCCATCCCCAGATAATACCGTCCATTCCGGCTGAACACCGTATTGACGGCCACTCCTTCCAGGGCTGCCTGAACATTGGGCGTATCAAAGGTACCCAATGTGTACTTGATCACGCCGTGTGCGGAAGATGCCAGCCACAGATTGCCTTCATAATCCATCATGGCGTCATTCAGGGCTGTAGCGCTCTGGTCTTCTGAAAAAGTGTGCAGTTTTCCATTAGCATCAATCCACGCAAAGCCCATCTGGCCGCACACCAGAACATCCCCTTCCCGTGTCACCGTCAATGCATTATGAATGGTCACATCACCGGTATCCATCATTTCCACAGAAAAGGAATCCTTTTCCCAGCCGTCATTCGCAAAAGAAAGCCTGGCCACGGTGTTTTGATAGGTGCCCAAATAGACATCCCCGGCTTCATCTGAAGCAACGGCGTAAATCTGCTGCCCATCGGGAAAAATCTCCGCCGATTGCAGCACCCGGATCACCTGATCGCCATCTACCACAGCGCACTGCCAGTCATTGAGCACCGCCCAGACACGGCCATATGCATCTGCCCCCAGGGTATACACCGTTTGACCCGTCAGCGCAGGATGCGCCACCGGCACAAGATATCCGTTTTCCACCCGGGCCAGACCGGAAGAGGAGGCGGCGTACACTGTGCCATCCATTGTCTCAATTATATCCCGGATGCAAAGGAAAACAGGCTCTCCCTGTTCTTCCACACGGGTAAACATATTATTTTCATATACAAACAACCCGGCGTCATTGGTACCCACCCACAAGCGGCCCTCCCCATCCTCCGTCAGCGCACGGATGGAGGAAGAAGGGATGCGCCCTTCCTGGCTGTAGTTGACAAAGGTGGTGCCGTCATAGCGCACCAGGCCGCCATAGCTGCCGATCCACACATAATTATCCCCGGTCTGGTACACCGCATTTGCTTCGCCGGTGGGCAGGCCGTTGCGTTCATGGTATATGGTTGTTACATATTGCGCATTGGACGTTTCTTCTGCAAGCCCAGCCAGGCAGCACAAGCTGCACACCAGTAACATTATCAAAAACAGCCAGCAGCTCTTTTTCATCCTGTAAAACCCCGCAAAAGATAGATTTTTATCATTATAACACAATCACCGCAAAGTTACAATTCTAGTTTCTCATTATTATTTTGTGTAATCTGACATAATCCCCACCTTTTTGTGTCCGGCTTTTTCAGGCATACGTATTGTGTATGGGCGGATATTTCTTTTTGCTTTCAAGACCAACCGCGCCGCCTTCTCCCATTCTTCGGATTTAATGTTTTTTTAACAGAAACAGGGAGAAATGTGTCACTTTTTTCATTGCAATATTTAATATGTAGGATTAGAATTAGAATGGTTTGATTTTTGCCATTTTCACATGCCGAAGGAGGCTTGTTATGTTTTTTCTGTTGTTTGCATTCTGGCTTATCTTAAACGGCCGCTGGACCGGCGAAATTGCCCTCACCGGCTGCGTGGTATGCGGGCTGATTTACCTGTTTTTGTGGAAATTCATGGGCTATTCTCCCCGGAAGGAATGGGCACTTTTCCGCCGCCTGCCCCGGGCTGTTTGCTATGGCTTTTTCCTCATCGGCGAAATTTTCAAATCTGCCTGGCAGACGATTTGCTTCATCTGGTCCCCCAAAGTAATTGTTCAGCCGGAAATCACCTCCTTCCACACCCGGCTCAAAACCGATACCGGCAAGGTGCTGCTGGCCAATTCCATCTCCATCACCCCTGGCACCATCACCGTGGATATTCAGGAGGATATGATGCTGGTGCACTGTCTGGACGAAAGCCTGGACGCCGGCCTGGAAGGATCCCAGATGGAGGAAAAAATAATGAAACTGGAAGGAGACCGGTAACATGCAGGAAGCGTACCATCTTCTGTACAACATCACCCTGGGCATTCTGGGCTTTTTCCTGCTGGCCTGCCTTTTGAGGGCCATCATCGGCCCCCGGATTGCCGACCGGCTGATCGCTATCAACATGATGAGCACCCTGATCATCATCATCATCTGCATTCTTTCCTTCCTGATGGCGGAAGGGTATCTGGTGGATGTGGCCCTTATTTATGCTATGCTTTCGTTCCTGGCGGTGGTGCTGCTGACAAAGATCAGCATGGGCGTTTACCGGGAGAAAAAGCACCGGGAGGAGGGAAAAAAAGATGCTTGATATCATCCGCTTTTCTCTGTCCGCCCTGTGCACCCTGGCAGGCCTTTTTGTGCTGCTTTCCGGCATTGTGGGCACTTTCCGCTTCAAATATTCCCTCAGCCGCATTCATGCCGGCGCCCTGTTTGATACCGCCGGTATTGTGTTGATGCTGCTGGGGGTTATCATCGCCTGGGGGTTCACCCTCACCTCCCTGAAAATGCTCATTATCATTGGCCTTTTGTGGCTGGCCAGCCCTGTATCCAGCCACCTGATCGGCCGGATGGAAATCACCATCAACGACGAACTGGAAAAAGACATGATGGTACTGGATAACGAAATGGTGCGCCATGAAAAGGAGGGGGACTGAAAATGGAACTGCTGAATATCCTCCTGCTCATTTTCATCATCATCTGCGCCGTTGCCGTTTCGCTGACGAAAAATCTGTTCACTTCCATTGTTATTTTCATGAGCCAGTCCCTGGCCATGAGCGTCATCTGGCTGCTTCTTGAGTCCCCGGATCTGGCCGTCACCGAGGCCGCCGTGGGTGCCGGCATTACAAGCCTGCTTTTGTTTGTGACGCTGAAAAAGATCCACGCCATCGACCAGCAAAAGAAAGGAGCGGCGCAGCATGGCACGGATCAGGAATGATTACGAAAACAGCTGGTGGCCCCGGCTTTTACGCTGGCTGGAAACAGGTTCTTCCGCCCTGGACGACCGGATGGAAGAAGAAATGGAAGCTACCCACGAAGGCCACCTGCTGCCCAGCCCCGAAGAAATTGCCGCCCAGGAAGCAAAACGGGAAGAGCGCATCCAGCGGAAACTGTCGGACGAGCTGGCCCTCTATACCCACGCCCATCAGTGGAGCCGCACCAAAGGTGCAAAGCTGGCGGACTGGGCCTACCGCATTCTGGCCGTGGTGATTTGCCTGGCCATCATTTTCCTGCTTTTGCAGACGGCCTCCTTCCTCCCCTCTTTCGGTTCCCCCGATAACCCGGCCCATAACGAAGTGAGCCGCCGGTATATCGAAAAAGGCATGGAGGAAACCGGCGCTGTGAACATCGTGGCCGGTATGATCCTGGATTACCGTGCCTTTGACACCCTGGGCGAAAGCAACGTGTTGTTCGTTGCCGCCTGTTCCGTATTGATCCTTTTGCGCCTGTCCAGCGATAAAAAGGATCTTTCCTCCGTACACCAACTGGAAATGGAAGCGGACGACCGGATGTACGAACCCAAAAACGATATCATCCTGCAAAAGGTTTCCACGCTGCTGGTGCCCATCATTTTGCTCTATGGCGTATACGGCGTTATGAACGGCCATATCTCCCCCGGCGGCGGCTTTTCCGGCGGCGCGGTGATGGGGGCCGGGCTGATTTTATACCTGAACGCATTCGGCTTCAAAAAGGCCCAGCGTTTCTTCACCTTCCCCGTCTTCCAGGCCGTTTCCGCCTGCGCCCTCACCTTCTATGCCCTCAGCAAGGCCTATTCCTTCTTCACCGGTGCCAATCACCTGCCTTCCTTCATCTCCCCCGGCACCCCCGGCAATCTTTTTTCCGCAGGGCTGATCCCCTATCTGAACATCGCCGTGGGGCTGGTGGTGTGCTGCACCATGTATGCCTTCTACACTCATTTCAGGAAAGGAGATATGTAAGCCATGAGTTTCCACAATTACGAAGAAATGGCCGCCATGATCCTTTTCGGCATCGGCTTTACCACCTTGCTTTTGCAAAAAAACCTGATCAAAAAAATCATCGGCTTTTCCATGATGGACGCTGCTATTTACCTGTTTCTGGCCGCCAAGGGCTACATCGAAGGCAGAACAGCTCCGATTATAGCGGATGGTGTAACCAGCATGGAAGCCTATATCAACCCCATCCCGGCCGGGCTGGTGCTGACAGGGATTGTGGTAAGCGTTTCCGTAACGGCTGTGATGCTGGCGCTGACGGTGCGTCTCTACCGCCGCTACCACACCCTGGATTTTGACCGCATCTGTGCCCTGGTGCGAAAGGAGGAGCAGTAAAAAATGGCGCTCTGGCAATCCATTCCTTTCGCCTGCATCCTGCTGCCGCTGGGCTCGGCTGCCATCACCAGCGTGCTGAAGGAACGATGGGCCAAATACTGGACCATGTTTGTGCTTGTGTGTCTTGTGGTTCTCTCTTCCGTTTTCGCCGGCAAAATGCTTGCTTTTTCCGGCAGCTACACCTACATGATGGGCCATTATCCTGCCCCCTTCGGCAATGAAATCCGGGCCGGACAGCTGGAAGCGGTCACGGCGCTTTTCTTCAGCGTGATCATGCTGCTTTCCCTGATGGGCGGCATGAAAAAGGTGGAAGAACATCTTTTGTCCGATAAGCAAAGCCTGTATTATGTCATGCTGCTTCTGCTTTCTGCGGCACTGATGGCACAGGTTTACACCAACGACCTTTTCACCGCCTACGTTTTCCTGGAGATCATGACCCTTTCCGCCTGCTCCCTCATCACCGCCCGGAACCGGGGCCGCACGCTGGTTGCCGCCACCCGGTACATGATCATGAATTTGCTGGGCAGCGGCATGTTTCTGCTGGGCATCACCCTTTTGTACGATCTTTCCGGCCATCTGCTGATGAGCAATATTCAACAGGCTGTGGCCCATCTGGCGGCCGACGGCCAGTACCGGATGCCCCTGACGGTGGTAATCGCCCTGATGACCATCGGGCTTTCCATCAAAAGTGCCCTGTTTCCCTTCCACACCTGGGTGCCGGATGCCTACGGCTATTCCACCCCCACCTCCGCCGCCGTGCTCTCTTCATTGGTGAGCAAGGGCTATATCTTCATGCTGGTGAAGCTTTTCTGGCGGGTGATCGGGCTGGACGTGATCCGCTCCACCGGCATTCTGGACGTGCTTTTCGTGTTCGCCATGGTGGGCATGGTGATGGGCTCCCTTTCCGCCATCCGACAAAACGATGTGCGCCGGATGATCGCCTTTTCCTCCGTGGCCCAGATCGGCTACATTTTCATGGGCCTGGGCATGGGCACAAAGGAAGGGGCCGCTGCCGCCATGTTCCATATTTTTGCTCATGGGGTAAGCAAAGCCATGCTGTTTCTGTCCGCCGGCGGGCTGGCCGATGCATCCGGCAATCACAAGCAGTTCCGGCATCTGCGGGGATCCGGCTTCCGCAGTCCCATTGCAGGGGTAGCCTTCACCATCGGTGCTTTGAGTATGGTAGGCTTTCCCTTCCTGGGCGGCTTCACCAGCAAGCTGAACTTTGCCATGGCCGCCATGGACCAAAGCGACATCCGGATGCTGCTGGTGCTTGCGGTGCTTGCCGTATCCACCTTCCTCAACACCGTCTATTTCCTCAAAACCGTGATCACATTGTACCGCAAGCCCCTGCCCGGCATCGAATATCCTGCCGAAAAAGGCAGGCGCGGCTTTTGCTTCAATGCATCGCTGGTACTCTTTTCCCTGGTAAATATCGCCCTGGGCCTGTTCTCCCAAAACGTGATGGGACTGATTACCCGTGGGCTGTCCCATTTCGGCTGATCATTGGCAATAGGAGGCATTTTCTATGATTCCGTCCTGGTATTTGCTCGTTCCCGTGCTGCTGCCGTTGCTCTGCGGCCTGATGGTTTCCTTTGTGAAGCCCCTGGATCATACAAAGCGCCGGAATATCCTCACGCTTATTGTGATGGGGGGTAACCTGCTTTCTCTTTTGCCCATCTTTTGGGCCGGAGAAATGCAGCTGACCCTCTTCACCCTCTCCGATTCCCTGCCCATTTTCCTGCATACGGATACCCTGGGCAAGGTATTTGCCGGGGTAATGAGTTTTGTGTGGCTGGTGGCCGGTTCCTATTCCTTTGAATACATGGCCCACGAAGAAAACCAGAAGCGTTATTACAGCTTTTACCTGTGCACGCTGGGTGTACTGATGGCACTGTGCTTCTCCGGCAGCATCGTCACCTTCTACATGTTCTACGAATTCATGACGCTGCTGACGGTGCCCCTGGTGATGCACACCGGCAAGAAGGATGCTGTGGCCGCCGGTATCAAATACCTGCTTTATTCCGTGGCCGGGGCATCGCTGGTGCTGCTGGGTATTTTCCTGCTGGCGCCTTATGTAAACAGCTTTTCCTTTGCCCCGGGCGGTGCGCTGGATATGGCAAAGGCGGCGGGCCATGAAGGCTTCATCCTCACGGTTTCCTTTCTGATGATGCTGGGCTTTGGCGCCAAATGCGGCCTGTATCCCCTGCACGGCTGGCTGCCCACGGCTCATCCCGCCGCTCCTTCCCCCGCCAGCGCCGTGCTTTCCGGCATTATCACAAAGGCCGGCGTGCTGGGCATTGCAAGGCTTGTGTTCCAGTTTGTGGGGGTCTCTTTCCTCCGGGGCACCTGGGTACAGACGGCATTCATGAGCGTTGCCCTCTTTACCGTTTTCATGGGTTCGTTGCTGGCCTTTAAGGAAAACGGCTTCAAAAAACGGCTGGCCTATTCCTCCGTCAGTAATCTGAGCTATGTGCTCCTTGGTGTGGCCACGCTGCACCCCGTCGGGCTTTGCGGCGCACTTTTGCACGTCATTGCCCATGCGCTGATCAAAAATACCCTGTTCATGTCTGCCGGTGCCATCATCCATAAAACCGGCAAAACCAAGGTGGACGAACTGAAAGGCATCGGCCGGCAAATGCCCTGCACCATGTGGTGCTTCACCCTGGCCGGGGTGGGCCTGGTGGGCATTCCGCCCTGTCTTGGCTTTTTGAGCAAATGGTACCTGGCCCAGGGTGCCCTTGAAATGACAGGAACCTCCGCCCTTTTCCATTGGCTGGCCCCGGCAGTGCTGCTGATTTCTGCACTGCTTACCGCCGGGTACCTTCTGCCTGTCAGCATTCGGGGCTTTTTCGTGGGCCCGGATGAAAACGGAAACAGAATGGAATATGAAACATGTGAAGCCGGCTGGAAAATGCTGGTGCCCCTTTTCCTGCTCACTGCGCTTTCCGTTTTGCTCGGCATCTTCCCCCAGCCCCTTTTGCAGCTTTTTTCCTCCCTGGCATCCGGCCTGATGTAAAGGAGGAAACAAATGCTCATCTATCTTTCCATGCTGCTGCCCATGCTGATGGGGCTAGCGCTGCCGCTGTTTCGTTTCAAAAATGCCAGGGCCCGCTCCATTTATGTGGAAGGGGCGGTACTGCTCACCTCTGCTTTGGTATGGATTGCCCTTGGTACCCGAACAGAAACCCGTCTGGACCTTTTTTCCATCATGGACGGGCTCACCCTTTCCTTCCGGCTGGATGGCCCCGCCTGCATCTTTTCCGGGCTTGTCAGTATCCTGTGGCCGCTGGCCTCCCTGTACGCATTTGAATACATGGAGCACGAAGAAAGACCTGTCTCCTTCTTCTCTTTCTACACCATCACCTACGGCGTTACCCTGGCCGTTTCCATGGCGGCCAATTTGTTCACCCTCTATGTGTTCTATGAATGCCTCACCCTCATCACCCTGCCCCTTGTAATCCACAAAAAGGATGCCAAATCCATCCGTGCCGGCCGCAGATATCTCTATTTTTCCATCAGCGGCGCCGCCATGGCCTTCATTGCCCTGGTATTCACGCTGCATTATGGAAACGGCACTGATTTTACCCTTGGCGGCATGCTGGATATGGCCAGGGTAAGCGGTCACGAAACCGTATTGCAGATTGTGTTCCTGCTGGCCTTCATCGGCTTTGGCACCAAGGCTGCCGTGTTTCCCATGTTTGCCTGGCTGCCTCTGGCTTCCGTGGCACCCACGCCCGTTACCGCCCTTTTGCATGCGGTGGCGGTGGTGAATACCGGTGCCTATGCCGTGCTGCGGGTGATCTACTACGCCTTTGGCACCTCTTTCCTTGCCGGCACGCCGGTGCATGTAACGGTTCTTTTGCTTTCCTGCTTCACGGTGCTTTTCGGCTCCGCCATGGCCGTAAGAGAACAGCATTTCAAGCGTCGTCTGGCCTATTCCACCATTTCCAACTTAAGCTACATGCTGATGGGTGCCGCGCTGATGACCTCCGACGGCATGGTGGGCAGCCTGAGCCACATGGTGTGCCATGGCGTGATGAAGATTACCCTGTTTTACTGCGCCGGTGCCATATTGGTGCGCACGAAAAACGAATATGTGCAGGACCTGAGAGGCCTTGCCCGATCCATGCCCTTCACCTGCGGTGTGATCGTTCTGTCCAGCGTAGCCATGGTGGGCATTCCGCCCCTGTGCGGCTTTGTGAGCAAGTGGAACCTGCTCACCGCTGCCGCCGATACCCTGCACTGGACGGGCACAGTATCTGTGATCACCATCATTATTTCCGCCGTACTCACCGCCGTTTACCTTTTTTCCGTGGCAATGCCCATGTATTTTTCCCCGGCACAGCATCCGGCCGCTGAAAACAAAGACCCCGGCATCCGGATGAAGCTGCCGCTGGCAGTGCTTTCTGTTCTGATGATTGCGCTGGGCATTTTCTCCGAACCTTTGGTCATTTTCCTGCGCCAGATTTCCACCGGCGTCATTTTCTGAGAAAGGAGGCGTTTTGATGCCATTTTTGCCCCTTGCGGTTTTCTTTCCCATGGCGATGGCCTTCGTCTGCTTTCTGACAGGGAGAAAATCAAAAATCTGGCGGGATATTCTGGTGGGTGCCACCGGCGTTCTCACCTTTGTATTATGCCTGTGCACCTGGAACAAAAGCCTTTCTTTCTCTCTGGAAGGAGCATTGGGGCTGGGCATCCATCTGAAGGCCGACGGCTTCCGCAGTTTGTACGGTCTGGTTGCCGCCTTCATGTGGATGATGACTGGGCTTTTCTCCCCGGATTATTTTGCCCATTACCACAACCGCAACCGCTACTATTTTTTCAATCTGCTCACCCTTTCTGCCACGCTTGGCGTGATTTTTTCCGATGATCTGTACACCACCTTCATCTTCTTTGAAATCATGTCCCTCACCAGCTATACCTGGGTGGCGCAGGAAGAAACGCCCGGTGCCATGCGCGCCGCCGGCACATACCTGGCCGTGGCGGTTATCGGCGGGCTCACAACCCTGATGGGGCTGTTCCTTTTGCAGCATCATCTGGGCACCCTTTCCTTTGACGGCATGCAAAAGGCCATGGCTTCCTGTGACAACAACCTGACCGCAGCCACCTGGCTGACGGTTGTGGGCTTTGCCGCCAAGGCCGGGCTTTTCCCGCTGCACATCTGGCTGCCCAAGGCCCATCCGGTGGCCCCGGCCCCGGCCAGCGCCCTGCTTTCCGGCATCCTCACCAAATCCGGCATTTTCGGACTGATTGTCATCTGCGGCCGCCTGATGCCGGGCAACACCTCCTTTGGCCATGTACTGCTTGTGCTGGCCGCCATCACCATGTTCCTGGGGGCGGTGCTGGCTCTTTTCTCCGTGGATTTGAAGCGCACCCTGGCCTGCTCCTCCATGAGCCAGATCGGCTTTATAACGGTGGGCCTTGCCATGATGGTGCTGCTGCACGAAGAAGGCAGCCTGGCCGCCTACGGCACCGTGATGCACATGGTGAACCATTCTCTGATCAAGCTGACCCTTTTCATGGCAGCCGGCGTTGTGTACAAAAACCTGCACCAACTGAACCTGAACGACATCCGGGGCTTTGGCCGGAAGAAACCGGCTCTGCATATTGCTTTCCTGCTGGGGGCGCTGAGCCTCGGCTGCATTCCGCCCCTTGGTAGCGGCTATGCTTCCAAATCCCTGCTCCATGAGGCCATCTTGGAATACATGCATCATCTGGAAGGCCATGGCATTTCCGCCCTGCCCTTCCGGATCGTGGAAATCTTTTTCCTCATCAGCGGCGGCCTTACCATTGCCTATATGACCAAACTGTACGTGTGCATCTTCTGGGAAAAGCATCCCTATCGGCAAAAGGAATTTGACGCCATGGGACATTCCATGAAGAAAACCTCCTGCGCCGTGCTGCTCATCAGTGCCTGCATTTTGCCCATTCTGGGGCTTTTGCCCGGCCCTTTGTTCACACCCCTGGCCCGGCAATCCGTTTCCTTCTTCGGTCAGGAAGTGCTGCACCATGAAATTCACTATTTCAGCCTTGAAAATCTCAAGGGCGCTGCCTGGTCCATCCTGATTGGTGCCGTTGTGTATCTGTTCATCGTGCGAAAGCTGCTGATGAAAAAAGAAAAGGGCATGCTCGTCTATGTGAACCGCTGGCCCGCATTTCTGGACCTGGAAGAAAAGGTGTACCGTCCCCTGCTTTTGCGCTTCCTGCCCCGTTTCTTTGGCAGCATCACCCAATTCATTGCCCGCATTCCCGAAAGCTTTGCCATGGTGAAGGTGGTGCCCGGAATGATCGTGGGGCTGGTGCGCTTCCTTGGCGAAATGCCGGAAAAAGGCATTCTTTTTCTGAAAGACAGCGTTTTCAAAAAGCGGCAAAAGCATACCCCCAGGGTGGGCAACCGTTTCACCTGGGCTCTGGGCACGGCCATAAACCGCATTGCAGCTGCCCTCAATGCCACACTGCTTCGCCACAAACCCATGCGAACGGATTTCGAATATGTGCTGGATGCCTCCTGGCGGGAGTTGACTCAGGGCACCCACCGCATCACCGCCAGCATGTCCTTCGGTCTTTTGCTCATGTGTATCGGCCTGTTCATCACCTGCCTGTACCTGCTGTGGCACTGACATAAAAAATGAAAATGGAAAAAACGTGTTTTTATTACCTTTTTCCTGCCATTGATCCGCGGATAAAACACGAATAATACAGAAAACCTCTTGTTTCCTGCTGTCTTTGCGTGTATAATAAGGTTCATTGATTTATGCGGCATTCCTGCATAAACAAACATTCTCTCCAAGGAGGAAATTATCATGAAAAAGTTCTTTGCTGCTATGCTGGCTCTGGCCATGCTGCTGAGCCTGTGCTCCTTCGCCGCTGCTGAAGATGCCATCATTATCGGCATCAGCGGCCCCCTCACCGGCCCCTATGCCATGTACGGCCTGGGTGTTGTGAACGGCGCTCAGATCGCCATCGACGAAATCAACGCCCTGGGCGGCCTGCAGTTCGCCATGGTGGACGAAGACGACGAAGGCGACCCCGAAAAGGCCGTCAACGCCTACAACACCATGCTGGACCAGGGTGCTGCCGTGATGGTGGGCACCGTTACCTCCGGTGCCTGCGCTGCCGTGGCTGCCGAAGCCTATAACGACCGCGTGTTCATGCTCACCCCCTCTGCTTCTTCCCCCACCGTCACCGAAGGCCGTGACAATGTGTTCCAGGTGTGCTTCACCGACCCCGGCCAGGGTGCCGCCTCTGCCCAGTACATCGTGGATCATAACCTGGCCACCAAGGTTGCCGTGATCTACAATAACGGTCAGGATTACTCCACCGGCATCTTCCAGACCTTCGAAGCCAAGGCCAAGGAACTGGGTCTGGAAATCGTCTCCATCAAAACCTTCTCCTCCGACGATAACGCCGACTTCTCCGTGCAGCTGGCCGATGCCAAGGAAAACGGTGCTGAGCTGGTGTTCCTGCCCATCTACTACACCCCCGCTTCCATGGTGCTGCAGCAGGCCAAGAACATGGACTACGCTCCCATCTTCTTCGGCGTGGACGGCATGGACGGCATTCTGGACATTGAAGGCTTTGACACCACGCTGGCCGAAGGCGTGTACCTGCTGACCGCTTATTCCGCCGACGCTCAGGACGAAAAGACCCAGAATTTCGTTGCCAAGTATCAGGAAATCTACGGCGGCGTGCCCAACCAGTTTGCCGCTGACGCTTACGATGCTGTTTATGCCCTGTACGAAGCCTGCAACGCGGCCGGCGTTACCGCCGAAATGGCCAACCAGGACGAAGGCTTTGCCGAAGTGTGCGAGCTGCTGATCCCCGTTATGCCCACCCTCACCATCGAAGGCATCACCGGCACCATGACCTGGAATGCCACCGGTGAAGTGGATAAGACCCCCACCGCTGTTGTGATCAATAACGGCGTGTACACCGGCGTTCAGTAAAAAACAAAAAGCAGTCCCCGGCTCCCCGGCGGGGCCGGGGCTGTTCTTTTCACAGGATGCAAAGCGCAATAAGCAAGGTAACCAACAAAAATCATGCCCCCTGGGAGCTGATTGTTGTTGATTACCTTCTCCTGTTTTTTCCCCACATGGACAAAACCAATGAAACGGAGGTTTGGGAACCATGATTTCCTTCCTTTCCCATCTGGTAAACGGTCTCAGCCTTGGCAGTGTGTATGCCATCATCGCCCTGGGATACTCCATGGTGTACGGCATTGCCAAGATGCTCAATTTCGCCCATGGCGATGTGATCATGGTAGGCGGCTACATTTCCTTCTGCGCCGCCCTTTACTGGGGCATGCCCCCCGTCATCAGCGTGCTGGTGGCCATGGTGGTCTGTACGGTACTGGGTGTGGTGATTGAGCGGCTGGCTTATAAGCCCCTGCGTGCCGCTTCTTCCCTGGCCGTTCTCATTACCGCCATCGGCATGAGCTATTTCCTGCAGAACATGGCCCAGCTCATCTGGGGTGCCAATCCCAAATCCTTCCCCTCGGTTGTGTCCATCCCCAGCATTTCTCTCTTCAATGGGCAGCTGCTCATCTCCGGTGAAACCATCGTAACGGTGCTGGCCAATATCATTATCATGACGGCGCTGACGCTGTTCACCGGCAAAACCAAGATGGGCCGTGCCATGCGTGCCGTGGCCGAAGATAAGGGCGCAGCGGAACTGATGGGCATCAACGTGAACGCCACCATTTCCCTCACCTTCGCCATCGGCTCCGCCCTGGCTGCCATTGCCGGCGTACTGCTGTGCTCCGCCTACCCCACCCTCATGCCCACCACAGGCTCCATGCCCGGCATCAAGGCGTTCACCGCCGCCGTGTTTGGCGGCATCGGCTCCATTCCCGGTGCCTTTGTGGGCGGCATTCTGCTTGGCGTGATTGAAATTCTGGGCAAGGCCTATGTCTCCACGGAGCTGGGCGACGCCTTCGTGTTCGCCGTGCTGATTGTGGTGCTGCTGGTGAAGCCCACGGGCCTGCTGGGCAAGAAAGTACATGAGAAAGTGTGAGGTGAAGAGCATGAAAATCAGCAAAAAATTCCGCAGCAACCTCATCACCTATGCGCTGGTCATTCTGGCGTTCGTCATCTGCCAGATTGCCATCGAAGGCATCATCCCCGGCTTCAAAATGACCCGCTCCCTCAAGGGCCAGTTGGTGCCCATCTGCGTGTACATCGTTATGGCCGTTTCTCTGAACCTCACCGTGGGCATCTCCGGCGAGCTTTCCCTGGGCCATGCCGGCTTTATGAGCGTGGGTGCCTTCTCCGGCATCATCATGAGCAGCTGGCTGCTGGGTGCTTTCCAGTTTGAAAACGAAACCCTCCGGCTGCTGATTGCCATGATCACCGGCGGCGTGATGGCCGGCATTGCAGGCGTTCTGATCGGCATTCCGGTGCTGCGCCTGAGGGGCGACTATCTGGCCATTGTTACCCTGGCCTTTGGCGAAATTATCCGCAATGTGCTCAACTGTCTTTATTTCTCCCTGGACGGCGGCAGGCTGTATGTCAGCTTCAACAATCCGGATATCCCCGGCAAGCTGCTGCTCAACGGCCCCACCGGCGCCACGGGCGTGGGTAAAATTGCCACTTTCACCATGGGCTTTGTGCTGATTTTGTTCACCCTCTTTGTGGTATTGAACCTGATCAACAGCCGCTCCGGCCGTGCCATCATGGCCATCCGGGATAACCGTATTGCTGCCGAAAGCATGGGCATCAACGTGACCAAGTACAAGATGATGGCCTTTGTTGTATCTGCTGCCCTGGCCGGCATGGCAGGTGCGCTCTATGGCCTGAACTATTCCACCGTTACCGCCACCAAATTCCGCTTTGACACATCCATTCTGGTATTGGTGTTTGTGGTGCTGGGCGGCATTGGCAATATCCGGGGCTCCATCATTGCGGCAACTGTGCTCACCATCCTGCCTGAAGTGCTGCGTGCCTTCAGTGATTACCGCATGCTGGTGTATGCCATCGTATTGATCGTGGTGATGCTGGCTACCAACAGTCCCCTGCTTGGCAATCTGAAAAACAAGCTGCGCTCCAGCAAACTGGTTACCCGTTTTTTCCCGCTGAAAGAAGAAGCCGCAATAAAGGAAGGTGACGAAAAATGAGCCAGTACAAGCGTAAATCCGACACCAAAATGGTGCCCGTTCCTTCCATGGCCATCGTGCCCGAACGCGATATCGACAAGGCACCGGTATTGGAAGCCCGTCACCTGGGCATTGAATTCGGCGGCCTGAAAGCGGTGGATGACTTTAACCTCATCATCGGCAAAACGGAAATTGCCGGGCTCATCGGCCCCAATGGTGCCGGCAAAACCACGGTATTCAACCTGCTTACCAAGGTGTATCAGCCCACCCATGGCACCGTGCTCTTAAACGGCAAGGACACCCACGGCATGAACACCGTGCAAGCCAATAAGGCCGGCATCGCCCGCACCTTCCAGAACATCCGCCTTTTCAACAACATGACGGTGGAAGATAATGTACGCATCGGGCTGCACAACCAGGTCAGGTACGGCATGTTTTCCGGCATCTTCCGCCTGCCAGCCTACTGGATGCAGGAAAAGAAACAGCATGAAAAGGCGCTGGACCTGCTTTCCATCTTTGACATGCAGGATATGGCCGGTGTGAAGGCCGGTTCCCTGCCCTACGGTGCCCAGCGCCGGCTGGAGATTGTCCGTGCCCTGGCCACCAATCCTTCCCTCCTGCTGCTGGATGAGCCGGCCGCCGGTATGAACCCCCACGAAACGGAAGAGCTGATGGAAAACATCATCAAAATCCGCGATCAATTCCAGATTGCCGTGCTGCTCATTGAACATGATATGAACCTGGTCATGGGTATTTGCGAAGGCATTTGCGTGCTGAATTACGGCCGTATCATCGCCAAGGGCACGGCGGACGAAATTCAGAACAACCCCGTGGTAATCGAAGCTTACCTGGGCAAGCAGAAGGAGGCGTGAAGATGAGCCTTTTGAAAATTGACGACATCCATGTTTTCTACGGTGCCATCCACGCCATCAAAGGCATTTCCTTTGAAGTGAACGAACATGAAATCGTAACCCTCATCGGCGCCAACGGTGCCGGTAAATCCACCACCCTCAACACCATTGCCGGGCTTTTGAAGCCCCGCAGCGGCAAAATCATCTTCAACGGCCAGGATCTTTCTTCCATTCCGGCCAGCAAGATGGTGTCTCAGGGCATGGCTCTTTGTCCCGAAGGCCGCCGCATTTTTCAGCAGATGACGGTGCGGGAAAACCTGGAAATGGGCGGTTTTACCCGGTCCAAGGCGGAAATCCCTGCTTCTCTGGACGAAATGTTCCAGCGGTTCCCCCGGCTGAAAGAACGTGAAAAGCAAATCGCCGGCACGCTCTCCGGCGGCGAACAGCAGATGCTGGCCATGGCAAGGGCGCTGATGAGCCGGCCCAAGCTGCTCATGCTGGACGAACCTTCCATGGGCCTTGCGCCCATTCTGGTGGAACAGATTTTCGATATCATCCGGGAACTGCACAGCGCCGGCGTAACCATCCTGCTGGTGGAGCAAAACGCCCAGATGGCCCTTTCTGTGGCCGACCGGGCCTATGTGCTGGAAACCGGCAAGATCAGCATGGAAGGCCCGGCAGACGAACTGCTGCACAACGATGCAGTCCGTGCCGCATACCTGGGCAGCTGAATCAATTTGCATCAAAAAATGCCTGTTGAAAAAAATCAACAGGCATTTTGTTTTTATTATTTTGTGGCTGAATAACTTTTATCAATCACCAGATACAGCCATTCCTTTTCGTCCATTTCCTCTGGCACAGCGCTGATCCAATGGTTCTTGTTCATATGATAGGCCGGATAAAAGCCCTTCATCGGCAGCAGCAGGCTTTGCAGTGCCGCATCGCATTTGGCATTCAAAACCGTCACACAGCCCTCCTGCGCAATGCCCAGCTTTGTTGCCTCTACTTCCATCATCAGCGCAAACCATTTCCGGTTTCCCGGATGCCTGAACACCGTGGTGTCCGGCGACTTGGCAAAAGGATGATCGCCGGATATTCCCCAGTTATCATCTATGTACCGGCAAATATCTTCACAATCCATTTCACTTCTTTGCCTTTCCGACAGACAGGCGGCGCATCATCACCAGCCCCACCATCAGCAAAATGGGGAAAATGCACCCTACCCGCAGGCCGATGCGCAGGTTATCACCGGCCCATTGGGTCACATTCCCCACCAAACTGGGGCCAAATGCACCGCCCAGATCCCCGGCCATGGCCAGCAGTGCAAACAGCGCCGTACCGCCCATGGGCATCCGTGCAGAGGCAATACTGAGGGTGCCGGGCCACATGATGCCCACGGAAAAGCCGCACACAATGCACCCAACCATCCCCCATACGGGATTTGCCGTCATGGAAGAGAGCACATAGCACAAAAGGCAAAGCGCACCGCTGCCCAGCATGTATTTGGTCAGATCCACCTTTTCCCCATATTTACCATAAAACACACGGCTGATGCCCATGGTGATGGCAAACATGCAGGGGCCCACCAGGTCCCCCAGTGTTTTGGAAAAGCCCAGCGCCGATTCCGCATAAGCGGATGCCCATTGGGCCATGGACAGCTCCGACGCACCGGAACACACCATCAACAGCACCGCCACCCAGAAAATCGGTGCCTTGCAAAGCTGGCCGATAGACATGCCCTTGCCCTCTTCCACCAGTTTTTCGATGGGGCAGGTGGCAAAATTGGCAATATTGCAAAGGGGAACCAGTGCCCAGATGCAGGCCACCCATTTCCAGTTTTCCACGCCGAAAGCAAAGAAGAACAGCGTGGTAAACAGCACCACCGCCACAGAACCCCAGCAGTAGAAGGAATGCAGCAGGCTCATCACCTTTTCCTTGTGATCAAAGGGACAGGCTTCCACAATGGGGCTGCACAGCACTTCGATCAGCCCGCTGCCAATGGCATAGATGATCACACAGATGATCACACCCACAAAGGGATCTGGGAACAGCTCCGGCAAAAACGCCAGGCCAATCAACCCCAGGCCGGAAGCCGCCTGGGAAGCCACGATGGCCCTGCGATAGCCGATCTTGTCCACATACCGGGCGCACAGGGCATCCACGATCAGCTGGGTCAGGAAAAAGGCCGTGGGAATCAATGCGATCTGGCCCAGAGAAATCCGATAATTATCATGGAATGTAAGGAACAGAAGCGGCGCAAAATTGGCCGTGATGGCCTGGGTGATAAAACCCAGATAACAGGCCAGCAGCGTTTTTTTGTAATTCTTCTGCATCATGCATCAAGCTCCTTATGCAATATGATCCCATTCATTATACCGCATTCTTTCCGCCAAGTCATCCCCTTTGTTTATTGTTTCCCCAACAAAACTGCACGTCCTCACGCCTCTTTACATTTGTAAAATTTTAACATGCCTCGCCATACACATTGACGAAGAATGAAACGAAATGATAATATGAACACAAATACGGAGGTGTTTTGCCATGAAAAAATGTGTTTGTTTGTTTTTTCTGTTCCTCCTTATGCTTGGGAGCAGCGCACTTGCCCAGGAGAAAGAAAATTTCATCATGACAGCCACGGTCACGAAAGAAGAAAGTGCGCTGCTTTCCCTGCCCGCTTCTGAGGCCGATGTACTGCTGCCCCTGCACAAGGATGATTCCATGGTGATTCTTGCCCTGGGCACCCATTATTGCCGGGCAGAAACGCAGCTGACAGAAGGGTATGTAGCCCTGGAGGATATCGCCTTCGATGTTCTGAAAGGCCGGCCCACCCAGTTAGCCCGGGTAAATGCTTCAGAAACCAATCTACTCAGCGGCCGTGCTTCCCTGCGCGAGGAAGCCGATTCCAAATCCACTGCCCTCATCCAGATTGCACGTCAGGGACTATTGCTGTTTCTTGGAGAAGAAGGCAAAATGTGTCATGTGGCCGTTCCCGGCTACATCGGCTATATACGGAAAGACAATGTGCTGCAGGATGTAACTGCTGATGATTACCGCATTGCATACCTCACCAATGATGACCGTGTCAACCAACGGCTGTGCATGCAGTTTGCGGATCGTTTTGTCATCCAGCAACTGGAGCCCGGCACTCCGGTGCAGTATATCCGCGAATACAAGGGCTGGGGCTGGGTGGAATACAACGGTTACAAAGGCTATATTATGGATAAATATCTGAGCTTCACACCGCCTGAAGGATGAGGAAATGCTGAAGGTAACTTCCTTGTCCGGAGAAACACAAAAAAGGGAGAGACTGGCGAGAGGATTCGTAAGGAACAAACAACTATCCAACAACCAAAAAAGGAGCATCCGGGGTTCGGATGCTCGTTTGTTTATGTGGCCCATAAACGCAATGCACTGGTACAGTGCGTATAATTGCGTCCTCCTAAGAGGGAGAAAATCTGCTTTGGTTTGCTCAACAAATTGGAATTTGGCAGCGTGTTACAACTTCAATACAGCAGGCATCTCAGCGAGTTCTTCATATAGTTCAGGCCTTTCCTCAAAACCCAGAGATGCATACAGTTTCTGTGCCACTGTATTTTCAGGTTCGTAGGACAGCCAGCAGTATTCTGCTTCACCCGCAGGGGGGACGGTGCGGATGAAATCCAGCGCCTGCAGCATAGCTTCTTTTCCGTAACCGTTACCTTGGTATCTTTTATCAATCATGAATCGCCAGATGTAATAATACTTTGCGGGCGAACCGTAGTACTGCTCAATCCAAGGAACGTCACGGGCAATCATCATGAATCCCACAGGCGTCTTCCCTAAATAAATACCAAAAGGAAAAATCTGTGCTTTATTTTCTGTCATGGCAAAGAAAGCATGAATCAAACTGTCTGAGTTAGGAACAATATATTCTTTCTGTTCTTTTGCCACCTTTAATTTCAAGACATCATCGTAATTATCCCATGTAAGTCTCTCCAGGTGAATCATTTTTGTTCCTCCCGTCAAATTCAAGTTTGTCGCTTTCATTCTATCACGCAGAACAAGAAACAGCAAGCCTTGGCGGGCTTGCTGTTTCGGTATTTCTTTGGTGCAAAGTGAAGGATAACTCCTTCCTTTCCACCACTCTCACTGATTCTCTCCCTTTTTTCTTGTCTGCTACCAAAATATCTTGTCCGGGTACAAGCGTCCTCCATCGTCTCCCCTTATTTGCCAAAGGAGAAAGAGAAAAAGTCCATACTGCCTTCCCCTTCGAAGGTAAAATACAGAGGATGCTTGCCCTTTTCGATCACCAGCGGTGCAGAGAAGGTTTTCCACACATCGGAAGGCTCGACGGGAATGCAGGAAACAATCTTTCCGCCCCGTTCATCCCGCACCACAAAATTGCCTTTGCCACTGCCCCTCACTTCCACAGAAAGGGTAGAAGCATCGGTAAAGTTGAAATAGCGGTAACCGGCGGTGGCACCGTCCACCATGTTGTTGATGTACTGATTGGGGTTTTCCATCCG
>JAFSBN010000096.1 GCA_017437265.1 Clostridia bacterium
AATGATGTTGCGACACCGGCGTATAGAAGGAATAAGGAATTTTGCTCCATCCGGGGCAGTTTTCTTTGGGAGGGTGCGGGAGGGGCTTTCTTTTTCAAAAGAAAGCCCCTCCCGCATAAACCCAATTTATTTCACTAAATTTTCAGCTTTCAGGGCATTGACGATATGGTCCACGCATTTGTCGCACAGCTCCTGCTGGCTGCATTCGGCCATGACACGGATGACGGGCTCGGTGCCGCTTTTGCGCAGCAGAATGCGGCCGTCGCCATTGAGCATTTCTTCCGCTTCCTGCTTGGCCTTTTGTACCTTTTCGTTATTCAGGGCCTGTTCCTTATCAATGACCCGCACGTTTTTGAGCACCTGCGGATAGAAAACAAGGGGTTCCACCAGCTTGGACAGGGGCTGTTTCTGCTCCAGCATGGCCTGCATCACCTTGATGGCGGTGAGCATGCCGTCGCCGGTGGTGGCGTACTTGGAGAAGATGATGTGGCCGCTGTTTTCGCCGCCCAGCACATGGCCGCCGTTGCGCATGGCTTCATACACAAAACGGTCGCCAACCTGGGTCTGCATCAGGTCGATGTCCAGCTTTTCCAGCGCCTTGCCCAGGCCGAAGTTGCTCATCACGGTGCCCACGATGGTATTGGTCAGCAGCTTATCCCGCTTTTTCAGGTAAGCGCCGTACAGGTACATGATGGCATCGCCGTCCACCAGATTGCCGTTTTCGTCCACGGCCAGGCAGCGGTCCGCATCGCCGTCAAAGGCAAAGCCGATATCCAGCCCCTTGTCCTTGACGAACTTTTGCAGCACTTCAATATGGGTGGAGCCGGCATTTACGTTTACGTTGGTACCGTTGGGCTCGTTATTGATGACGAACGTCTGGGCACCCAGGGCATCGAACACGGATTTGGCGATCATCCAGGTGCTGCCGTTGGCGCAATCCAAGCCCACCTTGATGCCCTTATAGCTCTGGGTGGCCAGGGAAATGAGATAGCCGATATAGCGGTTGCGGCCGGAGGCATAGTCCACCGTTTTGCCGATCTTGTCGCCGGTGGCATAGGGCACTTCGGGGATCAGTCCGTCGATGTACTGTTCCACCATGTCGGTCACGTCATCGCTCATCTTTTCGCCCTTGCCATTGATCAGCTTGATGCCATTATCCTGATAGGGGTTGTGGCTGGCGGTGATCATGATGCCGCAGTCAAATTCGTCGATGCGGGCGATATAGGCAACGGAGGGGGTGGTGGTGACGTGGAGCAGGTAAACGTCGGCGCCGGAGGCCATCAGGCCGGCAGCCAGAGCATATTCAAACATATAGCTGGACAGGCGGGTGTCCTTGCCGATAACCACCTTGGCCTTGTGGCCCCGGCCATAATAGTAGCCCACATAACGGCCCACCTTAAAGGCATGGTCCACCGTCAGGTTGATATTGGCTTCTCCCCGGAAACCGTCGGTCTCAAAATATTTTCCCATGTTCATTCCTCCGAAACGGAAGCGATCAAGCTTCAAAATTCTATGCAGATTATAGCATATTCCGTTTCATAAAACAATATGCATGAAGGCAGAAAAAGCCTTCTGCCTGTATGATGGCAGAAGGCGTGGCTTTTACAGCAGGGAAGCAGCGTCCTTATCCACCAGGAAAATGGCATTGGGATGGCCCCGGAGAATGGAAGCCTGCACCTGGGGATCCATATTGCCCTTCACGGCATCCCGCACGGCCTGAGCCTTATCCTTGCCCATGGCAATGAGCACCACGCACTTGGCGTTCATAATGCCGCCGATGCCGAGGGAAATGGCCTGGGTGGGCACTTCTTCCCGGGAGTTGAAGAAGCGCTGGTTGGCGTCGATGGTGCTGTCGGTGAGCTTGACAATCTGGGTGCCGTACACGAAGTGCTTGTTGGGCTCGTTGAAGGCGATATGGCCATTGTTACCGATGCCCAGCAGCTGCAGGTCAATACCGCCGGCCTTTTCGATGGCAGCGTCGTAGCTCTTGCATTCCGCCTGCAGGTCGGGGGCGTTGCCGTTGGGCACATGGTGTTCCTTCATGTTGATGAAATCGAACAGGTTTTTGTTCATGAAATCATGGTAGGAGCAGATGTGATCTTCGGGAATGCCGCAGTATTCATCCAGGTTATAGCTGATGCACTGGGAAAAATCCAGCGCACCGGCCTTGTGCCATTCGATCAGCTGCTGATAGCAGCCGATGGGGGAAGAACCGGTGGCCAGGCCCAGCACGCTGTCCGGCTTTTTGGTTACCTGAGCGGCAATCAGCATGGCGCAGGCGACGCCTACCTGCTGCGCATTATCGTAAATACGTACTTGCATGGAATTTACCTCACTTTCATGTTGAACGCTTCAAACGTTCATCAATTATATTATATCATGGCCGGAAAATGGAATACAAGGATAGTCTTGCAAAATTCTGACAGAAACAATCATAATCATGCAATGTTTGCAATAAAATTGCGCATTTTATGCAAGAATGATGTCACGGGCCACTTTCCGGAGTTTTTTCAGCCTTTCGGACGAAATGGCGTTGTCGGTAATGAGCAGGTCGGCATCCTTCAGATCGCAGATGCGAACCAATGCGGTGCGGCCGATCTTTTGATGATCCGCCACGATCACGCTGCGGTTGGCGGTGCGCAGCATCATGCGCTTGACCCCCATTTCCTCGAAATTGGAGGAGCACACATTGCCCATCAGGTCAATGCCGTCCACGCCAATGAAGGCAATATCTGCATGGGTGGAGCGGATGAAATCCTCTGCCACGGCACCCACCAGCTCATGGTAGCCGCTGCGCCGCATGCCGCCGGTTACCATCACCTTGCAGGACGGCTTCAGTTCCAGCTGGGCAGCGGTGTAAAGGTCATTGGTGATGATGGTGATGCGGTCCAGATGGGAAAGGGCCTTGGCAATGGAAAAGGCGGTGGTACCGGCATCAATGAACACCGTATCTCCGTTTTTCACCATTTGTGCGGCGCAAAGAGCAATGCGCTCTTTTTCCTGCTGCTGCTGATCCAGCCTTTCCTGATACCGGCTTTCGTAGGCGGTGCTTTTTTCCACCCGCATGGCGCCGCCGTGGGTGCGGATCACAGCCCCCTGACGGGAAAGCTCATCCAGATCCCGGCGTGCTGTGGCCTCCGATATCCCAAAATGATCGGACAGTTCCTGCAGGTGCACGGTGCGGTTCACGTTGATGTATTCCAGCATCCGGCGCTTGCGCTCCACCGGGGCATAGCTGTGTTCGCTCACATCCTTCCCTCCAAACTATCAAAGTAATCGCAAATTCTGCCATTACTTTACCATAGTATGCGCGTTTTGTAAAGAATGATGCAAGTTTTTCAAAATATGCATGAAAAAACAATGGCTTTTTTGAAAAACTACGTTGATGCGATGCTTGCCGGAGCAGGGGGCTTCTCGCCCCCTGTACCCCCGCGGCAGGGGTATCACCCCTGCACCCGGAATGCGACACACAGTTTTATCGAACGGAATTGTTTCCGCATGAAGGGTGAGGAAACGAAAAGAAACAGCACCACGGGCACAATGAAAACAGAAAAAAGGCGTGGCCGGAAATAAATTTCCGCCAGCGCCTTTTTTGCTGTTTTCCCCGGATGCTTTGCATCCGGTTGGCGGCGTTCCGCCGCCGGCCCGCGGTGCGGTGGCTGTG
>JAFSBN010000097.1 GCA_017437265.1 Clostridia bacterium
CGGAAATTTTAAGCGGCCTGAATGAAGCGGGGGCCACCTGCGGAGCGCCGCTTGCCATTCGCATTGAAAACAGCAACCAGCATTCTGCGGATTATGAAAAACTGAAGGATGTGCCCCGGCCCGGCCATGCGGATTTTTCGGCCTTTACCAAATTCCATGGTGCCAATGATATTCGGGGCGGCGGCCAGTTTTCCGGCCGTCTGACGGCGCCCCTGTGCTTTGCCGGTGCCCTGGCCATGCAGTTGCTGGAAAAGAAGGGCATTGCAATCAAAGCCCACATTGCTTCCATTGCCAACGTGAAAGATGATGTGCCGGATGCCGTATCACCGGATTTATCCGCCATTAAGGATGATGCATTCCCCACCATCAATTCCAAGGCAAAAGAAGCCATGCAAAACGCCATTTTGCAGGCAAAAGCGGAGGGTGATTCCGTGGGCGGCGTGATTTCTTGCTATGCCACCGGCCTGCCTGCCGGCCTTGGAGACCCCATGTTTGACGGGGTGGAAAACAGGCTGAGCCAGGCCCTTTTCGCCATTCCGGCGGTGCGAGGCGTGGAATTTGGCACAGGCTTTGCGGCATCTGAAATGCCGGGTAGCCTCCACAATGATGCCTTTGAAATGAAGGACGGAAAAATCACCACAAAAACCAATCATCACGGCGGCGTGCTGGGGGGCATCACCACCGGTATGCCCCTCATCGTCCGCATGGCGGTGAAGCCTACCCCATCCATTGCCAAGGAACAAAAATCCGTTTCCCTTTCCGCCAAAGAAAATGTACCCCTTTCCGTAACCGGGCGGCATGATCCCTGCATTGTGCCCAGGGCTGTGCCGGTGATGGAAGCGGTGGTTGCCTGTGTTATATATGATATGCTGCTGGAATATGAAGGAGGAAATTAACCATGGAACTGGAACATATTCGGGAAACCATTGATGAAATTGATACCCAATTGACACACCTGCTTGTAAAGCGGATGGATACCGTAACGGAAGTGGCAAAGGCCAAAAAAGAAAGCGGCAAGGCCATCCGGGATCATGCCCGGGAAAGGAACATTATCAACCGGGTGACGGAGCAGGCCGGGGATACCTATGCCCCCTATATCAAGAATTTTTTCCAAACCATGTTTGATTTGAGCTGCAATTACCAGTCCCAGCAAATGGGCTATACTTCTCACCTTCGGGAAGAGCTTTTGCAGCTGATTGAAAATCCTTCCGCCCGTTCCCTGCCCAACCGGGCCATCGTTGCCTGCCAGGGCACGGAAGGCGCTTATGCCCAGCAGGCCTGCGAAAAGCTGTTTGAATACCCCAGCATTCTGTATTTCTCCAGCTTCAACGATGTGTTCAGCGCCGTGGAAAAGGGCATGTGCAAATATGGCATTCTGCCGCTGGAAAACAGCACCGCCGGTTCTGTCACCCAGGTGTATGATCTGATGGAACAGCATGCTTTCCACATCGTTGGTGCCTGCCGTTTGCGCATTGACCATTGCCTCATGCGCCGGAAGGGCGCCACCGGACCCATCCGCAAAATCGTTTCCCACGAACAGGCCCTGCGTCAATGCAGCGACTGGCTGGAAAA
>JAFSBN010000098.1 GCA_017437265.1 Clostridia bacterium
CTCAAAAGACCTTCCCCCGCAAAATACACATTTACAGGAGGAAACAACAATGACTGAAGTTCGCACTCGTTTTGCGCCGTCGCCCACCGGGTTTATGCACCTGGGCGGCCTGCGCACGGCGCTGTATAATTATCTGTTTGCCAAAAAGCACGGTGGCAAGTTCATCCTGCGCATTGAGGATACGGACCAGGAGCGGTTCGTGGAAGGCGCTACGGAAGTGATCTACGATACCCTGAAGGGCTGCGGCATGGATTGGGACGAAGGCCCCGATATCGGCGGCGATTATGGCCCCTATATTCAGTCTGACCGCAAGGATATGTATCTGCCTTACGCCAAAGAACTGGTGGAAAAGGGCGCTGCCTATTATTGCTTCTGCACCAAGGAAGAGCTGGACGAGCGCCGTGCCGCTGCGGAAGCAAAGGGCGAAGTGTTCAAGTATGACAAGCACTGCATGCATCTTTCCAAGGAAGAAGTGCAGCAGAAGCTGGATGCCGGCATTCCCTATGTGATCCGTCTCAACTGCCCCACGGAAGGCGAGAGCACCTATGAAGACGTGGTGTTTGGCAAGATCACTTTCCCCAACGATACGCTGGACGATATGGTGCTGATCAAGCAGGACGGCATGCCCACCTATAATTTCGCAAACGTCATTGATGACCATCTGATGGGCATCACCCACGTGATGCGCGGCATGGAGTATCTTTCTTCCACCCCTAAGTACAATCTTTTGTACAATGCTTTCGGCTGGGAAATTCCCCAGTACATTCACCTGACCACAGTCATGCGTGATGCCCAGCATAAGCTTTCCAAGCGTGACGGCGATGCCTATTACAGCGATTTTATCGATAAGGGCTATCTGAAAGAAGCGTTGATCAATTATCTGGCGCTGGTTGGCTGGAATCCCGGGGATGACCGGGAGTTTTTCACCATGGATGAACTGGTGGAGGTGTTCGATGTACATCGGCTGAACAATTCCCCCGGCATCTTTGACGTCAATAAGCTGGACTGGATGAACGCACAGTACATCTCCAAGATGGACTTTGACGCCTATCTGGAAATGGCCGCTCCCTGGTTTGATAAGGTACTGGCTGGCAAGGGCATGGATTACACCCGTCTGGCTCAGCTGATGCAGAGCCGCACGGAAGTATTCAACCGTATTCCGGATATGATCCGCTTCCTGGCCGAAATGCCGGAATTTTCCGATGAGCTTTACTTCCATAAGAAAATGAAGTGCGATGCCCAGGTGGCCAGGGAAAACCTGGAATTGGTACTGCCCGTGATGGAAGCAATTGACGACTGGAGTGAGCAGAACATTCACGACATCGTGATGGCCGCCATTCAGGAAAGCGGCAAGAAGAACGGCGCCGTTTTGTGGCCCCTTCGCATTGCCATTTCCGGCCAGGCCAACACCCCCGGCGGCGCCTTTGAAATTGCTTATCTGCTGGGTAAGGGTGAAACCCTGCGCCGCATGAAGGATTCTCTTGCAAAACTTGGCTAAAATACGCTTGTTTTTCCAAAGAAAATTTGCTATAATGCAAATAACTGAGGAGGTGCGTTAAAATGAAATCTATTCCGATCAAGCTCAGCTATGCTGAAGAAGTGAAAGCCTTCGTGAACACCGTAAACCGATATCCTTACGAAGTGGACCTGCGTGCAGGCCGCCATGTGGTGGATGCCAAGAGCATTCTGGGGATTTTCTCCCTGGATCTTTCCAAGCCCATCACGCTGGATGTGTACTCGGATGATTGTGATGACCTGGTGGCAGACATTAAGCCTTTCACCATCAAATAAGATCACAAAAGGAAAACAGCTGCTGTTTCATGCAAACGGTGGCTGTTTCTTTTTTTGCCCTTTTCTGCATACATTGCACAAAAAGGGGGCGATGGGATGGGGTTTATTCCGGAAGAAATTTCAAAAGGAAAAATGCGGGTGGTGCTGCTGGCGGGGGAAAAGGTGCTGGTGGAGCAGCACAGAGGGCTGATCGGCTATGAAACGGAGCAGATTTTGTTCCGCATGTCCAATGGGATGCTGATGCTGGAAGGGCAGCAAATGGTGATTACTTCCTTTGGCGCATTTGATGCGGTGGTGGAAGGGAAAATCAGGTGCGTGAGGCTGGAGGAGGATGAGGGATGAGAGAAAAAAACGGTGTCCGGCTGCGGCTGGAAGGGCTGGGCGCAGAAAAGCTGATCAATGAACTGTGGAAGGAAAACACCCCGCTTTTGCACATCGGGCGCAGCAGAAAAAGAGGCGTGGAAGTGACGGTGGATCAGGTGCATTTTCGCCGAACAGAGGAAATGGCCCGGGAAAAAGGCTTTCAGGTGACGGTATTAAACGGCGGTTGGCAGCAGAAAATAAAGGAAGGGCTGAAGAGGCACTGGGCACTGTGGGCCGGGTTTATATTGGGTGGAATCATGGCCGGGCTTTCTCTTACCTATGTGTGGCAGGTGGAAATAATCAATGCCGGAAAATATGCGGGGGAGGTGCGCCTGTTTCTGGAAGAAAAGAGCATCCGTCCCGGCATCCGGCAAAAGGATGTGAACAGAGCGGCGCTTCAGGAAGAATTGCTGTGGCGGCTGCCGGATGTGAAATGGGCGTTTGTGAAAATGGACGGGGTGAAGGTTCTGATATCGCTGGAAGAAGGAGTGGCGGCCGATAAGGAAATGAAGAATGCGCTGGATGTGGTGGCGGCAGAGGATGGGGTGCTGGAAAGGGTGACGGTGTTTTCCGGCACAGCGGTGTGCCGGGCAGGGGATACCGTTCAAAAAGGACAGGTATTGATCAGGGGAGAAGAAACAGGGAAGGGGGGAGAAATAAGACAGGTGCAGGCCAAAGGCGAAGCCATCGCCCGGGTGTGGGTGAGGGAAGAAATTCGCATGCCCACGGAAGAAATGGTCACCCATCCCACCGGCAAAGAGGCGGAAAGAATATTGTATCAAACGCCCTTGGGGGTGTATACATGGAGTGAGGAACCGGACTTTCTCATGGCGGACAGGGAATATACCCTGCTGCCGCTGCCGGGGGCATGGGTACCGGTGACGGTGGTGCGGGAACGCTTTTTGGAATGCAGCGGGGAATGGGTGGAAAGGGATGCGCAGGAAGTGGCCGGGGAAGCGGAAAAAGCGGCTGCAGAAGCGCTGGTACGGGCCTGGCCGGAAACGGCGGATATTGACAAATCCATAAAAATTAGTATGATAGAGAGGGGCATTATCGAAGTTGTGGCCTCGGCTGAACTGACAAAGGATATTGCCCAGTATGGCGCTTCGCCTTAAGGAGATGCACTTTATTGCAATTATCATTGGAAAAAATGGAAACCTATCTGGCCCTCTTTGGCATGAACGACCGGAATATGGCCGCTCTGGAGCAGGAAATGGAAGTGTCCGTTTCCCTGCACGGCAATGAGCTGACCATCCGGGGCGAAGGGGAAAACGTAAGCCTTGCGGAGCAGGTGATCGAAAAGCTGATTGAGATGCTGAAAAAAGGTGAAATGATCGATGCATCCCGCATCCGCTATGCGGTGGCCCTGGCCCGGGAAGGCCGGCTGGAGGAAATCAGCGAAATTCTGGGCGACGTGGTGGCCATCACCCACCGGGGCAAGCGCATCCAGTGCAAAACCCTGGGACAGAAGGAATATGTGGCTGCCGTGCGCAAAAACGAGCTGACGCTGGCCGTTGGCCCTGCCGGCACCGGCAAAACCTACCTGGCCATGGCGATGGCTGTGGTGGCCATGCGCAATAAAGAAGTGGAGCGCATTGTGCTCACCCGTCCGGCAGTGGAAGCGGGGGAAAAGCTGGGCTTTCTGCCCGGGGATATGACCCAGAAGGTGGATCCCTACCTTCGTCCCCTGTATGATGCGCTGTATGAAATGATGGGCGTGGAAAGCTACCAGAGAATGGTGGAAAGGGGCACGCTGGAAATAGCCCCCCTGGCCTTCATGCGCGGACGCACGCTGAACGATGCCTTCATCATTCTGGACGAAGCCCAGAACACTACCACCGAACAAATGAAAATGTTTCTCACCCGTCTGGGGGCCGGCAGCCGCTGTATCGTGACCGGCGACGTCAGCCAGATTGACCTGCCCAGGGGTAAGAAGAGCGGCCTGATTGAGGCCATGGAAGTACTGAAGGATGTTTCCGGTATCAGTATTGTGCAATTGAGCAACAAGGACGTGGTGCGGCACGAACTGGTACAGAAGATCGTAAAGGCTTATGAAGCCTGGGAAGCAAAGGAAGGAAATGAGGCATGAAGCCGAAGAAGCCGAAAAAGCAGAAAAGCCTGAAAAAACGGCTGGCGGAGTTTATCCATTCTCCCCGGGCGCTCAGGCTGCTCATCTGTGTGCTGGGCACAGCCATATTGATGGCCATTTATGTGGTGGCCATTGTGCCTGTCCGCTATGACCTGCGGGTGGGCATGGTGCCGGGTGCCACTATTACCGCCACCAAGGACGTGGAGGATACCATGGCCACGGAGCGGGCCAGACTGCAGGCGGCCAATGCCGTCACCCCCACATACCGCTATCAGGAGGGTGTGACGGAGCAGGTGCTGGCTGATTTTGACGCTGTTTTCAATGAACTGCGCATGGTGAGCCAGTATGCCCGGACGCTGCCGGATCAGTCTGCCACCCGGAAATACACCAGGGAAGAATTGGATTATGCCCGGTCCATGCTGACGATGGTCAACCTGATGGATTATCAGCTGACCGTGGTAATGCAGGAAAGCCCGGAAAAGCTGGAAGAAGCCTATGCGCCTTTGTATAACACGCTGCAGACAAAAATGATCTACAACGTGATGGAAGGGCAGGAAAAGGCTGTCCGGGAAGATATTCTGCAGATTGTGCATTTCAGCATGCTCACCAACGAATTGTACAATCTGGAGCAGCGTGTGCTGCCCACTGTGCTCAATGCCTGTATCAAGCCCAACATGGTGATTGACCAGGAAGCCACCGAAGCCGCCCGTCAGGAAGCGCGCAATGCGGTGGAGCCTGTCATGTATAAGCAGGGCCAGAATATTGTAGTCAAGGGCGAAGGCCGGGTTACCCAGAGCCAGCTGAACATGCTGGGCACCCTGGGGCTTTTGTCCAACAGCAGCGTGGACAGCCAAATGTATATGGGTGCTGCGCTGATGGTTTTGTGCGTGGTGCTGGTGATGCTGTGGATGATCCGTTCTTCCACGGATCTGTTTTCCAGCTGGAAAAAGATGCTGATTTTGTTCATCGTTATGGTGGTAACGCTGCTGCTCAGCGTGGCCGCCAGACTGGTGAATGTGTATCTGGCGCCGGTGCTTTTCTCGGCGTTTCTGGTTACGGCGCTGCTGGGTATGAATGCCGGTATCGTGAGCAATGCTGCCATCACGGTGCTGGTTGCTTCTCTGGCCGCCGGCGGCAGCCAGGAATATGGTGAAGTGATGACGCTGATCCTGCTGGTTGGCCTTGTGGCCGGAACGGCTGGTGCGCTGGTATTGCAGAAAAAAGCCAGCAGGCTGCAGATTTTGCTTGCCGGCCTGACGGCGTGCGCAGTCAGCTTTGCGATGAATCTGGCCCTTGGGCTGATGACGGCGTCCACGCTGCATGGCTCTTTGAATAATTCGCTGTGGTGTGCGGGCGGTGTATTGATCGCCGTGCTTTTGACCATTGGGTTCCAGCCGCTGCTGGAAACTGTGTTCAATCTGCCCACGCCCATGAAACTGATGGAGCTTTCCAACCCCAATCAGCCCTTGCTTCGCAAGCTGATGCTGGAAGCACCGGGCACCTATCATCATTCCATCATTGTGGCCAATCTGGCAGAAGCGGCGGCGGAAGCCGTGGGCGCCAATCCTCTGCTGGCACGAGTGGGCGGCTATTACCACGATATCGGCAAACTGAAGCGGCCTTCCTATTTTAAGGAAAACCAGACCGGCGAAAAGAACGCCCACGACAATACCGATCCTTATGTGTCTGCCGCCATCGTGACGGCCCACACCATGGACGGCGTGGCCATGGGCCGTGCCTACCGCCTGCCTCAGGAAGTATTGGAAATGATCGGCAGCCACCATGGCGATACGCCGGTGATGTATTTCTACCATAAAGCGGTGCAGTTGGCCAGTGACGGCGAGCCTGTGGATATGGATACGTTCCGCTATGCCGGCCATCCCCCAAAGAGCGCAGAAGCAGCCATCCTGATGCTGTGCGACACCATCGAAGCGGCCGTGCGCACGCTTCAAAACCCCACCGCCGAAGCGATGGAAGAATTCATTGTGAAGCTGGTGCGGGGCAAGCTGGAAGACGGTCAGCTGAGCGACTGTCCCCTGACGCTGAGGGATATCGACAAGATCTGTGCTGCGGTGACCACGGTGCTTTCCGGCGTATTCCATGAGCGCATTGAATATCCTGAAATGAAGCGTTCCAATCAGCAGCGCATTATCCATGCGGTGCAGGAGGAAAAGGAAGCGGCGGCTCAGGATGCAGTTGAAACCAAAGAGGAAGAACCTGCTGTGGATGCCAGTTTGCTGGCACCTCAGATGGAAGTGGAGCCCCTGCCGGTGCTGGAAATGCCCAAGGAGGAACCGGTTCCGGTGTTGGATCTGGAACAATTGCAGATTGAACCGCTTCCTGTGAAGGAAGAATATGTAACAGAAGCCCCTGAAGCGCAAGAAGCGGAACAGGCGCAGCCCGAAGCCCAGGTGCAGGATGCGCCTGCCGATGAAGAAACAAGCGAGGAAACATGACCACAGGACTTTTGATCGATTGGGCGGTGCCTCAGGTGGATGGGGCAGAGGAAGGGCTGCAGAAGGCTTTCCGGGCCTGCATGGAACAGGAAGGAATTTCCCTGCCGGCCTATGCCCAGCTGCTGATTACAACGGATGAAGAAATTCATCAACTGAACCGGGAATACCGGAATGTGGACAGGGCAACGGACGTGCTTTCCTTTCCTTCCACATCGGCGCATCCGGGCCATACCCTGGGCGGGCATGAAAACCTGCTGAAAAGGGAAATTGACGAAACCGGCGCCTGCTTTCTGGGGGATATCATCATTTCGCTGGAAAGAACGTATGATCAGGCCCGGGAATTTGGCCACAGCCCCGAAAGGGAACTGACCTACCTTACCGTACATGCGCTTTTCCACCTGATGGGCTATGACCATATGGAGGAAGACGATAAAAGGAGCATGCGTGCCATGGAAGAAAAAGTAATGGAAAACCTGGGGGTTACCCGGGTGACGGATCAGGAACTGGTCGAAAAGGCCAAAGAGGCCATGCAGTTTGCCTATGTGCCCTATTCTCATTACAAAGTGGGTGCGGCATTGCTTGCCAAGGACGGCCGGATTTTTACCGGCTGCAATATTGAAAACGGTTCCTACGGCGCCACCAACTGCGCCGAGCGCACGGCCCTTTTCAAGGCGGTGAGCGAAGGCGTGCGGGAATTTTCGGCCATTGCCATTACGGCGGAAAAATCTGCCCCCTGGCCCTGCGGCATCTGCCGGCAGGCGCTGAACGAATTTGCGCCGGATATCCGGGTGATTGTGGCCTGGCAGGGCCAGGTGCAGGAAGCAGCATTGCCCCAGCTTTTGCCCCATGGCTTTGGCCCGGGCAACGGTACATTGGATTATTTAGGGAAGGAATAACGAAAGCATATGAGTAAGGAATTTCATTCCGGTTTTGCCACCATCGTGGGCCGCCCTAACGTGGGCAAATCCACGCTGCTGAATACATTGGTAGGGGAAAAGGTGGCCATCGTGTCCAACCGTCCCCAGACCACCCGCAACCGCATTATGGGTGTGTATACCGAGAAGGAAAACCAGATTGTTTTTCTGGATACCCCCGGCC
>JAFSBN010000099.1 GCA_017437265.1 Clostridia bacterium
GGCAATTTCGCTTTCCGCCTGCAGGAACACGCCGCCGATCTTGGGCATACGCTTGGCCATGTAGGCCGCCACTTCCGTCTGGGGGGTGATGGGATAGCCGAAGTAATGACGGCAGCCTGCCATGATGGCAGCTTCAGCCAGTGCTTCGTTCCCTTTCATCAAAATCTTGTCAGCCATTGTTTCTCCCTCCTCACTTTTCTACCGTGATCACGCAATCAGGGCACATGGTAGCGCAGAAAGCACAGCCGATGCACTTATCCTGATCCGTCATTTCTGCCGGATGATGACCCTTCTGGTTGATTTCAACCTTGCTCAGGGCCAGAATTTTCTTGGGGCAAGCCGTGATGCACAGGCCGCAGCCCTTGCACAGGTCCTTTTTGAACGTAACCTTTGCCATGTTTGCATCTCCTTTACCAAATTGTTTTCTGTAATTTCATGGAAAAATATTGCTTGTTTTCCCGTTCTGTGATCGGCAGCACGCTTTCATTCACTGCTGTAAACAAAAGCGGCAGGCCGCTGATCTGCGATAGTCTTTCTGCCTCCTCCATGGAAGCGGTCACCGTTTCCCAGGTGGTTTCCTTACCAAGGTTTGTGTTGTTCACAACGGCCGTGAAGGGTACGCCGCCGGCCATTTCAATTTCCTTCATAATCTCCAGTGCCGCTTCGGCTGTACGGCTCAACGGCCTGGAAGCATTGAACACATAAATCATGTGGAAATTGTTTTCCTTCAGGATTTCCGGTGCATACCGGCCAAGAGCCAGCGCCCCCCTGTCATCGCCCCCCACATCCAGCACGGCATAACGGGTTTTGTCTTCCGTTACGGCGTACATTTCCTGGGGCAGGGCCGGCACATCCACGTTGGTATTGGCATAATGGGAAGCGATCATTTTCACTCCCGCTTTTTCCATCTCCGCTGCAGAGTCCTTGGCCCTGTAATAGGGATTTACGATGTCCATATCCGCCAGCGTTACCTGTTTCCCCTGCTCTGCCAGATGCAAAGCAAAGTTCACGGCGATATTTGTTTTCCCGCTGCCGTAATGCCCGGCAAACAGGGTAATTCTTCTTGCCTCCATGTTCTCGCCTCCATTTACAGCTTGTTGCGCTGAATCTTGCCGGAGGTTGTCTTGGGCAGGCTTTCACGGAACACCACAATGCGGGGATACTTATAAGGTGCGGTATGGGTTTTTACGTAATCCTGAATTTCCTTCTTCATTTCTTCCGTGCCCACGGTGCCCTTTGTCAGCACGATGCTGGCCTTTACCACCTGACCGCGGAGCGGATCAGGTTCAGCAGACACGCCGCATTCCAGCACATAAGGCAGTTCCATGATCACGTTTTCAATTTCAAAGGGCCCGATACGATAGCCGCTGGACTTGATCACGTCATCAATGCGGCTCACATACCAGAAATAGCCTTCTTCGTCCTTGTAGGCCACGTCGCCGGTATGGTACAGGCCGCCCCGGAATACTTCGTCCGTCTTTTCCTTGTTGCCGTAATATTCCTGCACCAGCCCACAGGGATGACCCTTGTCCAGCCGGATGCAGATTTCGCCGCTGTCGCCCACAGCACAGGGCTTGCCGTCCGCATCGAAAATATCGATATCATAGGATGCAACCGGCTTACCCATGGAGCCAAGACGGGGCGTCATGCCCACGGTGTTGGCCACCAATACCGTGCCTTCCGTCTGACCAAAGCCTTCCATGATGGAAAGACCGGTGGCCTCCAGGAAGCGACGGTACACTTCGGGGTTCAGCGCTTCGCCGGCAGTGGTCATGTGCTTGACAGAGGACAGATCGTAATGGGAAAGATCTTCCCGGATCATCATCCGCAGCATGGTGGGCGGTGCACAGAAAGTGGTGATGCCGTATTTGGCAAAGAGGGGCAATATCTTTTCCGCATGGAAGCGGTCAAAGTCATAAACGAAAATCCCTGCTTCGCACAGCCACTGGCCGTACAGTTTGCCCCACATGCTCTTGGCCCAGCCGGTATCCGAAATGGAGAAATGCAATCCGTCCGGATCCACCTGATGCCAGTACCGGGCCGTTACAAAATGGCCCAGGGGATATTTATAGCTATGCGCAGCGATCTTGGGATAGCCGGAGGTGCCGCTGGTGAAGAACATCAGCATCAGGTCATCCCCGCCGGGCGCATCTTCGGGCCGGTTATAGTGGGTGGAATAGGCCAGGTGTTCTTCATCAAAGCTGCGCCAGCCTTCCCTTACTCCATTCACCATGATTTTGTATTCCACGCACGGCACTTCCATGGCGGCTGCTTCCGCTTCCGCTGCCACACCGCCGTCTGCGGTGCAAACGATGGCTTTTACGCCTGCTGCTTCAAAGCGATAGGCAATATCCTTTTTCAGCAGCTGGTTGGGTGCCAGAATCACCACGGCACCCAGCTTGTGCAGCGCATTGATGATGTACCAGAACTGGTAATGCCGCTTCAGAATCAGCATCACCTTGTCGCCCCGCTTGATACCGATGGAGCGGAAATAATTGCAGGCCTGGTTGGATTTGCGCTTCACGTCTTTGAATGTGATGCGCTGGTCTTCCCCGTTTTCGGCCACGTACATCAGCGCCGTCTTTTCAGGATCCTTATCGGCAATAGCATCCACCACATCGAAAGCGAAATTAAAGCGATCAATGTTCTTATAGGAAATGGATTGCAGCGCACCGATTTCGTTTTCCACAGGCTGGATGAAGTTCTCCCACACCCGCTTCTGATCGTCCTTTTCCCGCTTCGGGGCCACAGGCGCCGTCACCTGCGTGCCGGTATGGGCAATATAATCCGCCGGGTTCAAAACGATGGCGTAAAACTCGCAGTCTTCCCCACCCACGGCCAGCAAGCCATGGGGTGTGTTGGAATCGTAATAAATGGTATCGCCGGGACCCAGAATTTCATAATGGGTGCCGATCTGCACCTTCAGATGGCCCTTCAATACCAGATCAAATTCCTGGCCTTCATGGCTGGTAAGGGGAATTTCTTCCCGCTGGGCCGATTCATCGTATTCGGCGCGCACGTACAAAGGCTCTGCTATACGGTTTTTATAGGCGGCAGCCATGTTATAGTAGGTCATGCCGTTGGCCTTTTCGATGCGCTGGCCATCGCCGGCACGGGTCAAATCGTAGGTGGTCAGCGTGGGGCTGGAGCCCTGAATCAGGTCCGTCACGTCCACACCGAATATCTGAGCGCAGCGATACAGGAAGGCAAAGTTCAAATCCCTTTCGCCGCTTTCGCAGGCCAGATAATCCGCCACACTGATGCCCGTCTTCTGAGCCATCTGGGCAGGCGTGATGCCTTCAATCTGACGCAGTTCCTTAATACGATTGGCCATCTCCATGATGGTCAGGTCTAAACCGGTAATATGCTTTTCCATGTTTCCTCCCCCGGGGACCAAGCAAAAGCCCGTCCCAAAGAAAACTGTTCTTTGAGACGGGCGTTATAACCCGCGGTACCACTCAAATTACGCATTTTCATGCGTCCCTCACGCTCTGACAAGCGTTATGCTTTCACGCAGCCATACGGGAAGGTTCTACTTGCGCTGACGCTTTCTTCCTTCCGGCTCAGAAGCTACAAGCCTCAGGGCCCTTCTCAGCAGCTTTCACCATACGCCGCCTCTCTTTGGAGAAAGGATTCCTGTGCCCTCTTCGTCACAGCCTTTCCATGATTATAACATACTTCTCAAAAGAATACCAGATGTGATTTTATATTTTTACAGTTTATTCCGCTGAATTTTGCCGGAAATGGTTTTGGGCAGGCTTTCGCGGAACACCACGATGCGGGGGTATTTGTAAGGTGCGGTGTGGCTCTTGACATAGGCCTGAATTTCCTTCTTCAGTTCTTCCGTGCCCACGGTGCCACGGGTCAGCACGATGCTGGCCTTCACCACCTGACCCCGGATGGGATCGGGGGCTGCAGATACGCCGCATTCCAATACATAGGGCAGTTCCATGATCACATTCTCGATTTCGAAGGGCCCGATGCGGTAGCCGCTGGACTTGATCACATCGTCCACCCGGCCCACATACCACAGATAGCCGTCTTCGTCCATCCAGGCGGTATCGCCGGTATGGTACAGCCCGTCGTGCATCACTTCCGCCGTCTTTTCCGGTGCCAGATAATAGCCCTTGAACAGACCGCAAGGCACACCATCTTTGATATTGATGGCAATTTCACCGGTTTCGCCCACCGGCACAGGATTGCCGTCCGGGTCCACCACCCGCACATCGTACATGGGAGAAGGCTTGCCCATGGAGCCGGGTCTTACCTGCGTGCCATACAGATTGCAGATAGTCAGTGTAGTTTCGGTCTGGCCAAAGCCTTCCATGATCTCATGGCCTGTTGCTTCCTTAAAGATGCGGAACACTTCGGGATTCAGCGCTTCGCCGGCGGTGGTGATATTGCGCACGGAAGAGAAATCATACATGCTGATATCTTCACGGATCATCATGCGCAGCATGGTGGGCGGTGCGCAGAAGGTGGTGATGCCGTATTTGCCGAACATGGGCAGAATTTCGTGAGCGTCAAAGCGGTCAAAGTCATAGGTGAACACGGCACCTTCGCACAGCCATTGGCCGTAGAACTTGCCCCACAGCGCCTTGCCCCAGCCGGTATCGGAAATGGTGAAATGCAGGCCGTCTTTTTCACACTGATGCCAGTAGCGCGCCGTGATAAAGTGACCCAGGGCATACTTATAGCTGTGTTCGGCGATTTTGGGATAGCCGGTGGTGCCGGAAGTGAAGAACATCAGCGCCGTATCATCGCCGCAGGGGGAATTTTCGTCCCGGTAATAGTGAGTGGAATAGAGGGAGTATTCGGCATCATAATTGTGCCAGCCTTCCCTTTCGCCGCCTACCAGTACCTTCACCGGCAGTTTGCCCACCTTTTCTTCCGCCTTTTCCACTTCATCAGCAGCCTTGCCGGCAGCAGTGCACACAATGGCCTTCACACCGGCTGCCTGGAAACGGTATTCATAGTCGTGGGCCAGCAATTGATCCGTTGCCGGGATCGCAACAGCGCCCAGCTTATGCAGCGCCAGCATGCACAGCCAGAACTGATACCGGCGGCGCAGCACCAGCATCACCTTGTCCCCCTTTTTGATACCGAGAGACCGGAAATAGTTCACCGTCTGGTTGGACAGGCGCTTCATATCGGTAAAAGTGAACCTGCGTTCGGTGCCGTCTTCAGCAATGTGCAGCATGGCCAGCTTTTCCGGATAGGCCTTGGCAATCTCATCCACCGTGTCAAACGCGAAATTGTACTGATCTGCATTTTCAAAACGGATCTTCTGCAGCACGCCGTTTTCGTCTTCGGTACACTTGATAAATTTTTCGGCCAGCAGCTTTTCCCGCTTCATAGCCCGGGCGATGGTCTGTGCCTGGTCCTTTTTCAGCTCCGCATCGCCGGAAAGCACCACAGCAAGGAACGTGCATTCGCCGCCGCCCACGGCGATCATGCCATGGGGCGTGCCGGAATCATAGAGGATGGAATCTCCGGCGGACAGCACTTCCGTGTGGCTGCCCACCTGCACCTTCAGCTGGCCGGACAATACATAGTCAAATTCCTGTCCGGAATGGGTGTCGGTGTGGATGGGACGGCTCTGCAGCTTTTCATCGTACTCATAGCGAACGTAATAGGGTTCCGCCAGCTTGTCACGGAACTGAGCAGCCAGATTGCTGATGAGGATGCCGTCGTCATCCACGGTGGTCTGGCCGTCACCTTTTCGGGTTACCTGATAATGCCGCAGCATGGCGGAACGGCCCTCCAGCAGATCGATCATGTCCACATCAAACGCCAGCGAGCAATTATGAATGAAGGAAAACGGCAGGTCATCCTGGCCATTTTCATATGCCTGATACATTTCTACGGAGAAACCGGTTTTTTCAGCGGCTTCTTCCACAGAAATACCAAGAATTGTTCGCAATTCGCGAATTCGCTGCGCCACCTCTCCCAGTTTCATTTCCATTGTTGTGGTTGCCATCTGAATTCCTCCCTTTCTGTAAAAAAATAACCGTCCCAGTGATTTTCATTGAGACGGGTGTAAACACACTCGCGGTACCACTCAATTTGCATGTTACCATGCCCCTCACGCTCCAACAAGCGCTATGCCTTTACGCAGCAATCACGGAGAAAACTACTAGCTTTGCAGCGTTTGCCTTCCCGGCTCGGAAGGGATAAGCGTCCGGCTGCATCCGCCTGCTTCCACCAGCCGCAGGCTCTCTGTAGGGTGCAATCCTTAGCCGTCTTCGTCACAGCCTTTGGATTCAATTGCGCTTATTTTATGCCCAACAGCAGCATTTGTCAACCCCCGATAATCAAAAAAATGACAATAAAATGTTTTTTTGTTGTTTTCGGTTTTTTTCTGTTTTGATGCTTGACAAACGCCTTATCCCATGCTATCCTTTCAAAATAAATGCGATGAAGATGCTACGCTTTCCTCACCGCTTCCAGAGAGCCGGCGGGCGCTGCGAGCCGGCAGCAGGAAGGAAATGCGGTCTCCCATCTGAGCAGAATGCCTGAAAGAAAAGTAGGGCATTCCGGTCTGCCCCGTTACGGCTGCATGAGTGGCTGCGGCATATTCCGCAGCAATCAGGGTGGTACCACGGTTTATGATGCTAAATCGTCCCTGTAGCCAGACAAACTGGCTGCAGGGATTTTATTTATTGATTTCCATTGAAAGGGATGAACGGGTATGAACAAGATCTGCATTACGGACATGACACTGCGCAGGGCTGCTGAAAACAGGCTGCTGGGCTTTAAGGAACGCATTGAACTGGCCAAGCTACTGGACAAGCTGAATATCAGTGCTCTGGAACTGCCTGCCCTGTCCGGCAGCAAGGCGGACAGTATTTTTGTCAAAACGCTGTGCAGCGTGATCCTGAACACTACCCTGGCCCAGCCTGCCGGTCTCACCAAACAAGAAGCCGATGCTGCCTGGCACGCTCTGGAAAAGGCAAAGCGCCCCCGGCTTGTGATTGATGCGCCCATTTCCAGTGTGCAGATGGAATACATTGCCCGGAAAAAGCCGCCGCAGATGATGGCCGCCATCGAAGAACAGGTAAAGTATTGCGTCTCCCTTTGCAAGGACGTGGAAATTTCTTTCCAGGATGCCACCCGTGCGGAAGAAGATTTTCTCTGCCAGGCCATCTCCTGCGCCATTCAAAGCGGTGCCACCTCCATCACCCTGTGCGATACCGCAGGGGTGATGCTGCCGGACGAATTTGCTTCCTTTATCAGCGGTCTGTATGAAAAAGTGCCTGCCATGCGGGATGTGTTTGTGAAAATCTCCTGCGATGACAGTATGGAGCTGGCCGGTGCCAGCGCCATCCGTGCCTTTATGCTGGGTGTGCACGGCGTAAAATGCTGCTTCATCGGAAATCAGTCCCCCAGGCTCAGCACCATCTGCCACATCCTCAAGGCCCGGGGCGAGTCCATCGGCCTGTACACCACTGCCCGGATCACGGAGCTTGAACGCACCGTGAACCGCATCCACAGCCTTCTGGGCACCGAACTCAAAGAAACCGCTGCCGTAAACAGCAGCGAAACGGATATTTCCTACGACGTCAACGATTCGCTTGCCGCCATTTCTGATGCCGTGCAGAAGCTGGGCTATGAGCTGACGGAAGAAGACATGAAGCGGGTCTATGATGAATTCTTGCATCTGGCCGCCAAAAAGCCTGTCACTGCCAAGGAACTGGATGCCATCGTGGCCGCCAGTGCCATGCAGGTGCCCGCTGCCTTCCAGCTGAAAAGCTATGTGATCAATTCCGGCAATATCATTACCACCACCGCATCCATCCGTCTTGAAAAGGAAAATCAGGATACGGAAGGCATTTCCTTTGGCGACGGCCCCATCGATGCCGCTTTCAAGGCCATCGAACAGGTAACCGGCCGGCATTATGAATTGGAAGACTTCCGCATCGACGCCGTCACCGAAGGCAAGGAAGCCATCGGCCGCGCCATTGTGAAACTGCGCTTTGACGGCCGGCTGTTCTCCGGCAGCGGCGTGTCCACCGATATCATCGGCGCTGCTATCCGGGCATATCTTGGCGCCATGAACAAAATCGTGTATGAGGAGAAAGAAGCATGAAATTTTCATTTTCCACCAAGGGCTGGCATGATATCTCCTGGCACGAGTTTGTTGAGACTGCCGCCAGCCTTTCCTATGAGGGCATTGAAATCCACAACCTTTTCGCCCCGGCCATGGCAGAAAAAAGCTGTCCTGCAGATCGTCAGGCAGGTGCTGCCACTTACCGCTCCCTTTTTGATCAGAAGCTGTCCGTTCCCTGCATCAATACCACTAACGATATTGCCGACGAAACCGCTTATGAAAAAGTCATCGGCGAAATTGATGCCTGCATCGAGGCCGCCGTCCGGCTGAAGGCCCCCTATGTAAGGCTGCATACGGTGATGGACGCAGCTGCGTACAGCGAAGACGCCGTTCGCAAAGTGCTTTCTTATGCCCTTCCCCAGGCAGAAAGCCAGAAAATCGTTCTGCTCATTGAAACCATGGGCGCTTACGCCAATACCGCGCTTTTGCGGGATCTGATGGACAGCTACGCTTCCGATCATCTGGCTGCGCTGTGGGATATGCATGAAACATACATGCTCCAGGGCGAATCCTCCCAGACCACCATCACAAACCTGGGTGCCTATATCCGCCATGTGCACGTCAAGGATTCCGTCAAAAATGATGACGGTTCCATCTCCTACCAGCTCATCGGTGAAGGCAACATGCCCCTGTTTCAGATGGTAACCGCGCTGGATTCGGTGAACTACGACGGCTTCATTTCTCTGGAATGGGACCCCAAATGGATGGATGAACTGAACGATATGACCATCATTCTGGCCCATTTTATCAACACCATTTCCTCCATCGGTCCCAAAGAAGAAGTAAAATCCCTCTATTTCAACAACGCCCACACCGGCAATTTTGTCTGGGAAAAGGAAAGCCTCATCTCCCTCACCTTCTCTCAGGTGCTGGACAGGATGGTGGAAGAATTCCCGGACCAATACGCTTTCAAATACACCACGCTGGACTATACCCGCACCTATGCCCAGTTCCGGGATGATGTGGATGCCTGTGCCCGGGCCTTTGTGTCCATGGGCGTCACTGCCGGCACCAAGGTGGCCGTCTGGGCCACCAATATCCCTGCCTGGTACATTTCCTTCTGGGCCGCCACCAAGATCGGCGCCATTCTGGTAACGGTCAATACCGCCTACAAAATCCATGAAGCAGAATATTTGCTGCGCCAAAGCGATACCCATACTTTGGTCATGATTGAATCCTGCCAGGATTCCCCCTACGCCCAGATCATTCAGGAATTGTGCCCCGAACTGCAAACCACTGCCCCCGGCACTCCCCTCCATGCAAGGAAGCTGCCCTTCCTGCGCAACGTCATCACCGTGGGCTTCAAAATGCCCGGCTGCCTCACCTGGGAACAGATGATGGACCGCGCCTCCTCCGTGCCCCTGGAAACGGTACAGCGCATGGCTGCCAAGGTGGATATCCACGACGTTTGCAACATGCAGTACACTTCCGGCACCACCGGCTTCCCCAAGGGCGTTATGCTCACCCACCACTCCGTGGTCAATAACGGCAAATGCATCGGCGACCGGCTGGACCTTTCCACTGCCGACCGGATGATGATTCAGGTGCCCATGTTCCATTGCTTTGGCATGGTGCTTTCCATGACCGCTTCCATGACCCATGGCGCCACCATCTGCCCCATGCCCTATTTCTCCGCCAAGAACAGCCTGGCCTGCATCAATCAGGAACGCATCACCTGCTTCAACGGTGTGCCCACCATGTTCATCGCCATGTTCAACCATCCCGACTACCGCAAAACGGATTTCTCCCACATGCGCACCGGCATCATGGCCGGTGCCGGCTGCCCGCCGGAACTGATGCGCCGCGCTGCTCAGCCCGATGAAATGAACATGCGCCAGATCCTCTCCGTCTACGGTCAGACGGAAGCCTCCCCCGGCTGCACCATGGGCGAAGTGAGCCAGACGCTGGACGAACGCTGCGATACCGTAGGATATGCCTTCCCCCATGTGGAATGCAAGATCATCGATCCCGAAACCGGGCTGGACTGCCCCGATAACGTGAACGGCGAATTTGTTGCCCGGGGCTACAACGTGATGAAGGGCTATTACAAAATGCCCGACGCCACCGCCGCCACCATCGATAAGGACGGCTGGCTCCACTCCGGCGACCTGGCCTGCCGGGACGAAAACGGCAATTACCGCATCACCGGCCGTCTGAAGGATATGATCATCCGCGGCGGCGAGAACATCTACCCCAAGGAAATTGAAGAATTCATCTACACCCATCCCAAGGTTCAGGATGTGCAGGTGATCGGTGTGCCGGATAAGCAGTACGGCGAAGAAATCTGCGCCTGCATCATCCTCAAAGACGGCGAAACCATGACCGTGGAAGAAATGAAGGCCTTTGTTCTCTCCCACATGGCCAAGCACAAGGTGCCCAAGTATGTGGACTTTGTGGATTCCTTCCCCATGAATGCCGCCGGTAAGATCCTCAAATACAAAATGCGCGAAGAAGCCGCAAAGAAATTCTGCCAAGCTTAAATGCATCAAGCCCACAGCCAGTCCCTGTGGGCTTTTCTGTAACAGAAAGAAGGTTCTTATGACCGATTTTGATAAAATTCGCAGCTATTACAGCATGTTCAATGAGAATTCTCGTCTTTCTGCCGACCCCAGCGGGCAGCTGGAATTCATGATGACCATGAAAAAGCTGCACCGATTTTTACAGCCATCATCCGCCATTCTTGACCTTGGCGGTGCATCCGGTGCCTACACTTTCCCTCTGGCCAAGGAAGGCCACACCCTGTATCTGGCAGACCTTTCCCCCGCACTGATTCAGCAGGCAAAGGATAAACTGGCAGTCAATCCCACTCCCAACATCCGCTCCTGCGATGTAGTCAATGCCCTGGATCTGAGCCGCTATCCTGATGGCATGTTCGATGCCGTATTGCTTTTTGGCCCTCTGTATCACTTGCTGGCTGAAGAAGAAAGACAGCAATGTGTCCGGGAGGTGCATCGGGTACTGCGTCCGGGTGGACAGGTGTTTGCGGCCTTTATTCCCAAGCTTTCCGGCGCCATTGCCATTGTGGACAGGGCATGCTTTGCACCGCATCAGGTGAACAATGAAAACCTGCACCATGTGTTCCGGACAGGCCAGTTCATCAACAATGCTTCTACCGGCTTTCAGGAAGGGTACTATCCCACATCCGAAGAAATCGTATCCTTGTTTGGTACAAACGGCTTTGAAAAAATGCACTTGTCCTCCATCCGGGGCTTTGCCTACGAAAAAGAAGAAGCTATTTTCAGCCTTCAGGATGAAGCTGTACGCAGCGAAATCCTTGCTTTGGCAGAAGATACCAGCGAAGACCCTTCTATCATCGAAACCTGCGGCCATGCCCTGTATATCGGCAGAAAATCCTGATGAAGCGATACAATCAAAAACCTCTGCATTTATCATGCAGAGGTTCTTTATTTCATATGTTCTTTTTCAGAAATCCGCAGGTGAAGGGAAAACGATCAAACTTCTTGGTGCCAAGATGCACAAAGCCATGGTTTTCGTACCATGCCCGCAGCACCTTGTTTTCCTCCACAATCCCGATATTCACCTGAGTACATCCAAGGGACTTTGCCGCATCAAAGGCATGCTGCATCAGCGCTTCGCCAACGCCCTTGTGCCTGTATGACGGAAGCACGCACAGGTTGCTCAGCTCGCACTGGTTATTTTCCTGCAGCACAAGTGAATAATAGCCCACCATTTTATCGCCATCAAAATACGCATACATGGGCCGTTTTTCCCCATGCATGTGCCACATCAGACGCTGTTCATCGGTGGCAAAGGCAGTAAACCCAGGAGCATTCTCCGGCGTAAAGCCAAAGGCATCCGCCACTGTCCGGAAACTTTCCCTGATGACCTGCACACATGCTGCAATGTGCGCTTCATCCACTTTTCTGATCATATTTCACCAATCCATTTCCCTGCGCTTACTCAAAGATATGGTATATCACATTGGCGCTGACGGCATCCGGCCAATTGGTATACCAGTCGGTATCCGCAGGGAGAATTTCCTCTTCCAGTTCCGGAATATTGTCCGTCTGGCCGGTCAGGTAAGCGGAAATGGTGCGCTTCACATGCTCCATCCGGCGCATCACGCCGCCCAATCGCAGATCCTGAATTTCAAAGCCGTGGGGCTTATTTTCCATCATCCACTGCTTTTCAAAGGCGGTATAGAATTCCTCCAGCTTCTCCTTGATGGTCTCACATTCCATCATGCAGCCAATCAAAGCCCTGTGATCCTTTTCCCGATAAGCCTTGCGCAGCCGCACCCCAAAGCCGTATTTCAGGGCCATCAGCCGGCACAGCTTCTGCTGAGTGTCAAACAGATGGCCGAAAGCCGGGTGCACCTTGCCCTCTTCCAGCATGGCCGCCGCTTCCATATACCGCTTCCCGCCGTCTTCCACAGCCGTCGTATCATGAATGCCCAGCAAGGGATCGTTATAGAGCATTTTCTTTTCGGGATTATTGAA
>JAFSBN010000100.1 GCA_017437265.1 Clostridia bacterium
ACATCCTGCACATAGGTGTTGGTGATGGTAACCGTGGCCGTCTTATCCTTGGTCACGTCAGCTTCTGCATTGTTCCCGGTCACTGTCAGGGTGTAGCCAGGCACCTGGGCCGTGCTTTCATCTTCTGTTACCTTATATGCACCCACAGGCAGGTTTTCCAGCAGATATTCGCCATTGGTAAATTCTGCGTAGGTGACAATCTTGCTGTAGCCGTCGGGGCCGGTCACCGTGAAGCTGATCTTTGCCAGATCCGCATCTTCCGATGCGCCTTCAATCACCTTTACCAGCTTCAGGCTGCCTTGAGGAACTTCATTCAAAACAGACACCGTGACCGTGCCGTCTTCGAGCACTTCAATATCTGCCGGGCTCTGAGACGCGACAGCATTGTTCACCTGATAAGAGGTTTCATAATTGCCGGCGGCATCCTCCGTTACGGTATAGGTGCCGGTGGGGAATTTGGAAAGCGTCTGGCTCCACTGGCCCATCCCATCCGTGATGGTGATATCGCCGGTACGCACCACCACAGCACCGTTTTCAAAAATGGCCGCACCGGGGTTCTTTCCCACCCATTTTTCCATATCACTCCGGAACACTTCATTTTCGGTAGTAATACGGAATACGAAATTTTCAGTGGCAGAAGCACTGCCCTTCACCGTTTTGTTCAGGATCAGATCGCCGGTGGTGGGGTACGTGTTGGTGAAAATGATCTTATCCACCTGTTCCCCGGTTGCATTGTTGGTAATGGTATAATCTACCTTCAGGGTTTTGTCGGCATTTTCCGTAACGGTTACCACCAGGGTATAATGCGTATCGTCGGCATCAACGCGCATATGGTTCTGGCTGGGATGCGTTTCGAACACTTCATATTCAAACACGCCGGTTTTGGTATAGGTAATGATGCCGAAATTGATGGGCTCAATGTTCTGACCTGTGGTGGGATCCACGGTCACTCTCAATTCGACACCGCTGGCTTCGGGCGGCATGGGATAATTCCCCTTATCCGCCTGCACCCGGAATTCAAATTCGTCCCCCTCCTGGAAAGAACGGCCGTAGAGATATTTTTCGCCGATCAGCGCCAGCTCTCCCGGCTCCACCAACACATAATGGTGAGTCACCACATGGGCCACAGCGTTTTCGGCATTCACATCCTCCACACCGGCCAGGGCAGCCCCGTCGGCGGTATAGGTGGAATTCACATACTGGTAATAAGCGCCATTGCCGCCCGGCACTTCAATTTTTTCGGTGATGGTCTGGTAATCCGTGGTATAGGCAGGAGTATAATTATCACCGGCATAATCGCAGATGACGCACTCCTCTTCCGTGGGGGTATACCCATCCACCGTCAGCGCCGTGCCGTTTTCATCCACCCAGTTCACCTGCATGGAGCTGTAGGCATATTCTGCATGGGGAATGGGGAAATTCATGGATTTCATTTCCGTTACGCCGCCTGTTTCAACGCCATAGCGGAAAGACGTGGGATTGTTGAGGGCAATATCCGGATGCGTGCCCACAGAATGATCGGCGCTGTCGTTCAGCTTTACCTTGTAGCTGTATTTCACCACTTCGCCCGTCAATTCCTGATCGTCGTCCGGGGTCCAGTAGATGGTATCGCCGCTGGTGACCAGATTACCGCTGGAGGGCGTGGTGTCGGTAATATCAAAATTCACCTTGGGGCCCATGGGGTCCACCAGCATGGCGGTGATCTTAGTGCTGATCTGGTTGAAGGCACTGGTCAGTTCGCCGGGGTTGCCAGCGTGATAATAAGCACCGTCGTTCTTCGCCATAGCAGCCAAGTTGGCGTCATGATGGTTGAAGCCAACAGTAAACACCATGCCGTCAAAAGCGGTAAACTCCGGTGTACTGTAGAGCGACGCCTTTCCCCCATTCACATCATGCGTGGCTTCACCGTCAGTCAGGATGACCATGATCTTCGTGGCATCATCGTTCGAGAACTGTTCTACGCCCTTGTTGACGCCCGTCATCAAGTAGGTGTTGGTGCCAAATTCCGTGAAATTGGGATCAAAAGAAGAAACGCTGTCCGTATAAGCAGGTATGCTGAACGCCACCCTCTTGATGTTCGTCCCATCAGGCAGCGAGCTCGTCAGGCTATTGATCGCGCTGATCGCGACCTCATAGCGGTTCGGGGTGAACTTGACCTGAGCATTGTTGTTATTCTTATCCCATATATAGCAAAAATTGTTATTCCGATGGTTCACAAAGCTTGCCGAACAGCTATCGCCGATGGGGCATGAGCTATCGTGGTAATGAATACCGTAGGGCATCGCATGCAGCTCTTCATCAGCGCAGGCCAGCATGGAGATGGAGCAGTCCAGCACAAACACAACCTCCAGCTTGGGAGGCTCCACTTCCATCTGGTTCACGTTTGCGGAAACCGTCACTTCCCATTCATCCGGGCCGATTCGCTCCGCCTGTTTATGCAGCGTAATATTCCCGTCGGCGCTGATCACATCCGCAGGCTTCAAGGGGTCTGTTTCCGCTGCTGAAGCGGCAAACACACCGGTGAGCATCATCAATGCCAACACCAGCACCCACACCTTTTTTGCCCGGCTGAAATAACGGCTCCGTTTCATCTTGTGTTCCCTCCGCCCTCATGCTCTGAGGTCATTTTTCTCGTAAACCATTTTATAAAAAAAGCAAATTTGCTGTAGCCAAATAAACGCATACCTGCGCAAAGATACTATACTACAATTTTTTCCATTATTCAATCGTTTTTTATGCTTTTTTCACATTTATTTGTATTTTCTTCCCCGTTTTTTTACCATCTGAAACATGAACAGGTCCGGATGATCAAGCCGGATGTCTTTTGGGCCGTTTCCCCGTCCTCGTTGTCATCTGCCGAACACGCAAAAGAAAACCTGCACCGAAATGCAGGTTTTCCAATTGGCCATGCCCATACAGGGGCGATATTTTATTTCAGGGTATAGGTGTATTTGTCATAGACGATATTGTAATTGCGCCAGTTTTCCGCCTGCAGGATAAACTGATCCCCCTGAGGTACGCATTCCAGCGGAATGGTGCCGTAATGCAGCTCGCTGCTTTCCGTGCTTCTGTCGTCCTGAAAGATGGCCTGGGACAATTTGATATCCACATAGCACAGCCGATTTCCTTCTTCGTCCAGCACTGCCCAGTTGGGCCCGCTCATCCAGGAGTGATCGCTTTCCTGCCGGTTTTTATTCATTCGGATGGTCACCGCTGCATAATCATCATAAGGCGTGATGCTCACATATTCCACAAACCCCCGGTAGCCCACAATATCATGGGAATCCGTTTCGATGCTGCGGCGGGACAGGGCGCTTTTGTACAGTTCATACTGAATAAAGGCATTGTGACCAACGCCATACAGCCATGCACCTTCATCCTTCACATCGCTCTTGTAGCCCATAGCGGTAAGGCTCACTTCCTCCACCTTTTCGGGGAAGCCGCCCTCCAGCTTGTATTCAATCCGCTTTTGCAGAATGAACCGCATGGCGCCGTTTTCCATCAGTTCGTAATGGATGACGTCGGGCTTGCCAGCCACAGGGCCCTTCACGCCGCCAATGCTGTTTGCATGCAGCGTAGGCATCTCCAGCAGCACCACATACTCAAAGCCCATTTCCTTTGCATAATCCAGCACCGTCATTTCTTCTGCATAGGCATCGGTTGCCATGGCGCTGTTCATGGTAATTTCGTCCGTACGATATGTTTTTGCGTCTTCCGGCCGGGGCACGATCAGGGTGTTTTCCTCCAGCGGCTCCGCCGTGACAGCCAGATACAGCACGTCTGCTTCGTACAGGCCCTCTGTGATGGTCAGCTTCACCAGATCCTCTTCCCGGACCCAGCTGCCGGTATGCATATCCAGCAGTTCTTCCGAAGGGTTTTTTCCCTGACCCTTCAAAAAGCTTAAAATGCCCCATTGCTCTGCGGCCACGGCGCCCACTGTCACAAGCACCATCACCATAGCCAGCACAAGCCCAAGACTGATTTTCTTCTTCACAGGCTTTTCCTCCTCCTGTTCAAGGTGCATCAGCGTCTGACGGACACAATGGCGGAAGCTTTCTTCCGTTTCACCAAAGCTGTTGCGGAAATCCTCTGCCGTTTTCATCCTTCAAACACCTCCTCATTCAGTATCGCTTCCAACGCTTTTCGTCCTCTTGAAAGCCAGGTTTTCACCGTGCCCTGGGGCACCCTGAGCATGCCTGCCACTTCCTTTACGCTGTACCCTTCCATATAATGCAGCAGGATGGGCATGCGGTAGCGTTCCTCCAGTTGAAGCAGCGCCTCCTTCAGGCCCGTTTCTTCCCTTTGCGGCTGCACCGCCGGAATATCCTCCCGGGGCAGGGTGCGGGCCATTTTCCGCTGCATATTGTGGCATTCATTCAGCAGGATACGGATCACCCAGGTTTGCAGGTATCGTTCATCCCGCAGGCTGTGACGCTTTTCCCAGGCCCTGCGCAGGCATTCCTGCACGGCATCCTCCCTGTCTGCCTTCTGGCGCAATTGGGTGGCAGCCACACGGTAAAGCGTATCCGTCATCGCCACAATGGCCCGGGTGAATTCCTCGTTTTGCACGCTGTCGGCTCCTTTTGTGTTCTTGAACTGCAGTCACCTGTTAGACGGTTATGCGTCCCGTCCGGTTTCAACGCAACCTAATTTTATCAAAAAAAATGCTTCCTTGTGCAATATTCTTTCCTTATTATAAAGTTCATTCGGGCAACACCCTGTTGCCGTTGATAAACACTGCTTTCACGCTGGATTTGATCTCCAGCGGATTTCCGTCCCACACAACAAAATCCGCATCCCCCGGCCGTCAATAACATCCATTTTCTCTTTCTGATCAATAGCGGGCGCAATTCTTTCAATGATTCCATTCTTGATCAGCATATCCGCCTGCACAGGCTGGGCGTACATTGTAAACAGACATCCGTTGCGAACAAGCATCCTCTGGTTCATCCTTCTTATTATCACTTGCATAGTTTTCCACCATACAGACCAAACAATCCTCATCAGCCCGAAAGGATGCGCACCATGAACTGCAAACAGAACTATCAGAATAACCAGAATAACCAGCAGAACCAGAACAATCGCAACAATAACCGCAACCAGAACAGCTACTGCAACGATCTGAACCGATAAAACCGCATCATGGCGGAACGTTCTGTTATAACAAAAAACCGCTTGTTCAGTAAATACTGAACAGGCGGCTTCTTTATTCATGCTTTGCAGTTTAGCTCAGCAGCATCCTATCGCTGGCCAGAGCCTGGCCGCTGGCTTTTTCGAAAAGCTGCAGCAGGTATTCCACCGTGAGATTTTTCTTTTCCTCGCCGGAAATATCCACCACAATCTGCCCTTCATACATCATAATCAGCCGGTTGCCATGGGCAATGGCGTCCCGCATGTTATGGGTAATCATGACGGTGGTGAGATGGTCACGGGTCACGATTTTTTCGGTGGTTGCCAGCACCTTGGCAGCTGTTTTGGGGTCCAGCGCGGCGGTATGTTCATCCAGGAGCAAAAGCTTGGGCTTTTGCAGGGCGGCCATCAGAAGGGTCAGTGCCTGGCGCTGGCCGCCGGAAAGCAGGCCCACCTTGGCCGTCAGCCGGTCTTCCAGGCCCAGATCCAGGGTTTTCAGCACCTTTTTGTATTCCTCCCGTTCGGCGGGGGTAATGCCCACCTTCAGGGTACGCTTCTTGCCGCGGCGCTTTGCCAGGGCCAGGTTTTCTTCAATCTGCATGGTAGCAGCCGTCCCCATCATGGGATCCTGAAACACACGGCCGATATAGCGGGCGCGCTTGTGCTCGGGCAGCTTGGTGATGTTGATTCCATCAATTTCAATGCTTCCTTCGTCCACCAGCCAGGTGCCGGCAATGGCATTGAGCAGGGTGGATTTTCCGGCGCCGTTGCCGCCGATGACGGTCACAAAATCGCCGTCGTTCAGCGTGAGGCTCACATCCCGCAGGGCACATTTTTCATTGATGGTGCCGGCATTGAACGTTTTGGAAATGTTCCTGATTTCAAGCATGATGTGCGCCTCCTTTCTTTACAGGCTTTGCAAACCACTTGTTCTTCCAATAAGGCACGGAAAGGAACAGGGCCACGATAACGGCAGAAAGCAGTTTGAGATAATTGGAATTGATGCCGCTGAAACTGATAACCGCCTGGATGACCACATAATAGATCATGGCACCGATGGAAACGGCCAGCAGCTTCAGGGCAAAGTTTTTGAACAGCTTGCCAAACACCACTTCACCGATAATCACTGCCGCAAGGCCAATCACGATGGCGCCGCGGCCCATATTGATATCAGCAAAACCCTGATACTGCGTGAGCAGGGCGCCGGAAAGGGCCACCAGCCCGTTGGAAATCATCAGCCCCAGCACTTTGTTCATGCTGGTATTGATGCCCTGTGCCCGGGCCATGTTCTGGTTGGCGCCGGTGGCACGCAGGGAAGAACCCAGCTCCGTACCAAAGAACCAGTACAGGATGGCAATGATGATGATGGTGGCCATGGCAACGGTAAAGATGGGATAGAGGTAAAAGGGCTGCTTGCCCTTGGCCACATCGCTGAGATAGCGCATGGAAACCAGCAGCTGATACTTGTTCACGTTCAGGCTCTGGTTGGCACGCATGCCCATGATGGCCAGATTGCCGCTCCACAGGGCCAGCTGGGTGAGAATACCGGCCAGAATAGCAGGAATGCCGCAGGCGGTATGGAGAACGCCCGTGACAAGCCCTGCAACCATGCCTGCCAGCAGCGCCACCAAAAGGGCCACCCACACATTGCAGCCGCCCAGAATAAGCATAACGCATACAGCGCCGCCGGTGCAGAAGCTGCCATCAACGGTAAGATCGGCAATGTCCAAAAGCCGGTAGGTAATGTACAGGCCAATGGCCATGATGCCCCAGATCAGCCCCTGAGACAGGGCGCCGGGCAGTGCATTCAAAAAGCTTGTCACGGTGTTTCCTCCATTACTTGGGTGCAGTTTTTGTTTTCAGAAGAGATTATTCCATGTCCAGGGCCACATATTCGGCAGGAACGTTGATGCCCAGGGCGTCGCAGATCACAGGATTGTACATGGCAACGGGGTTGGGATAGTATTCCACGGGCATTTCACCCACGTTGGCTTCGCCCTTGAGAATTTTCACGGCCATATTGCCGGTAACACGGCCCAGCTCATAATAATCGATGGACAGGGTGGCCACGCCGCAGCCCTTGCAGGTGCTGGCTTCGCCGCAAACCACGGCCACGCCGGCAGGCTGGCAGATGTTGTCGATGATGCCGGTGTTGGAGGCCACGGTGTTATCGGTGGGCACATAGATCACGTCGGAATTGGCGCAGGCGTCCTGGGTTACGGCAGCGGCGTCATTGCTGTCAGCGAAGGGATAGAGGGTGGCTTCAATGCCCTTGCCTTCCAGATAGGCCTTCACCATGTTCACCTGGTAGATGGAGTTATCTTCCGCAGAGCAGTAAACGATGCCCACTTTCTTGGTTTCCGGGAAGAGGGTGAGGATCATTTCGGCCTGCTGATCCAGAGGGGCCAGGTCGGAGGTGCCGGAGATATTGTAGCCCACGCAGCCATCCTGAAGTTCCAGGCCCAGGGCAACGCCGTATTCCGTGATGGAAGTGCCCAGCACCGGAATTTCGTCCGTGGCAGCAGCGGCAGCCTGAAGCGCGGCGGTGGCATTGGCCAGAATCAGGTCCACTTCGTTATTGACAAACGTGTTTGCAATCTGGGCGCAGGTGTTGGCTTCGCCGGCAGCGTTCTGCAGATCAAACACCACGTTTTCTTCGCCCAGCTGGGCAATAATTTCATCCATAAAACCCTGGGTGGCATTATCCAGCGCTTCATGGGGAGCCAGCTGGCAAATGCCCACCTTGTAGGGGCCTTCTGCCAAAGCAGGCAGGGCACACAGAACCATCATCAGAACCAGAGCGAGAGATACGAGCTTTTTCATTGTTGTTTCCTCCAATTTGATTTTTTATTTCAAACGGGCCAACGCTCGATTGAAGCTGAAAAAAATAAAACGCCCCATCTTCCCTTTCTGAAATCAGAAAGAAGAGGGCGTCGATTAAAACGCGGTACCACCTCTGTTCACCGGTGCATGCACCGGCCTTCAGCAACCATCATTGCCTTCGGGGATAACGGCCCTTTCCGTCCCAGCCTACTTACTGAAAAAACAGTTTCAGCCGGGCAACTGTGGAGCAGAATTCACTGTTGCCTTTCACTTCCTTGCACCAACCGGAAGCTCTCTGCAGAAAGGGGATAACAGCCACGTTGCTCCGTCATCGTCTTTATGTGCTGCATTATAGTCCTGTCGATTTCATTCGTCAAGCCGTTTTTTTGTTTTTTTCGTGTTTTTGTTCTCCTTTTATGCTCTGTAAAGCCCCTCAAAAAAAAAGCTATTCCGCTTTGGGAAAAAGAACTGCGTAGCGAAAAGCGTCCCAGTTCAGCTTCTGCCCGCAGCGGTCACAAAAGGCCTGATATTCTCTTTCCATGCTGTTTTCACACCGGGGACAGACGGGAAAGGTGGTATAATCGCCATTAAAAAGAGAATAGCGGCGGTAGTGGATCACCCGCATGGCGATGCGATAAGCCAACTCATCTTTTTCCGTTGCGATGCCCAGCAGATCGTTGGGCGTTCTTTGAAAACCAATGCAAATTTTCTCCAGCGTATTGATGGAAGGCGCGGCCTGGCCCCTGGCGATGGACCCGAAATAGCGGGTGCTCAGATCACAAAGCTCGGAAGCCATTTCGTAGGACAATTCCCGGCTGTCTAAAATGCAAAGGATGGAAGAAGAGAGTTTCTGGGAAAACATGCTGTGTCCTCGCCTTCTGTACAGGATATACAGACAGCGTATTATGATTGGGGATCAATAGCGAGGAACGATCGTTCCTTAATTTAAGTGCACCAGAAGCGAAATCTTCACGGTGTTTTCCGATTATTTTGTCAAAAAAAGCAGATTTTTTTCTAATCCGCCCGTTTTCCCCAGCAAAGCAAACAAAAAAAGAAGCCGAACAGGCTTCTTTTTTTCTGTCCCGTCCGGATAAACCGTCAGAACGTTCTTTCGTTGGAATTCCGGGTGATCTGATAGCCATCCGCGTCAAAGGTGGCCTGCACCCTGTAGGTGCCGGTGGAGATGTAGCTGGAATAATCTATGGAGGAACCATAGGAATAGCCGGTATCAACATTGGTAGGAACCGGCAGGATGCCCACATGATACCAATTGTTCCCCAGCTTCCGATACAGAATGGCGCTTACTACCTTGATGCTGTCCTTTTCGTAATTCAACACGGCAGAATAAACCACCAGCTTTTGGGAGCCCAGCGCAATGGTTGCGCTCATAAATTCAGGATCAGCATTTACGGCAGCCAATCCATTCACAGCGCTCATCAATAAACAAACCACTAAAACAACCGTGATTATCTTCTTATTCATTTTTTCACCCCTTTTATTTCTTTCGATATTTCTACGCCCTGTTCCAAATCGAAATTTCCAGAGACGCAATAAACAACATTATCTTCAATCCAAGTCAACAAAGTTTGATCAACATTTTTTGATATATAGATTTTTTCCCCATTGATGGAATAATCATCGCCATCGCTATTTTGTTCAACCACTAACACGCTGTCTTTTACATTAGTCAAATAGTAAACTGTAGTTCGAATTGATAGCTCGTTATGTGTATAGATACTCACGCTTTGTGCCCAAAAGGGCAGCATGTGAACATAATACTGGTCACAGGTGTACTTTCCCAACAGTTGAGAAGGTACCGGTATTTCAAAACCCAGATAGTTTTCTGCTTCCTCTTTCGACGAAGTAATAAACTGTCCCTCCGCTCCATGCTTCGCAATGGCGCGGGCCACCATTTCCGTGGTGATTTCGTGCCCCTTGATGATGTATTGCTGGCCATCGGGGGTGGAATTTCCGCAGTACCGGCGCAGGCTGATCAGCCCCAGGCCCAGCACAAGCACCGCCGCCGCTGCCGCAACCGCCAGCCGGTAAACAAGCCTTTGTTTCTTTTCGGAAGCGGGCCGTTGCAGCTTTTGCAACAGCTTCTGCTTGTTTTCCTGCGCATGATCGGGATACGGGAATGCGCCATTGGTTTTCAATGTCCACAGCAGGCTCTGGCACTTTTGCACCAATTCCATATCTGCCGACATATCCATCAACGGCCCGGACAGCTCCTCATCGATTACCGCCTGCAACCTCCTTTCTATCTCTTCTTTCGAAGGATTTTCCTGAAGGATGGTCTTTAGTATCGTTTCAAAACGACCATCGTGCATCCGTCTACAACCCCCTTTCACTATCTAAGTGCGCCAGAACGAAAAAATGCACTGAATCAATAGAAAAAATCCGAAAATTTTCAGTTTGGATGCTTTTTTCTTAATGCGCTGCAGGCAGCCCCGCACAGCGCCCTCGGTGATTTGCAGATAATCTGCCGTTTCCCGGATGGTCATATCGTTTTCATAATAGGCACGGTAGGTATCCTTTTCGTTTTCCGTCAGGGCCTGCATCAGCTTTTCTTTGGTTTCCCGGTTTTCCTGGCGAAGAACCCAGTCCATGATAATATCCCTGGGGTCGCAGGCATCATAATGCAGCTCCATTGGTTCCGGATAGCCCAGAATGCGGTTGCGGTTTTTCATGTTGCGGCGGCGGGTGACGGTGATGTTGTAGCACATCTTTTTCAGGCACAGAAGCGGCGTGGGATGGTTTGTGACATATCGCTTGTGTTTCACGGCTTTTTCAAAGGTCTCCTGCACACAATCCTCCGCATCCTGCAGATACTGTTGTTTGTAATCAAATAAAGAGAAACTGTAGTTGTACAGTTCTCTGTAATACTTGATATATAATGCATCAATGGTGTTCATCTCTTCGCCGTTCAACGCTGGCACCGCCTTTGTACTTTTTCCCGGATGTCAGGTTTATCTTGTTATTCTTTCTCTGCTCCTTTTTGCATTGCTTCCGCCATCAATAAAAGTGTATATACATCCCTGTCGGAAAGCGAATAGCATTTTTCCATCAGCTGTGAAAGCACCGGCGTTTCCTGCGTCTCCTGGTCGCAGGCTTCCTCCCGTTTACGGCTGCGTTCAAACAGGCAGGCCGTACAATCGTTGAGCACATCACCGGGCAGAATATCAAAATGTTCGCACAACTCAATCACCCGGCGCAGGCTGATGTTTTCATGCCCGCATTCCAGGTTGCTGTAGGATGTTTCCTGAATGCTCAAATAATCTGCCACCTTGCGCTGGGTTTCGTTCCTGTTCTTTCGGGCGTTTTTCAAGTGAGCACCAATCCGTTTATAATTGATCTCCGTTTTCACGTTTTCCTCCTGCCGCCTTTTATGCCTTGCGACCTAAACATGGAGATGGGGCTATAGAAATAGTTCGCTTTTATTGTATGCTCAATCAAAGAACAATGGAATTCTGCCCAGACAAAAGACCATGCTATAACATGGCCTTTTGTGAAAAATTTTATCCATTTTTATTTTTTTTCGCCTTTCCGCTCGTTCCTTCCCTTTTCCGGCATGGATCATGTCGTCAAAAATGCAACAATGCGATACACTCCTTCATGCGGTAACGAAAGAGAAAATAGTTAACAAAGAGTAGCAAGCAGGGCATTTGGATAGCCAAATACAAAAAATCACCATCTGTTAGTTCGACAAAATAAAAACCGAATGCAGTCAGTGAGGCAGATGGAAAGGATGGAGTTATCCTTCTCTTTGCACCAAAGAAATACCGAAACAGCAAGCCCGCCAAGGCTTGCTGTTTCTTGTTCTGCGTGATAGAATGAAAGCGACAAACTTGAATTTGTAGGTGAGATATTGATTATTTTAATTACAGGTGCATCCCATACAGGCAAAACAGCACTTGCTCAGAAGTTGCTTGAAAAATATAAATATCCGTATTTGTCCATTGACCATTTGAAGATGGGGTTAATCCGTAGTGGAAACACAGAACTTACACCGATAAGCGATGATAGTGATTTGACAGCATACTTGTGGCCGATTATCCGTGAAATGATAAAAACCGCTATCGAGAACAAACAGAACTTGGTTGTTGAGGGATGCTATATCCCGTTTGATTGGCAAAAGGACTTTGATAACGAATATCTTGAAATCATCAAGTACTATTGTCTTGTTATGAGTGAGGGGTATATCCGAAATCATTTTGCTGACATAAAGAGATATGCAAATGTCATTGAGAATCGTTTGGATGATGAGTGGTGTACTGTAGAGAGTGTATTGGCAGATAACGCAGAAGTGTTATCTCTTGCGCAAAAGCATAATGTGAACTATGTACTCATTGAAGATAATTACGAGATCAATATTGATTTATAACGCCAAATTCCAATTTGTTGAGCAAACCAAAGCAGATTTTCTCCCTCTTAGGAGGGCGCAATTATACGCACCATTCCGGTGCATTGCGTTAGGGGGCACATAAGCAAACGAGCATCCGGCATTATCACCGAATGCTCGTCTTTTTTCGTTGTGGGATAAATCTATCCTTTAGAATCCTCCCGCCATCATGTCACAGCTTTTAATTTATCCCTGTTCCGATTGTTTTTCGCTTGTGATGGGAAACGCCCTACGCCAGAAAGGCAGCACCGTCAGCAGCAGCCCTGTGCAGGCCAGTGCCATCACGAAATAGCACACATCCATCCGCATCCATGCAAGGAAAGCAATCTTCTGCTCCAGCGCAAATTCCATCACGATCACCACACCGGCGCACAGCAAAATCTGGACAAAAGCCAGCCACAGCCGTTTGTTTTTCCGTTCTTCCTTCTTCGTCATCTGCCAGCTGATGAGCAAAACGCCCACAATCATCAAGGCACTGAATATCTGGTTCGCCCGGATGAACCCCCACACAATCACCTGATCCTGCCGCATGGATTCAAAGACAATCTGGCAGCAGGCATACACAAGCAGCAGGAGCAGTGCGGCTCCGCCATCCCGGCGTTTTTTCATGGCAAGCAGCAGCACCAGCATCACCAATGCCGTCAACGCTTCCGGCAGGAAGATAGCGAAATTCCAAGTTTCATAATAATCCTGCACCGCAAAGGGGAAGCGATACAGAAGGTCATAATTTTCCCACGGAATCATGCTGATTTCCATCCACGGGTCAAACCAATCCTCAATGCAATAGCCATAGCCAAGACCAATGGTGGTCTCCGCTAAGCGTCCAGCCGCAATCAATAACGCCGCCGGAGCCGCCGCCGCATCCAATACCCGTTTGAAGGGCTGCTTTGCAATCTTCGCCGTAAGCCATGCCGCCAAAATGCCGCCGATGATGCCGCCATACAGCAGATAACCGCCGCTTGTGAACCGGAAAAAGAACCCCAGTCCCCTTTCCATCACCCATTTGATATTGGCAAGGCAATAGCCAGCCCGTGCCATGAGGAAAACAAGCGGAACCGCCAGCACAGCAAACCAGCTGACCGTGCCTTCAGAAAGCCCCTGTTTTTTGCCCGTATAGATCATCAAAAAGAGGGCTGCCAAGGCCGCCAGCGCAACCAAGCCGCCATACACATAAACGGGCAGGGAGCCCACTTGAAATGCCGTCATTTCTTTATTCCCCCGCCGTGTCAGACACAAAATAAATCAAGCCGGAAATAGCCCGATGGTTTCTGGTGGCCTTATGCACGGCCTTTTCGGCAAAAAACAAATTGGTAGAGCCGCCGCCGTCCAGATTATAGGCTACCGTGCATTCGGGGAAAACGGATTTGATATACGTCGCCATTTCCCGCAGGTTAATGCCGCTGCCATCGCCGCCGTCCACTTCCAAGATGCCGTATTCCAGTTCGCCCAGCTGGCAAATGGCAATGCGCTGGCAGGCGTAATGGGATTCCACCCGGCTGAACTTTTTCACATTAAAATCAATCGGCACTTCTTCGCCGTCCGCCACCAGCACAGGGCCAAAACAGAAGGCGTGCATCACCGAGCGGCCTTCCGCTTGCAAAGCTTCTTTCTTCGCATTCACGCTTTCCTCCGTGGCATCCATCACATAGGAAAAATCGCCCTTGTTGTCAATAATCAGCACATCCCGGCTGCCGTCCGGCGCATTGCGATATTCCACGCCCTGCCGGGCAATATAGCCGGTATTGTATTCATACTTGGCAAAATCGTCGTTCAAGGCCACCACAGCATTCAGGCCCTTGATCATGTTCTTGGCACGGGCCAGGGTGGGATCGTCATAGCTGTTGTTGCTGAAGGTGGTGCGGAGCTGGGAAGGGTCGGAAATCTTGATCCGAATCCAATGGGTCGTCACCTTTGTGGCACTGCTTTTTGCCTTGTGGGTGCTGTTGGTGAGGGTTGCATGGATGGTGTCGTCCTGATATTCGGTTTCGGAAATCCAGCCGCTTTTTATCAAGGGCTTGCCGGGCTGGTTCATAGCCGGAAATTCCTCCGCCAAGCCGTGAGAGGGCAGCAAAAAGCTAATTGCCAGCAGCATCAAAACAGCCATACACCAGCGCAATGCGTTTGCTTTCATGGGGAATATATCCTCCTCGTTCATTTTGTGCGTTCTGCACACTATCGTGAAATAATTTTACTTCCCAAGGCATTACGCCGGCTGACGGCGGATAAGCCAGCTTTCCATCACGCCAAGCACCGCAAGCCCTGCCGCCATCACCAGATAGAAAAAGATGGGATGCACGCCGTTAAACAGCTTGCCGCCTGCCGCAAATTCCACCGCCACAAACACCCCGGCGCACAATACGCCGATGATGGCAGGCAAAAACCGCTTCTTTTCCTGCTTTGCCCGGATGCCTAGCCAGATCAGAATCCCTTCCGCCGTTAACATGCAAATCAACTGCTCCACCCGGATAAACTGGCTCCAGATCAGGCTCTGGTTCCGCAAACTTTCGCAAAATACCTGCGCCAGACACAGATAGAAAATCGTCCGCAGGAATCGTTTTTCCCGGAATTTCAAAAGGGAAACAACAAAAACAATCAGATACAGCAGCCCGGCGTAAACATGCACGGCGATATACCATTCTCCCCATTCATTGCCCACCGCCGCCGGGAAAAAGAAGAACGCTTCATTTTCGATATAGTTTCCGGCGCAGATGAGCCCTAAAAAATGCTCCCCAAACCGGGCAAGAGAGGCAAGCAGCGCACCAGCCGGGGCATAGGCGTTCAATGTCTTCATCACGGGATTGCCCGTGCATCTGGCCGCCAGTGCCGCCCCTAAAATCACGCCCAGCGCACCGCAAAAGAAGCTCATCATGGACATATCATCCGTAATCAGCGTATCGGCAAAGCCATAGCCCAGCACATATTCCAGCTGCAAAAGGCAATAGCCCACCCTTGCAAACACAACGCCCAGCACCGTGCCAAAAAGCATCGTCAACGCCGCCAGCAACCCTCTTTTCTTCATAGAAGCTGCCGTCAGAAAATGCACGCTGCAAGCAATCAGCGCACTACCTGCCATCCAAAGAAAATAGGTATTATTCAGCATCTTTCTCAATCCTCAACATAAGCACTGGCAAAATAAATGCTGTCGCACACAGAGCGGATATTGGTGTCCTGGGTGTTATTGATTTTCTTATTCATGAAGGCAATCTGAGTGCTGCTGCCGCCATCGAACATATACGCCGTTTCCACAGGGCCAAGGGACAATACCAGCTTGGTGAAATCCTGCACGCTCAGGCCGAAATGGGCAACGGCCACAATGCGGTATTGCAGCGGCCCCACCTGACACAGGCAAATACGCTGTGCCCTGTTCCAGCTCTGGGATTTATGGGGATGGACGATGGAGCGGGGGTTGGCTTCCACTTCTTCGCCGTTCAAGATAATGCAGGGGCCAAAATCAAAACCGTTGATCACTCGCTTGCCATTCACCTGCGTCAGCTGCTCGTGGGTGACGGGGGTGGAAGGGAAGGTATTCCCAAGGCCTTCTTCCACGTCCCGGTTCCCGGCCAGAATCACATGAAAATCGCCATCTTCGTCAATGAGCAGAAGGTCGTGCCAGGTTTCGCTGATTTCCCGAAACATCACGCCCTGCCGCAACACAAAGGAATCGGGATGCTCGCCGAAATAATCCCCATCCATGGCCACAACGGCATTCACACGCTTGGCCATCACGGGCACGGACACCTTCTGCCGGGTTTTGAAGCCCTTTTCGCCGCCGCCTGCGGATTCGGTGCGCAGCTGGGTGGCATTGGCGATGGTAATGTCTACCACATAATAGGTGCAATCATATTCATCGCTCTTGGCATGCATTCTTTCCACTTTGATGGAAGGGTCTTCATAGCTCATTTTGCCCTGCTCAAATTTTTCCTGCAAGGGCATACCGCCGGAAAAATCAATGGGCAGCTCCAGAACCTCTGCCTGTGCAAAAGGAATAAACGAACAAAACATGCAAATCAACAAAAAACTGATGACAATTCTCTGCTTGAACATAACACTGTTCCTCCCGTGTTTCATCTGAAAGGGCTGCATTCATTCAATTTATTATTTTATCATTCTTTGCAGTAATTGTAAAGATATATCCATCCTGTTCCCCGCAGGCAATCCGGCTGGTTTTGGAAACGAAACCCTATTGGAAACAAAAAAGCAAAAGCCCCTAGGACTTTCGCTTTTTTATGTCATTCCGCAGCCGGTGTATCAAGCGGAATCCAGATATTTTCTTTGAAAACTCTGCGCATATTATCGTAACGGATATGCTCACGCCAATCATTCCCGATGGAAGTTTTGGCAGTCGAGTCAATTTTCGTATCCGGCAATGCTTCTGTCAGCATCTGAATGGATTCCGGATCCGGTTTCTTGGTGGGATTATGGCTGTTATACTGGGGAACCCACAAGCGTTCCAGCCACGTCATGCTTTCAATGGGCGAAATATCCTGAATCCGGTTGAATCCAAGGTTCAGGTCTTTGAGATTGACCAAGGTGGTCAGGGCTGATACATCCCGGATATCATTGAAGAAAAGTTCCAGATACTCCAGCTCTGTCAACGATCCCACAGGCGTAATATCCTGAAACTGATTATCCACCAGAATCAGGATTTTCAGCTGCGGAAGATCATACAAAAAAGAAAGATCCTTCACCGCATTATGCCCAATATCCAGTGCCACCAGATTTTTGCAGTATTTCAGCACGGCAAATTCTTCCGTTTCGTGACGCGCTGATTGATCGTTATGCGATGTAGAAAAAGCAACAGCATCTGTTCTTACGCCATGGTTTCCAACCGCCATTGTCCAGCCAAACTCAATCTGCGGAAACCTTTCCACCAATTCATAAATCCGCTTTTGTGGGATACGGGTGGAAAACATATCCACCTTTTTTAGGTAGGGCAATTTTTCCAGAAATTCATAAAACAAACGATACTCATCGTATGCAAGCGTCTTTTCGCCCAAGTCAATATATTCTGCATTCACCGGAACTTTCAGCCCTTTAAAGTTCACCATCGGTGCTTCTTCTTCGCTGAAAGCCACCGCAGATAAAAGAAGCATACATACCAACACAATCAGCAAAATCTTGTGAAAACAATTGCGGAAGAAAGTCATATGTGTCTCATCTCCTTTCGTGCATAACCCCTCTGAAACAGAAATACCCGGCACAATCGAAATACCATAAATTTACATTTCAAAAACTATGACAAACCAAACATTCTGCTGCCCGAATTGTAGCATGGCTCTTCCAAAAAGTCAAGGAAACGCACCGCCCACAAGCGCCCTCCGAAAAGCCGGGGGCGTTTGCTGTATTCTTCTGTTTCCGGGGGAACGACGGGATTTCCGTCAGGGTATCCGTTGCGCTGTACTCGGCGATGGAACAGGTGCCGTCTCGTGTCTTATACCGATGCAACCCAGATATACGCCCGTTTCGCTTGTTCGCATCTTTTCTCCGTATTCCAATCAGCCTATGGAGCCTTCCCTTTCAGATATCAGAAGCCTTTACCGTTTCTCACTTAACATTTGCAACCACCACATGATCCGTTGTTCCGCAGATAAGCTCCGCCAATTCCTGCGTGGAAATCCGTTCCTGGCAGATGGTATACTCCCGTAAGATCATATACCATCCCTTAAACACCTCATAGCGCAGAACGCCTTCTTCTTCCACCGGGGTTTCGGCGGCCTCCATCGCCGCCACATCATAAACCGTCCAGCCGGTGAACGTTTTCCCGTCCAGCGTGACATCCGTTATCTCCTCCAGCGACAGGGCTTCCCCGAAGGTCTGGCCAGGGTCAACGGTCACGATTATGGAGGAAGATTCATATTGCTCCCCTTCGCTGTCTATCTGTATATCGCCATCACCGCTGAGCAATGTGATGCTTGGAATCACGATGGTTTCTTCCACATAAGGGGCATAATAGCTTTCCACAGGAATGCCGGCCTGCGCCGTCTCTACGCACATGGTAGCATCGAACACGATCCAGCCCGTGTCCCCTTTCTCCACCGTCAGATTGGCCATGTCATAGCCCCGCACCTGATAAATGCCCTCGCACACTTCAAACAGGCCATAGGCATGGTTGTTGCGTGTGTTTTCCCAGAGGCTGGGGTTCACGGTGTCCGGGGCCTTTTGTAATCGTGCAGAAAGCTATATGCCGCCTGACTCCAGATCACATTGTCCTCCGCATCCTTGATTTCCAGCTTTTCCGGCGCATCAATCAGATTGTGCACGGCGTTGTCATATTCGCTGGCCTGCTTGGGCTCTTTGTTCAATTTCAGCTCGCCAATCAGCCCTTCCCCTCCGCATATGCGCAGGCCGCCAGCACCACCGCCGCCAACATCATAGCAAAAATTCGTTTCATCTTCTTTTTCTCCTTTTTCTGTCACACGATATATTTTATGCCTTCCGTTTCTTGAATAATCAATCCCGAAAACAACACATGAATCATCATGTGCAGCCCTCTTGTTCTGTGTTCTTTTCAACACCTATCCGTTCTTATTTCGCTCTCTGTATCTGTCAATAATATTATATCTGTTTTGCCGCCCACAGCCAAGCAGATTGTTGAAGCAACGCTCCTCTGCACTTTTGCCGCCCCTCCCCTTCTTTGCAAACAAAAAAACCAGCCCTTCCGGCTGGTTCATTTACTTGGTGGAGTATAGGGTTGCCAGCACAATCTGATTGGGCTCGCTTTTTTGCCGCCCGAACCATCCGTTTGCCAGCCCACCTGCCACAGTAGCATATGCTCAATAGAAATGACCATGGGCAGGATAGGCATCATCGTATTGGCTATACCATCCATCATCGTATTGGCTATACCATCCATCATCGTATTGGCTATACCATTCATCATCGTATTGGCTATACCATCCATCGCAGCTCAGGCAATCCAGCGGTGCCCACACCCGCCACATCTGGTTCCAATTTCCATTCCAGCATTCAATATGGCCGTATCCGTTTTCCACTTCCAAAAGGGTGGCCGTCGTCCCTCTGTACACAGTATCATTCCACATCACATAATCCCCTCCGGGACCGGCGAACACATCCGCATCCTGCGTTACGGTGATGGTAGCCAACGGCGATTCTTCCGGCACTCTGGATAAATTTACATCCATCCGATGGGAACCGGTGTATGCACGATAGGTATCACCGTATTCGGTGAATTCCACCTGAACCCACCAAATCTCGTTTACATCATCCCAAACTTTTGTATGCACCGTTACATAATCCCCCGGGCCCAGAAAAGTGCCCGGTTCAAAATACTTGGTTCCGGGGCCCGTTCTGGTGGCAATCTTCCGGTTCAAACGGGCCTGAACACTTTCCGCACAGGCGCTTCCCACGCACAGTAAAACCAAAACACATACCAAGGCAACTATTTTCTTCAACATTTGAGTTCGCTCCTTTTCTTTCATTTCGCATTTGTCAAGGTCCATGGCCTTCGCCGCTTTCAGCATACCATAGTCCGAATTTTTACGCAATCTTGCTTGCCGTTTTGTTACAATGTATATGGTCGTTTCTCCTTTTCGCAGATTACATCGATGCGAAAGGAGTATAACGAAGGACGGGGGATTTTCTTGCAAAATGGGCGGAATTGCAAGAGGATGGAGAAACATATTGCAGTTGTTAAATCAACACAAATAACTATATATAATTGACGCTCGGATAATATTGTAGCAGAACCTGAACGTAAATTCATAGTACAAGGCATCCTTCATATGCTCCAAGAGATACGCATCCCCGGTAATTTTGTGCAGATAGCGCACTGCACGGGGGTAAGCCAGAATTCCTTCGGAATCCACATTCTTGTCAATATCCAAAAGGCCGCCGTAACATTCCTAATGGCGGATATAGGCATCGTGATACCATTTTTCGCTGCGCAGCAGCTGGGGAAGATGGGCATGATCGCCAGTCAGATCGGCATAGCAGACTGCCGATAAGCCGGGTGATTCCCCTGCCCTGCATTATCTGGACGTGATGGGCGGCGGCCATTATGCCAACCGGCCCGAACTGGTCAAAAAGCTGGTCATGGACGGCCCTTCCGCCATCAAGTGGCTCAATGAACTGGGTGTGGAATTTGACAAGGCCGAAGACGGCACCATGATCACCACCCACGGCGGCGGCACCTGCCGCAAACGCATGCATGCCGCAGCCGACTATTCCGGTGCCGAAATCATGCGCACCCTGCGGGACGAAGTGCTCAACCGCCGCATCCCCGTGGTGGATTTCACCGCCGCCATCGAGCTGATTCTGGATACCGACGGCAAGGCTGCCGGTGCTGTGCTGCAGAACATGGAAACAGGCGAGATAATGGTGCCCCGGGCCAAAACGGTGGTGATCGCCACCGGCGGTGCCGGCCGGATGCACTATCAGGGCTTCCCCACCTCCAACCATTACGGTGCCACTGCCGATGGTCTGATCCTGGGCTACCGCGCCGGGGCAAAGCTGCTCTATCAGGATACCCTGCAGTACCACCCCACCGGGGTTGCCTTCCCCCAGCAGATTTTCGGTGCACTGGTAACGGAAAAGGTGCGCTCCATGGGGGCCAAGCTGATCAACAGTGAAGGCGAGGCCTATATCCACCCCCTGGAAACCCGGGACGTGAATGCAGCCGGTGTCATCCGGGAATGCAGCACCAACGGCAAGGGTGTGGATACCGGCATGGGCAAGGCCGTATGGCTGGATACCCCCATGATCGATAAGATCCACGGCAAAGGCACCCTGGAAAAGCGGCTGCCTGCCATGCTGCGCATGTATCTGAAATACGGCATTGATATCCGGGAAGTGCCCATTCTCATTTACCCCACCCTGCATTATCAGAACGGCGGCCTGGAAATCACCGAAGACGGCCAGACCTGCGTGGAAAACCTGTTCGTGGCCGGCGAAGCCGTAGGCGGCATCCACGGCCGGAACCGGCTGATGGGCAATTCTCTTCTGGATATCATTGTGTTTGGCCGCAGTGCCGGTCAGCATGCCGCCCAAAAGGCCCGGACAACCCAGCTGAAAACCCTTACCCTCAGCCATGTGGCAGATTATGAAGCCCAGCTGAAAGATGCCGGTATCGATTCCGATGCAGTTTCCCCCAAGCTTTTGCCTACCTATGCCAGAGGCGCCAAGGCCTTCTGAGCCATCAATCAAAAAGGAGAAAAGTATCATGAGTTCCCTTCTCGAAACCGTCATGCTGGTATGCTTTGGTTTTTCCTGGCCCCTGAACCTGATCAAGAACTATAAAGCCGAAACCGCCAAGGGAGCCAGCCTGCCCTTCATTCTGCTGATCATCACCGGTTACATCGCCGGCATCTGCGCCAAGCTGATCTCCGGCAACATCAACTACGTCCTCATCGCCTACATTCTGAACCTGGTGATGGTTTCCCTGAATATGGTTGTCTATTTCCGGAACGTTGCCCTGGACAAAAAGCGCGCCCAGGCTGATCAGTAATAATTTCCCCTGTCCCATCAGGACGGCAATCCAACAGGTTGCCGTCCTTTTTCTTCCTTGTCAATATCAAAAAACCTGCACCCGTTTCCGGATGCAGGTTCTTTTTTATGTTGCCTTTTCAGGCGGTTGATTTGCTTATGCTTCCTTCCGCTTCTTCATCAGCAGGATGAACAGGCATCCGGAAAGGGCCGTCAGGCCGATCCACAACCCGATGTTGCTTTCGTCCCCGGTCC
>JAFSBN010000101.1 GCA_017437265.1 Clostridia bacterium
AAAATGGGCGTGGCGGCACCTCTGTGCAGTTTCGTGCAGGTGAACGTCAACGGCTAGCCCTGGGGCCTGTACCTGGCGGTGGAGGGCGTGGAGGATGCATTCCTCCAGCGCAACTACGGCAAGGATCACGGCGAATTGTACAAGCCGGACAGCATGTCCTTCGGAGGCGGACGCGGCAACGGACGCGACTTTGACATGGATGAAATGGCGGAAAAGTTTGGCTTCTCCTTCGACAATGATGACGAGCAGCAGAGCTTCACGCCGCCCGAGGACACAGGAATGCCTGCAATGCCGGAAGGCTTCGATCCTTCTCAGATGGGCAGCTTCGGCGGCAGTTCAGGCCAGAGCGCCGCGACCACCTCACCGACAACAACGCCTGAGCCTACTGCCACGCCTGCGCCCACTGCTGCAACGGCGCCGCAGGATGACAGCAGCGGCGGTTCCTCCGGCGATGCGGCTTCTTCGGGTGATTCAGCCTCTCCTGGCGAGGCTGCGTCCTCCGGCATGGCTGCCAATGGCGAAATGCCGGAAATGCCCGCAAACGGCGAGATGCCCGCGATGCCGGAAGGCTTTAATCCCGACCAGATACCGGGCAGCAGCGGCGAAAGTGCAGCGACCTCGGAAGCAACGGCTGAGGCGACCATGCTCCCTGCGACGCCGGAAGTCAGCTCGCTGCCGGCTGCCCCTGCAGTACCTGAGGGCTTCACGCCTCCTGATATGGGCGGCGATTTCAAGATGCCCGGCGGTGGCTTCGGCGGTTTCGGCAGCAGCACAGATGTGAAGCTGCAGTATTCCGATGACGATCCTGCCAGCTATTCCAACATCTTCAATAATGCCAAGACTGATATCACTATTGCTGACCAGACCCGCCTGATCGCTTCCCTGAAGGCGCTGGGTGAGGGCGATGCCTCCGTGGTTGACACGGACGCGGTTATTCGCTACATGGCGGTGCATAATTTCCTCTGCAATGACGACAGCTATACCGGCATGATGGTGCACAACTATTACCTCTACGAGGAAGACGGCGTGCTGGCCATGATCCCCTGGGACTACAACCTGGCCTACGGCACCATGTCCGGCAGCAATGCTACGACCTCTGTCAATACCGATATTGACCGTCTGGTCAGCATGGGCAGCACAAACGACCGCCCCATGGCGAACTGGATCACGGCCAGCGAAGAGTACATGGCGCAGTACCATGCGGCGTATCAGACGTTCATGACAACTGCCTTCGACAGCGGCTGGTTTGCCGGGGAGATCGATCGTGTAACGGCGATGATCGCACCCTATGTGCAAAGCGACCCGACAGCCTTCTGCACTTATGAGGAATTCCAGACCGGCGCGGAGACACTCAAGCAGTTCTGCCTCAAGCGCGCACAGAGCGTCACTCATCAGCTCAGCGGCGAGGAGACTCTCGTGGATGCTTCGGAGTTGACCCTGTCCGATATGGGTACGATGGGCAACATGGGCGGCCCCGGCGGTGATCGTGGCAGCTTTGAACGTCCTGACCGGAACTTCGGCGGCGAAGGCCGGGATCGTTCTTCTGAAGCTCCAAACACGGAGTCAGCAACCGGAATGCCAGTGTTTGATATGCCTGTAGCAACCCCAGAGGCATCTTCAGATTCCTCGGGTTCAGCCTCCAGACAGGCGACTGACGAGCCTGCAGCAGCACCTGATGCATCGGCGGAACCGATGGTATCAGAAGCGCCGAATGCGGATGAAGCGAGAGTTCGTCCCAGCTCTATTGCGGGATTTGATATGGCGAACATGTCGCCGGGTAGCAACGCTTCCCGAGGATGGCTCTGGGTGGCAGTCAGTACGGTGCTGTTAGTTGCAGCGCTGACCTTCGTGAGATTTTACAGGATAAATCGATAACAAAATGCAGGGCTCGCGTGGTGAAACGCGGGCCCTGTTGTGTGGATTCGGCATGTTAGAAATGGTTGTTCGGAAACACTTCAGGCGGATACTTGCGGATACTTAATGATACTTTTTTTGAAAAGGGGAGAAAACACCCTTGACAAAACAACTCGAATGTGCAGGGCGGTTTTCTTTATGATGAAAAACACGGACATCGTGAAAAAAAGCCGGAGGGAAATTTTCCCCCGGCTTTTTCTGTTGTTTTTGCGGATGCTTGTTATGTCCATGCAGCAGCAGGAAACGGTTTGCAGGAAACAGGTGGCAGTTTCCGCTGCCGGGGGCAAAGCCCCTGGTCAGGAAAGTTCAAACATGCCGGTGTAGAGCTGGTAGTATTTGCCCTGCTGGGCGATGAGGTCGTCATGGTCGCCGCGTTCAATGATATGGCCGTGTTCCAGCACCATAATGGCCTGAGAATTGCGCACGGTGGAGAGGCGGTGGGCGATGACGAACACGGTGCGGCCGTTCATGAGGGCGTCCATGCCCTTTTCGATGAGGGCTTCGGTGCGGGTGTCGATGGAGGAGGTGGCTTCATCCAGAATCAGCACCGGCGGATCGGCCACGGCGGCGCGGGCGATGGCCAGCAGCTGGCGCTGACCCTGGGAGAGGTTGGCACCGTCGCCGGTGAGCATGGTGTCATAGCCCTGGGGCAGATGGCGGATGAAGAAATCGGCATTGGCAATTTTTGCTGCCCGGTAGATTTCTTCATCGGTGGCATCCAGCTTGCCGTAGCGGATATTTTCTTTCACAGTGCCGGTGAACAGGTGGGTGTCCTGCAGCACCATGCCAAGGGAGCGGCGCAGATCGTCCTTTTTGATCTTTTCGATATTGATGCCGTCGTAGCGGATTTTGCCGCCCTGGATATCATAGAAACGGTTGATGAGGTTGGTGATGGTGGTTTTGCCGGCACCGGTGGAGCCGACGAAAGCGATCTTCTGGCCGGGACGGGCGTAGAGGGAGATATTGTGCAGCACCGTTTTTTCCGGTACATAGCCGAAGGTGACATCTTCAAACACCACATCGCCCTTGAGCTCGGTGTAGGTAACGCTGCCGTCAGCGGCATGGGGATGCTTCCATGCCCACAGGCCGGTGCGGGTTTCGCTTTCGGTGATGTTTCCGTTTTCGTCCTTCCTGGCATACACCAGCGTCACATAGCCGTCGTCTTCTTCCACGGGCTCGTCCATCAGTTCAAACACCCGCTCGGCACCGGCAAGGGCCAGCATGATGGTGTTGAACTGCTGGGCCACGTTGGCAATAGGCTGGGAGAACTGGCGGATCATGGGCAGGAAAGCCAGCAGCGTGGCCGTTTCCAGCGCGAAGACGGAGCCGGGGTTATTTTTGCCCACAATGATCATGATAACGCCAATCAGCGTGACCAGCACATAATTGCAGTGATTCAGGTTGTTCATGATGGGGCCAAGGAGGCTGGCGAAGGTATGGGCACGGGTGCCGGCCACACGCACTTCTTCGTTGCGGCGTTCAAATTCTTCCAGCGCTTTTTCTTCGTGGCAGAAAACCTGCACCACACGCTGGCCTTCGATGGTTTCTTCAATATAGCCGTTCAGGCTGCCCACGGCCTTTTGCTGGGCCACAAAGTTTTTACCGGAACGGGCACCGATGTTTTTGGTGATCACCATCATCAGGGGCATCAGAAGGATTACCAGCAGGGTGAGCCAGCCGCTGAGACGGAACATGAAAAACAGCGCAAAGCAGATGGACAGGAAAGAAGATGCAGCCTGGGGGAAGGTGGAGGAGAAAAATTCCCGCAGGGTATCGGTATCGTTGGTGTAGCGGCTCATGATTTCGCCGTGGGTGTGCTGGTCGAAATACCGGATGGGCAGATCTTCCATATGGTCAAACATCTGTTTGCGCACCCGGTTGAGCACGCCGGTGGATACCATCATCATGATGCGGTTCTGGGCGTACTGGCAAACAATGCTGATCAGATACATGCCCGCCATCAGGGAAAGCAGGCCGATCAGCCCGTCCATGGCCGGCCACACGCCGGTCTGGTTATATTCGGCGGCCAGGCCCTCCAGCATTTTCAGCACAGGCTGCAGAAGGTAAATGCCGAAGGAGGAAATGCCGGTGGTGACCACGATGCAGCCAAGCACCATGAGCAGCTTGTATTTTGCATCCTTCATCAGGGAAACGAGGCGCTTGAAGGTGCCCTTCATATCCTTGGGTTTAGCCGGAGCTTTCATAGAGCCATGCGGAGGCATTTCAGGCCACCCCCTTTTGCTGGGAAGTGTATACTTCCCTGTAAATATCGCAGCGATCCATCAGTTCGTCATGGTTGCCGAAATCCACGATCTGGCCGTCGTTGAGCACCAGAATGCGGTCCGCATCCATGACGGAGGTGATGCGCTGGGCAATGATGAGCTTGGTGGTTTCAGGCATGTGGCTGCGCAGGGCTTCCCGGATGCGGGCGTCCGTTGCGGTATCCACAGCGGAGGTGGCGTCGTCGAAGATGATGATCTTCGGCTTTTTGAGCAGGGCACGGGCAATGCACAGACGCTGCTTCTGGCCGCCGGAGACGTTCACGCCGCCCTGGCCCAGATCCATATCATAGCCGTCGGGGAAGGAGCGGATAAATTCATCGGCAGCGGAGGCCTGGCAGGCAGCCACGATTTCTTCATCGGTGGCATGCTCGTTGCCCCAGCGCAGGTTTTCCTTGATGGAGCCGGAGAACAATACGTTCTTTTGCAGCACCATAGCCACCTGGTTGCGCAGGGCGTGCATGTCGTATTCCCGCACATCCCTTCCGCCCACCAGCACCCGGCCCACGGTGGCGTCATACAGCCGGGGGATAAGGGACACCAGGGTGGACTTGGCGGAGCCTGTGCCGCCGATGATACCGATGGTTTCACCGGAGCGGATTTCCAGGTTCACATTTTCCAGCACCAGGTTGTCTTTATCGCCGGCATAGGAAAAGCCGGCGTTTTCAAACACAATGGAGCCGTCCTTCACTTCCGTAATGGGGTTTTCGGGGTTTTTGATTTCGGGCTCTTCATCCAGCACTTCGCAGATACGGTTAATGGAAGCCCGGGCCATCACGAAAGATACAAACAGGAAAGAGAGCATCATCAGGCTCATCAAAATCTGCATCATGTAAGTGATGAAAGAGGAGAGCGCACCCATCTGCATGTGCCCGCCGATGATCTGATTGCCGCCCAGCCACAGGGCTGCAATGACGCAGGCGTTCATCAGGATGGACATGATGGGGCCGTTCCAGATGACGATTTTTTCGGCCGCACGCTGGGTGGCGGTCACGTCGTCGGCAGAGGCTTCAAACTTTTCCTTTTCGTGGGTGGCACGCACAAAAGCCTTCACCACCCGGATGGCGATCAGGTTTTCCTGAACGGAAGCGTTGAGGGCGTCGTACTTTTTCATCATGATCTGGAAGCGGGGGAAGGCCTTGCTCATAATCACCACAATGCAAACCAGCAGGATGGGGGTGGCCACCAGCAGGATGGGCATCATGGCAGGGTTCATCCGCCAGGCCATGATAACGGCCATCACCATCATGATGGGGCTGCGCACCGCCATGCGCACCAGCATCATCACCACCATCTGGGTCTGGTTCACGTCCGTGGTCAGGCGGGTGACCAGGGAAGCGGTGGAAAATTTATCGATGTTTTTGAAGGAATAGCGCTGCACCTTTTCAAAAATGGCCTGGCGCAGGTTCCGGGAAAAGCCCATGCCGCCAAGGGCGGAAAGCCGGCTGCCGGCCATGCCAAAGCCCATGGAGATCATGCTCATCAGCAGCATCAGCCCGCCGTAAAGCAATACCCTGGTTATATTGCCGGTTTCAGCACTATAGGGGATCACTTCGTCAATGAGCGTAGCGGTGAGCATGGGCAGCAGCATTTCCATCACCACTTCGCCGATCATCACCAACGGACAGAGAATGAGGTACTTTTTGTACTTCCCTGCGTAGTTCAGCAAACGGGTAAATTGCACGGTTTATGTTTCCTCCTGTATTGTAATGGGGTTTTCTGCTTCCTTATGCAGGCGGCAGATGTTCAGATTGCGTGTGTTTTCATCGGCCAGGTTTTCAAACATTTTGTCGCACAGGGCCTTGAACTGCTCCATATCCCTCTGGCTCAGCCCCTGAAACATTTCCTTGTCCAGGCTGTCCATGCCGTTTCGGCCCTGCAGCATTTGCGACAGGCCTTTTTCGGTAAGGGTGAGGCAATTGCGCCGGCTGTCCTGCTTGTCCTGCAGGCGTTTCAAAAGCCCCGCTTTTTCCATGCGCTTGAGGCTGGCGGCGGCAGAGGCCTGGGTGATGTCCAGCGCCAGCGCCACGTCCCTTTGGGTGCAGCCTGGGTGGGCGTTGATGTATTCCATCATCCTTGGCTGGCCGGGATACATGCCAAGAGCGCCCATCATGCGATGAATGCGTATTTTTCGCAAAAGCTCCAGCCGGTGCATGGCGCCTGCCACGTCCCGCTCGTTCATGTTCCTGCTCCTTTCTGAAAATACTCAAACGTTTAACATTATAGGCATATCGGCCTTTTTCGTCAACATTTTTTCTGCTTTTGCCACAGGATTGCCATGAATCATCGGGAAGGAATAAGGGTGGACGGGCGTTATATGAAAAAGGAGGTAAAAATACGACAAAATGATGCAAAAGTGTTTACAATTCTGTTAACGATATGTTATACTTTTATGTGCTCAATGTGGTTTTGCGAACAGGAAAGGAGTGCTCTCCGAATGAATGGAAATCGCGGTCATTACGCATCTGCGCCGCTGAATAATATGAAAAATAAAAAGAACGTGCAGGCAACCGCCGCTGCATCTGCCCGCAAGACGCGGACGGTGCAAAGGTCGGGCTGGCTGACGGTGATGGTAACATTGGTTCTGCCGGTGCTTTTTTTGCTGGCATTTCTGATTGAAAACAATGTGCTCCGTCTGATTTTTCTGGGTGCTGCGGCCATTTGCGTGGCGGCCATGTGGCTGATGAATGTGTTTGCCCACGGGGCCCGTTCCACCCTGACCATTGCCTATATCGCCCTGATGGCGGTAATTGGCCTGTCTCTGGTGCTGGGGATGCAGAACCCCGAAAGCCGGGCGGCATCCGTAACCCAGAAAAACCAGACGGGCCAGTTTACCGATAAGGCAAACACCGACGCCCTGAGCGCATATCTGGCCAATAACGCCGCCACCCCCACGCCGGCGGTCTATGTGGTGGAAGAAAGCGCCGTTTCTTCTGCCCAGAAGCAGCTGGAAAATTTCCTTGTGTTGTGGCAGGAAAACAATATTCCCGGTATGCTGGGGCTGTGCACCCCCTCCTGGGTGCAGCAGCAGCAGAACCCGGAGGGCGTTTTGTGGAACCTGATGATGAACCGCAAGCCCGTTGGTTATCTGGTGGAGGAGGTATCCGGCAGTGAAGCGGATACCAGCCGCACCATTACCGTGAAGGTGACCTTCCTGAATGAGGGCACAGGTGAAACGGCGGTGAACCGGATGCAGGTGCTTTTGTTCCGGGTGAACGATGTGTGGTATGTGGATCCCCAGTCTCTGGGCGGTACGGTGGTGGATGAAGCCGCCGAACTGATGAAAGCCCAGCAGGAACAGAATAAAATTGCTTCCACGAAAGCGCCGGCTACCCCCACGCCTGAGCCCCAGCAGCAGGATACGTTGAAATTGTACTATAATGCAGATGGCGGCAAGTATTACCATGCTACCAACATTTGCGATGCAGTGGACCAGCAATACTGGCCGCTGAGCGAATTCTATTATACCGATCTGAATACCACCGGCTTCAAAAATCTGATCAAGTGTCCCAAGTGCAACCCGCCGGACCGGTAAAATTTTCAGGGGATCAGGCTGTTGACATACCGTTCTGTTTCACATAGCACATACAGCTGACAGTATTTGATCCGGCTGCCCAGCCGGGTGGCGTTTTCCGCTGCCAATGCGCTGGATAAATGGGTGTGCAGGCTGTTCATCAGCCCGCTGAGGGCGGTGACGGCGGTGTGTTCTTCCTTTGGAAAAAGGGACAGCATTCTCGACTGCAATGCCTGCACCGTTTCTTTCTGGGAAGAAAGGGCCTGCATGATTTCTTCCGTTTCCATGCTTCCTTCGTCCAGGGATTGGGAAAGATGGGCAAGGGTGGAAGAAAGCTGAAGGAGCATATCCCAGGCATCGCTTAAGGCATCCAGCTGGGCTTTGCGCCCGGTGAGGCGCAACGTGACGGTACTGCGGGCCAGGGGATAGATGTATACATCCACCCCGTGCTGATCGCTGAGCCGATTTTGCACGGCGGCGGCCTCTTCCCGGGTGTGATAGGCGGCGGCCAGCACCCGGTAACCCTCCTGCTGGTGCACATACCCTGCGGCACCCCGGCTGATGAAGCTTTTTGCCAGGGCATCGGCACCGCTTTCTTCGGAAAATGCCCCCAGCTGCAGGGCAAAGGCCTTGCCCCCTTCCAGGGTGATCACCCGGGTTTCCTGCTGCATATCTTCTTTGGAAAAAGAGGGCAGGGTAAAGGAAGGCAGGGTGATTTTTCCGCTGCCGGCCAGAAAATAAAGTGCGGCGGCTGCCGGCAAAAGGAGCAGCAATATAAGGCCTTTATGATGGCCTGTTTTATATTTTTTGATTCGGATTTTTCCGCTGCGCATCATTTTCCCTCCGTTTCGGAAAAAATGTATGCGTGAGAACACATAAACATGACACCGGAGGGAAGAAATGCGCTATCATATCGATACCATCCCGGTTTGGGATGCGGTGAAGCTGGATGGAGAATGCCCCCTGTGCGCCCTGCGGCGCAGGGTGGAAAAACAGGATGTGGAAAGGTATCTGGGAGCCTCTGTGATGGAGCCGGATACCCGTATTCAGGTGAATGAAAAGGGTTTTTGCCAAAAACATCATACGATGCTTTCCCAGCAGAAAAATAAGCTGGGCCATGCGCTGATGTGCCACACCCACCTGAAAACCACCATGCAGAAGGCAGAAGCGGCTTTTGAACAGGCACAGACGGGTGCCAGGGCCCAGGCCGGCGCACCGCTGATGAAGCGGATGATGGGCAAGGCCGGCGGCAAGGAAGATATTCTGCAGGTGGCCAGGCAGCTGATGGAAATGGCCGACAGATGTATCCTTTGCGACAGCATTGATGAAAACATGCAGCGCTATGGCTACACGTTCCTTCATCTGTATCAGAACGACAGCGCCTTCCGCCGGGCATTTGCCGCCTCCAAAGGGGTGTGCCTGAAGGATATGGCGTTTCTGATGGAAATGGCTGCCCGGGAAATGAACGGGCAGATACTGGCGGATTTTGTGAAGGATCTGTGCAGCGCCACATGGCAGAGCCTGGAAAAACTGGAGGGGGATCTGGAATGGTTCACCCTGAAATTTGATTACCGCAATGCGGATAAGCCCTGGGGCGACAGCCGGGATGCGCTGGAGAGAACGGTGACGAAGCTGCGGTCCTGGTGTATCGGGGAGGAGCCTGATACCAAATGAAAAAAAGAGCCTTTGTGCTGATTATGTGTCTGTCTGTCCTGCTGCTTTGCGGCTGTTCGCAGGGGCAGAAGAAGGAATGGGAAAACAGGGAGGGAAAGCCGATTGTCGGCGCTGACGCTTCCGGTCTGGAAGGGGAGAAGAATACCTATGCCCTGTATTTCCGGCTGGGAGATACCGGTTTTCTGGCACAGGAAGACAGACAGCTGATTGTTGAAAGAGATGAAACGGTGGAGATGGCGCTGGTGCGCAGCCTGATTGCCGGGCCCTCCGCCACGGCGGCGGATCTTGTTCCTTTGTTTCCTCAGGGAACGGAGGTATTGGCCACGGCCAAGCAGGGCAGCACGCTGTATGTAACGCTGAATGAGCGCTTCCTTTCCGGCTATGCGGCAGAACGCGGCGACGGCAGGCCGGAGGAGAAAAAAGCAGCGGTGCAAAATGAAAGGCAATTGTGCCTGGATGCTTTGGCGGCTACGTTGACGGAGGCAGGGCTGTGCAGCCGGGTGCAGGTACTGATCTATCGAAACCAGATGCAGGGCAATTCCATGCGGCTGGAGGAAGATTTCCTCTTGCAAAACGGCAGCACCCTGCCCCTGGAGCCTGCTGTGCGCAGGGAAGAAACGCTGTATACGCCTCATAACGCAGCCATGCGGATATTGACCCTTTGGATGAACCGGAATCTGCCGGGGCTGACGGATTGCCTGACGGCTTCCGGCAGGCCGGGCGAACAGGCATTGGCAGAACAAATGGATGCAAGCCCTGTGCTGACAGGCTTTTCTCTGGGCCATGGGCAGGTGTCTGCCGACGGAAAGGCGGCCGTGATCTGCGCCGATCTTACGCTGCACCAGAACGGAAGCGATTGGACGCAAACAGGCTGGCCTTTGACCTTGACCCGGGAAAGAGGCGTGTGGAAAATCAACTGGGATGCACTCAGCGGTATGATGACAGAGGACTGATGGAAGAATGAAGAAAATGAAAAGCAGGCTGGCGGCCCTTCTTTTGTGTCTGATGCTTCTTTTGACGGGGTGTGCAAAGAATGAAACGCCGGCAGTGCAGCCCACGCTTCCTCCGGCTGCATTGCCGGAAAACGTGCCCCTCAATGACAGCATGCAGACGCACGTGAGCACCGTGCTTTTTTACCTGCCTTCTCAGGACGGCGTGCGGCTGACGGCGGTGCCGGGTACGGCGGAATTATCCATTTCCCGGCACAGTGCCCAATCCCTGTGCCAGCTTTTGTTCAGCCATGAAGGCACGGAAGGAACGCTGCCCCTGCCAGCGGATGCCGTTTTGTCCGAAACGGAAGCGGCGGAAGTGTCCGGCAATGTGGCCACGGTGAACCTGGCAGGCTCTGCCCTGCGATTGTCCCACGAGGAATTGTTTACCGTGGGCCAGGCGGTGGCCAATACCCTGTGTCAGTTTGGCGATGTGCAGTATGTGAATGTGCTGATCAACGGGGTGCAGCCGGGGCTGGATGTGGCGGCCACGGTGCCGGCAGGTTGTTACAGGCAAAACACCAGGGACGATCTGAATACCCTGTGGAACCGTGCTTCAGCCGCCAGGAACGCTCAGCGGCTGACGGCATCTGCGGCGCTTTATTTCCCGGCGGCCGGCGCCCGGGGTGTGGTGTGCGAAGCTCAGGATTTGTCCTTTTCCGATCTCACTCCTGCCGGCATGATGAAAACGCTGCTGGAAGCACTGCATGCCGGGCCCAGAACGCTGACCGGTCTTCCGGCCTATCCGGATTTTTCGGCTCATCTGCTGGAAGAGCCGCAGGTGATTGAACGGAACGGCACCCGGCGGGCGGTATTGTGTTTTGATGAGGCTTTCAACGGGGCGATCATCGAAAACGGAATCACCCGTTCGGTGATGGTGGCATCGGTGGTGTATACGCTGTGTACCTTCCTGCCCGGTGTGGATGGGGTGGAAATGTATATCGGCAATGAGCAGATCACGTCCCTTACCCCTTCCGGCATTTATACCGGGGCGGGGGAAACCATTCGGTTTTCCGACGGGCTGATGCAGCGGAGCGATTTTTCCGCCTTCCTGCTTTCTTCCTGCAAGCTGTATTTTGCTGATGAAAAAGGCATGCTGAAAATGGTGACACGTTCCGTTCCTTTTTATGAGAGCCGGAACGTGCGCCAGATTGTGAACCAACTGGCCCGGGGCAGCCAGAGCTATGACAGCCTGGAAAACCTGGGCGGCGTATTGCCGGAAGGGCTGCGGGATGCGGATCTGATCGGCGTGGCGTTCGAAAAAGATACATTGATTTTGAATTTTTCCCAGCAGCTTGTTTCCCTGTGCGAAGGCATGGATGATCAAACGGAAAAAAGGATGATCTACGGCCTGGTCAATACCCTGTGCGAGCTGGAAGGCGTGAAAAAGGTGCAGATTCTGGTGGAAGGCACCCAGCCGGACAGCCTGGCCGGGCATCTGTATCTGCCCGGGGTGTTTTTACCTAACCCGGATATGGTTACACAGTGAAATGTATGGTCGGTTACATTGAGTAACCGCAAAATGTAATCAAAGGGCCTGAAAGTGTCAAAAACGGTAAAATTTTGGCCGATTTTTCGAGAATGGTTGCAAAACGAAACGAAAATGTAACTATTTAAGTGAAAATGAATGTTGACAAATCAATAAATTTGGGGTATGATGTGCCTGAGAGTGTTTGAATAGCCTGTGCATTGCCCTGTTTGAAGGGGCTGGCTTTCAGTGAAAGAAAGATACACAAAAGGTGACTCCCCGAAAATATGGGGGAAAGGAGCAGAACCATGATGAAGAAAGTGCTGAGCATGCTGCTGGCAGTTTGTCTGCTGCTGAGCGTTTTTTCTGCCTCTGCCCTGGCGGAAGGAAAAGGCACGAAAAAGGCGCAGAAAATAGAACAGAAAATTGAAAAAGCTGCGGAAAAGCAAGATAAAAACCAGCTTAAGACTTTGTCCCGGATGGTAGACAAGGCCAACCGCCAGATCGAAAAGCTGGTGCGTACCGCACAGAAAACCCCCTATGATGATATCGACTGGCTGCAGGCCATGGTTGCTTCCGTAACGGCCCCCGTTTTCGCCTATGCGGAAAGCATTGGCGCCACAGTGGAATGTACCTACACCACCTACTACATTGACGGTCAGTATGTGGATGTGGATCCCCTGCGGGTAATCAACGTGATTCCCTCCGGCAACGGCGGCGGCAATGGCGGCGGTGGCGGCAAGTAAGGCCGGCGCAACAGGGATGCTTCATAACAAATGAACATAATTGCGCCCGGCAAGATGCTGCGGCGCAATTTTTCAGGGAAAGAGGAAGAGAACGTGAACGGTCTGTATCTGTACCAGGGAAAAAACAACGCGGGCAATGCGGGCGAAACGCAGTTCCTTTCTCTGCTTGCCAAAAAGGGCAACCTGGAGGTGATGACCCAGAGGGTCACCAAGGGTGCCACTGCCTGGCTGTATCCGGCCGGCGATCCTTCGGATATGGAATTCTATTTTGTTCATTCCGGGGAAATGGAAATTGTGCTCAGCGACGGAGAAACCCGCCGGGTGGGTCCAGGGGATTCCTTCTGTGCCCAGAATCTGCATAAAAATGTGCTGATGCGCTGTCTGGAAGACGCCTTGCTTTTGTACGTTTCCACCTGCCCTGCATTTGACGAACAGCAGTACTGGCAGAAGGAACTGCAAGCACTGCTCAGGCGGGTGGACGAATATGACCATAACACCAGGCGGCACAGCCGTGCGGTGATGCGGTATGCGGTGCATCTGTACGAAGCACTGGCAGATAAAATGAACGATATTGAGCTGGAAGATTTCATTGTGGCTGCCTTGTTTCATGATGTGGGCAAGTGCAATGTGCCCGGCAGTATTCTGCGCAAGAGGGGAAAGCTGACGGCGGAGGAATATGAAATCGTCAAGTGTCATCCTCAGGACAGCGCCACCATTTTGCGTCCCATGTATGGGGAGAAAATTGCGGCCATTACCCATATGCATCATGAACGGATGGACGGCAGCGGCTATCCCCAGGGCCTGAAAGGGGATGAAATCCCGCTGGAGGCCAGAATACTGATGGTGGCCGATTCTTTTGACGCCATGACCAGCGACCGGGGCTATAATCAGGTGATGAGCCTGGAAGAAGCGGCGGCGGAAATTGTGGAAAAAGAAGGATTGTATGACCCGCTGGTGGCCGGAACGCTGCAGGAACTGGTGCGTTCCGGGCAGATCAAAAGAGAAGAAGAAACTGAACTGTAAACAGGGAAGGGGAAAGGGAAAACAGCCCTTTCTCCTTCGTGTTTTTATAATAATGGAAAGGAAGAATGTCTGATGCGTGCGGAAATTCGTAAACTGGAAGAAAATCTGTATCTGATTGACGATGCCGGGGAAAGCACGGCTTATCTTTTGTGCGGCGAAAGAAAGGCGGTGCTGATTGACAGCCTCAACGGCCTGGAGGACCTGAAGGAGATTGTGCAGGGGCTGACGGAGCTTCCGGTAACGGTGATCAACACCCATGGCCATTGCGATCATATCGGCGGCAATATTTTCTTTGACGAAGCCTGGATCCATCCGGCCGATGAAGCCCTGGCCCTCTCCCATTTTGCATTTATGGAAGAGGGCTTTAAGGCCTTTGGCAAAAAGCCCTGCCCCTTCCGCTTTCTTGAAATCGGCCAGGTGTTTGACCTGGGGGGCATTACGCTGGAAGTGATATCCCTCAAGGGCCATACGGCCGGTTGTGTTGGTCTTTTGTGCCGGGAGAAGCGGCTGCTGTTTACCGGCGACGGGCTGAACCCCCACATCTGGATGCAGCTGGAGGAAAGCCTGAAGATTGAAGTGCTGCATGGCGAACTGGTACAGGTGAAGGAAAAATACGGGCATTTGTTTGATAGGATTCTGTACGGCCATGGCAGGGGAGAAGGGTATCTGCCATCCACGCTGCTGGACAGGCTGAAGGCAGGCTGTGAAGAGCTGATGCAGGGACAGACGGAAAAGGATCAGCCCTATACCTATTTTGACGGTACTGCTCATTGCATGCAGCATTTTTACGGCGAAGACCACGGCAAAGACGTGATTGTATACGATGTGAACAAATTATGATTTTTGTGCCGGGACAGAAAATTTGTCCCGGTTTTGTTCTGCATGGGGACGGCAGCGGCATAGGTTGTTTAGGGGGACAAAAGGTGATTTCGAAAGGGTAAAAAATATATTAATTTCAAAAATGTTAATAAATCCGGCAAAAAAACATAAATAAGGGTGAGAAATGCACGATTTGTGTACAATTGTGATAAAAAAAGGGAGAACTTGTTGACAAATTTGGTGAATATCTCTATAATAATGATACATTAACCGAAGGTGCGCCCGTGATTTTGGAATCCAAAATATACGGGCGTTATACTTGGTGTGTGGCAATTAGCCGTTCAAAATTAAATTGACATTATGTCAATGCAACAGGAGAGGCGAAGGTATGCAGAAAAAAACGTGGCGTATTCTGGTCTGCATTCTGGTCGTGGCAGTGATTGCTGCCGCGCTTGTTTTGCTGTCCCAGGGAGCGCAGGATTTCCGTGCAAAGTATGAAGGCGAAAACCTTACGGTGGACGCCGAAGGCTTCGGCAGAAGCGATACTTATGCCAATTACCTCAAGCAATTCGAAGGGGTTGGCACGGGAGAGGAAGAAATTCCTCTGGATATTGCTGCTTTTGAAGGCGACGGTACGCTGGAAGCGGATGCTGACGGCGCACCCCAGGTGCTGACCAAAGACGGCGATATGACCACCTGGAAGGTGTCTGTTCCCAAGGACGGTATGTATACCGTGCGGATGGAATACCTGACGGTGGAATCCCGCGGCGTGGACGTGGAAAGAGCCATCTACATCAATGGCGAACTGCCTTTCTCCGGCGCTGATACCCCCCGTTTCTCCCGTTTGTGGGAAGACGCCGGTGCTGTGCGCAAGGATAACCAGGGCAACGACGTGCGCCCCTCTCAGAAGGAACGCTTTGGTGTGTACCAGACGGCGTTCTTCCGGGATGATATGGGCTATGAAACCGCGCCTTACCGTTTCTTCTTCAAGGCCGGCGAAAACACCCTCACCCTGGGTGCTGAGAATGAACCTGTGATCATTCGCAGCCTGACGCTGGTGCCTGTGAAGGAATACCTGACCTATGACGAATATGTGAAAGCCCAGCCCCAGGACGTTGCCATGACGGACGAAGGCAAGGCTTATTTGCAGACCGTTGAAGGCGAAAGCTCTCCGCTGCGTTCTTCTCCCTCTCTGTATGCCCGCTATGACCGTTCTTCCCCTGCCACTGTGCCCAATGACGTGGCCCACACCGTGCTCAACTATATCGGCGGTGATCCGTGGAACCAGGCCGGTCAGTGGATTCAGTGGGATTTCTCCGTTCCGGAAGACGGCTGGTACAATATCACCATCAAGGCCCGTCAGATGTATTCCCGCGGCTCCATTTCCTGCCGTTCTGTGTATATCGACGAAGAAATTCCCTTCGACGATATGGCATCCATTGCCTTCTCCTATAATACAGCCTGGGATATGCATACCCTGGCCGATGAAAATGGCACGCCCTATCGCTTCTATCTGGAAAAGGGCGATCACACCATCCGCCTGGAAGCAACGCTGGGCGAAATGGGCGGCGTGCTCAAGGAAATGGAAGACGCCATCTTCCGTCTCAACCAGATTTACCGCAAGGTGCTGGTGCTCACCGGCGTTGCACCCGACCGTTTCCGCGATTATAACCTGGCCGGCGTGTATCCCGAAGTGATTCAGCAGATGGATCTGGAATCCAAGCGCCTGTATAAGCTGGTGGACGATACCGTAGCCCTCACCGGCCAGAAGAACGACCGTGTGGCCGTGGCCCAGACGCTGGCAGTGCAGCTGGAGCAGTTTGTGGACCGCAACGAACGCATCACCCAGTCCTTCTCCAACTTTAAGGATAATATCACTTCCTTCGGTACCGCTCAGCAGAACATGGCTGAAACCAAGCTGGACGTGGACCAGATTTTCATCCATGGCGAGAATGCCAAGCTGCCCAAACCGAGCGACAACTTCTTCACCCGCACCTTCCACGAAGTGAAGGCCATGGTGGCATCCTACTTTGTGGATTACAACAACCTGGGCGACGTGTACGAAGAAGGCGCCGAAAACATGATCGAAGTGTGGATCGTCACCGGCCGTGACCAGTCCAACGTGCTCAAAACCATGGTGGACGATACCTTCACCCCCGAAACCGGCATCAAGGTGAACGTGAAGCTGGTGCAGGCGGATGCCATCCTGACGGCTGTGGTGGCCGGCAACGGCCCCGACGTGGTGCTGACCATTGACGGCTGGTTTGCCGTAAACTACGCCATGCGTAATGCTGTGGAAGATTTGACCCAGTTCGAAGATTTCGAAGAAGTGATCAAGCCCTTCTATCAGAGCGCACTGGATCCCCTCACTTATGACGACGGCACCAAGAAGGGCGTGTACGCCCTGCCTGAAACCCAGCTGTTCTCCGTTTTGTTCTACCGCGAAGACGTGCTGGAAGAACTGGGCCTTGAAGTGCCCCAGACCTGGGAAGACCTGATCGCCATCCTGCCCACCATCCAGGGCAACAACATGAGCGTGGGCGTGCCCTTCCCCGATATCTCCAACGTGGATATGTCCGGCTTCAATGCTCTGATTTATCAGAACGGCGGCGGTATCTATAACGAAAACAAGACCAAAACCATCATCGACAGCGAAGCCGGCGTGGCGGCCTTCAAGCTGTATACCAGCCTCTATAACGACTATGGCCTGCCCACGGTGTACGACTTCGTCAGCCGTTTCCGTTCCGGTGAAATGCCGGTGGCTGTAGGCCAGTACAGCCTGTACAACACCCTGGCCGTTTCTGCTCCCGAAATCCGCGGCCTGTGGGACTTCACCCTCTATCCCGGCACCGTTCAGGACGACGGTTCCATTGACCGCAGCGTGCATGCCAACGGTGCCTGCTGCATCATGGTGGCCACCGACGATGAAACGGTGAAGAAGAATGCCTGGGAATTCATGAAGTGGTGGGTTTCCGCCGACGCTCAGGTGCGTTTCGGCCGTGAAATGGAAAGCGTGCTGGGTGCTTCTGCCCGTTACGCCACCGCAAACCGCGATGCACTCAAGCAGCTGGCCTGGAGCGCTGATCAGCTGAAGGTGTTGGAAGAAATGCAGGCATGGGGCGTAGGCTTCCCCGAAATCGCCGGCGGCTACTCCACCACCCGTCACATGACCAACGCCATCCGCAAGGTGATCAACGATAAGGACGATCCCCGCGAAACGCTGCTGACGTACACCCGCACTATTAATGAAGAAATCAAGATCAAGCGCCGTGAATTCGGCCTGCCGCTTGAGTGAGAGGAGGGAAAGCAATGAATAATACGCAGTCCGCATCCTTCAGCCAGAGATACTTCAGCATGAAGGCGAACAAATTCCGTTATGGTCTGGACAAGGCCAAGCGGATGAAGGTTTGCTACCTGTTCCTGGCTCCCTACGCCATACTGTTCTTCACGTTCTTCATTCTTCCCATTTGTACATCCATCTACTATGGCTTCACCTACTACAACATTCTGGAGCCTGCCCGTTTTGTGGGTGTGCAGAACTACATTAACCTGGTCTTGCAGGACGAAGTGTTCTTAACCGCCGTGAAAAACACCTTCGTCATTGCCGTCATCACCGGCCCTGTAGGCTACATCCTCAGCTTCCTGTTTGCGTGGTTTATCAACGAGCTGCCCAAGTGGCTGCGTGCCATCGCGGTTGTGATCTTCTACGCACCCAGTATTGCCGGTAACGCCTACACCATCTTCGGTATCATTTTCCGCGGTGATGCGTACGGCTATCTGAACTCCATTCTGATGGACTTTGGTTTCATCGATGCGCCCATCCTGTGGCTGACCAACCCCCAGTACATCATGCCCGTTCTGATCATCGTTATTTTGTGGATGAGCATGGGCACCGGCTTCCTTTCCTTCGTGGCCGGTTTCCAGGGCATTGACAAGAGCATGTACGAAGCGGGCTATGTGGACGGCGTCCGCAACCGCTGGCAGGAACTGTATCACATCACCCTGCCCAGCATGAAGCCCATGCTGCTGTTCGGTGCTGTTATGAGCATCACCTCTGCCTTCAACGTGTGCGACGTGCCCCGTGCCCTGGCCGGCTATCCCTCCACGGACTATGCCGCCCGCACCGTTGTGACCCACTTGTTCGACTACGGCTTCAGCCGCTTCGAAATGGGCTACGCTTCCGCTATTGCTACGCTTTTGTTCATCGTGATGATTCTCAGCAAGAAAGTCATTTCTGCTGCATTGGAAAAGGTGGGTACCTGATATGAGTGAAAATGTAATGATCAAATCCAAGGGTACCCTGTATGACCATGGCAAAAAGATTGCTGCCGGCGAACTGAACTGCCAGCAGACCAGCGCCACCTTCACCGACAAAAAGGGCAATGCCGTATTGGCGTTCGAATTCTCCCACATCCGTGCGCTCAAGAACGTGCGCAACGGCGGCATGGCCTCCACCATCACCATCAAGCTGGCGGATGAAAAAGAGTATGTGTTTGTGCTCAATACCGGCGTGAAGGTAAACAACCATATCTATGCCAACTGGCCCGGTCGTCCCACTCGCAAGAGCCGTGCGGACGAATTGCACCGCCTGGCAGAGCTGCGCGGCGAAAAGATTCAAAAGCCCAAGAAGCACCTGATCAAACGCCGCCATCCCAACCGCTCCATCGCCGGTGACATTGGTATTTATCTGCTGCTGGCCGTTGTGGCCCTGGCTATGGCCTTCCCGCTGATCTTCGCCATCGGTTCTGCTCTGAAGCCGCTGGATGAACTGTTCCGCTTCCCTCCGACGATCTTCCCACAGCATCCCACGCTGGATAACTTCTCCGATTTGATCGTCACCATGGGACAGAGCTGGGTGCCCTTCAGCCGGTACCTGTTCAACACCGCATTCATTACCTTCTTTGGCACCTTCGGCCACCTGATCATCGCTTCCATGGCTGCCTTCGTGCTGGCCAAGTATGATTTCCCCGGCGGCCGTACCTTCTTCAACATCGTTGTTACCGCCCTGATGTTCTCCGGTTACGTAACGGGTATTCCCAACTACGTGATCATGAGCAAGCTGGGCATGATTGACACCTACTGGGCGCTTCTGCTGCCGGCGTTTGCTGCTCCCATCGGTCTGTTCATGATGAAGCAGTTCATGGAAAGCCTGCCTACCGCCCTGATCGAAGCGGCCCACATCGACGGCGCCGGCGAATTCCGCATTTTCTGGAGCATCGTGATGCCCAACGTCAAGCCCGCCTGGCTGACTGTGATCATCTTCAGCGTCCAGAGCCTGTGGAACAACTCCGCTGCCACCGTGATCTACTCCGAAGCGAAGAAGACCCTGGTCTACGCCTTCCAGCAGATCCAGGCCGGCGGTATCGCCCGTACCGGTCAGGCTGCAGCCGTTACGGTTGTGGTATTCTCCGTACCCATCCTGATCTTCATTCTGAGCCAGAGCCAGATCCTGGAAACCATGGCCAGCTCCGGTATCAAGGACTAAGCCAGACGGTTTCGTCATTCTATTCATCTGAGAAGGAGGAACGATTTGTGAAAACAAAATTCAGGCTTCTGGCGATGGTTCTGGCTGTGCTGATGCTGGTCACTTCCTGTGGCACGGCACTGGCAGACGACGGCTACGCCAGCACATACACTTACAATTATGACTATTGGTCTGATTACCGTGAATCCCCCGACGCTTACCGCGTGACCAACGTGATCTACAGCGGCGACCTGGGCCTGGATGTGGCCATGAAAAAGCCCCAAAGCCTGTTTGTCCAGGGCAATATGCTCTATGTGGTGGACAGCGGCAATAACCGTATCCTGGAAATCAGCCGGGATGGCAATGAATTTGAACTGGTCCGTATCATTGACGAATTCAAAATCGGTGCCGCACAAGAACCTGCCGCAGCTGAAGAAACCGCAGTGACGGATGAAACCGTTGCGACTGAAGAGGCGGCAGCGGTTGAAGAAACTGCTGTGATCGAAGAAAGCACAGCAGCGGAAGAAGCCGTTCAGGCGGAAGAACTGCCCACTGTGACCACCTTCAACAACCCCAACGACGTGGCTGTGGACGAAGAAGGCAACATCTACGTGGCTGATACCAACAATCAGCGCATTGTGATGATGGACAAGGATCTCAACTACATCAAGCAGTTTGTGAAGCCTACCGACAGCACCTTTGACCAGAGCCTGTCCTTCCTGCCCAACAAGCTGGTTATTGATAATTCCGGCCGTGTGTTCACGCTGGCCACCAACGTGAACAAGGGCGTGGTGAAGTTTGAAGCCAACACTGAATTTACCGGCTATGTGGGCGCCAACAAGGTAGTCTACAACCTGGTGGACTATGTGTGGAAGACCTTCTTCATGACTGAAGAACAGCGGGCACAGCAGGAATCTTTCGTGCCCACGGAATATTGCAACATCTATATGGATGAAGATTCCTTCATCTATGCCACCAACATTTCCTTCGACGAGTACGATCTGGTGTGGGACAATGCTCAGCCCATCCGCCGTCTCAACGGCGTGGGTACGGACATCCTGATCAAGAATGACCGTTATCCTCCCATCGGCGAATTGTACTGGCAGGAACAGGCCAAGGACTATCACGGCCCCTCCAAGTTTGTGGATATCACCGTACTGCACGATGATATCTATGTGGGGATTGACCGTACCCGCGGCCGCCTGTACGGCTATGATTCTCAGGGCATCATGCTGTGGGCCTTTGGTAACATGGGTAACAGCGACGGCTGCTTCAGCAACGCCATTTCCATCGAGCACATGGGCAACGACCTGTTCGTGCTGGACCAGAACGAAGGCGCTATCACCGTTTTCGTTCCCACGGAATACGGCAATCTGATCTATGCAGCCAACGAAGCCTACCTCAAGGGCGACTACGACGGCTCTGCCGATCTGTGGCGGGATGTGCTGAAGATGAACGCCAACTACAACCTGGCCTTCATCGGCATCGGCCGTTCTCTCATGCGTCAGGAAAACTTCACCGAAGCCATGGATTATTTCAAAATGGCTATGGACCGCGACAATTACGGCCGTGCCTTCCGCCTGTGGCGTAAGATCTGGGTGGAAGAAAATATCGGCTGGCTGGTGGCGGTGCTGGCGGTGATCATCATCATTCCCATGGTGCTGCGCAGTATCAAGAAAAAGAAGATGGAGGTGGAAGCGTATGAGCGCAATCAGGTTACAAAATAAAGAAAAAGCGCCCAGTGCCCGCAAGGAAAAATGGGAACGCTATGTTGCCTCGCTCAAGTATGCCAAGTATGTGTGTTTCCATCCTTTTGACGGTTTCTGGGATCTGGCCCACGAAAAGAAGGGCTCTATCGCAGCGGCCACCACGTTCCTGGTATTGTTCCTGATCACCCATGTGCTGAAGCTGATGTACACCAACTTCCAGTTTGTAAATGCACCGCTGCAGTACATCAACGTTTTCGAACAGGCAGCCTCTCTGCTGCTGCCCTTCCTGATTCTGTGTCTGGGCAACTGGAGCCTGACCACGCTGTTTGACGGTAAGGGCCGGTTCAGCGATATTTATACGGCCATGTGCTATGCGCTGGTGCCCTTCATCGTGATCCAGCTGCCCCTGGTGTTCGTTTCCAACATCATCGCTTTTGACGAAGCTGCTTTCTACACGGTGCTGATGAGCGTGAGCGTTGTGTATTCTCTGGCGCTGGCCTTCGTGGGCCTGATGCAGGTGCACGATTACAGCCCGGGGAAAACCTTCATCTTCCTGATTTTCACGGTGCTGGCTGCGCTGATTATCATCTTCCTGATGCTGGTGTTCTTCAGCCTGCTCAGCGATGCTGTCAGCTTCTTCATTTCCATCTATCGTGAAATCGCTTTCCGTTTGTATTAAGGAGGGAGTAAGAAAATGAAGAAAAAGAAGAGTCTCATTTTGCGCTTGCTTCCCTGGGTTGTTGTGCTGGGCCTGCTGGCTGCGCTGGTGATTTTCGTGGGCATCCCGCTGTATGCCACCGAAGACAAGCCTCATGCCTATACGCCTGTCATTTACAACTACGAAGGCGACGGGAAGCCGCTGACCATGGAAAACGATTTCCTGTCCTTCGAAATGGACACCACCACCACCCAGTTCAAGGTGGTGGATAAGGCATCCGGTGCCGAATGGCTGTCCAACCCCGCCGATGCGGATAAGGACCCCATTGCCATTTCTGCCAATAAGGAAAACCTGTCTGCTACCGCCATCATCACATACCGCACCACTGCCGGTGCTGTGGATATGAATAACTTCAAGTATTCCATTGAAGGCGGCAACTATCAGGTGGCCCAGCAGGATGACGGTTCCATCCGCGTGGATTATTCCATCGGTAAGATCGAAAAGAAATATCTCATTCCTTCCGCCATCACCAAAGAACGCTATGACGCCTTTGGCGAAAAGATGAAGAAGGCCACCAAGAAAAAGCTTTCCAGTAACTACGCCCTGTATGAGCCTGAAAAGCTGGACAGCAAGAAGAATAAAGACGAAATCATCGCCATGTATCCTTCTGTGGTGGATCAGCCCCTGTACATCCTCAAGTCCGACGTGAAGGAAAACGGCAAGAAAAAGGTGGAAGAATATTTCGCCGAAGCCGGATATACCCAGGAAGACTATGATCTGGATATGCAGCTGGTGGCCGGCACCAAGGAATCCACGGCAGCCGTGTTCAACCTGAGCATGGTGTACCGGCTGGATGGGCAGGACCTGATTGTGGAAGTGCCCTACGATTCCATCCGTTTCACCGAAGGCTTTAACATGATCAACATGGTGCCCCTGCCCATGTTCGGTGCAGCCGGCGTGGAAGACGAAGGCTTCATGTTCGTTCCCGAAGGCGGCGGCGCCCTGATCAATTTCAACAACGGCAAGCTGCTGCAGAGCACTTACTTTGCCAATCTCTACGGCTGGGACTATGCCCTCATGCGCAAGGAAGTGGTAAACGAAACCCGCAACACTTTCCCCGTTTTCGGCATGGCCAAGAACGGTACTTCCTTCCTGTGCATCATGGAAGGGGCCACCTCTTACGCCGGCATTCAGGCAGATATCAGCCAGCGCTTCAACAGCTATAACTGGCTGAGCGCCAAGTATCATGTGCTGCACAATGACCAGTACAACGTGTCCGCCAAGACGGCACAGCTGGTGTATATGTTCGAGCAGGAAGTTCCTCAGGATACGGTGATCCATCGTTACCGCTTTGTTAACAGCGATAACTATGCAGATATGGCTGCTGCCTATGGCGACTACCTGCGTGAAAACGAGCTGCTCAAGGACCAGAAGGCTTCCGAAGAAGTGCCCGTTTCTGTGGAACTGGTGGGCGCCATCGACAAGACCGTGGTGAAATTCGGACTGCCCATCGATTCCGTTTTCGCCACCACCACCTTTGCTCAGGCGGAAGAAATCATGAAGGATCTGCTGGACAAAGGCACCAAGAACCTGAACGTTCGCATGAGCGGCTGGATGAACGGCGGTATCAATCAGGAAGTTATCAAGAAAGTGAACGTCCTGAATGAACTGGGCGGAAAGAAAGCCCTGCAGCAGCTGATGAACACGGCCAAGGAAAATGACGTGAATCTGTACATGGACGGCATTTCCTGCTTTGCTTACAACAGCGGCATTCTGGAAGGCTTCATGGCCTTTGGCGATGCTGCCCGCTATGCAACCCGCGAACAGGTGGTAATCACCCGGTATGACCCGCTGACCTATATTCCTCAGGACTGGCTGGAAGAGTATTATCTGGTGCGTCCCGAATATGCCAAGGATCGTACCGATACCCTGATCAGCAGCCTGAAGGAAATGGGTGCTGAAGGTATCTCCTTCCGCGATATCGGTTCCTTCCTGTCTGCGGACTATAACCCCAAACAGACCGTTACCCGTGAAGAAGTGAAGGCAATGAACATCCAGAGCATGCTGGACGCCAAGGAAGCGGGCCAGGCTGTGATGATCAAGAAGGGCAACGATTACGCACTGCCCTATGCCGATATCATTACGGACGTGGATCTGGACGGCACCAGCTATGCCATTCTGGATCGTCAGGTGCCCTTCTACCAGATCGCCCTGCACGGGCTGAAGGATTTCACCGGTGAACCCATTAACCTGGCCGGTGACTATGTGGCGGAATTCCTCCGTTGCGTGGAATCCGGCGCCGGCCTGAACTTCACCTTCATGGCGAACGACGCCAAGGTGCTGCAGGATACCTTCCACTCCAACCTGTTTGGCTCCAACTATGATGGCTGGGCAGAAGATGTGGCTGCCATGATCAACCGCTATCAGAACGATATGCAGGGCATGAACCAGCAGCGCATCGTAGACCATGAGTACCTGACGGATTATGTGACCAAGACCACCTATGAAGACGGTACCGCGGTTTATGTAAACTATGCAGACGAAGTATACAATGAAAACGGTGTTGAAGTTGCAGCCCGTGATTACATTGTGGAAAGGGGGCAGTGATCCATGAACGAAAAGCATTGGTATGACAAAATTCTGGATGCGTTCCGGATCTACATCCCCGGCAACAGTGAATTCCGTACCATGCGGGCCCGCAGTGCCCGCACCGGTACGTACTTCATCATTCCCTTCATCATCGGTTTCCTGGTTTTCATGGCCAAGCCCATGGTGGAATCCTTTATCATGAGCTTCAACGACGTGAAGCTGATTCCCGGTCAGGGCTATGAACAGACCTATGTGGGCCTGAACAACTTCAAGCATGCCCTGCAGGTGGACCCGGAATATAACACATATCTGGTGGAAGAAATCGGTCAGATGGCTGTGAACACCATTGCTACGCTGGTGGTAAGCTTTGTGGTGGCCGTCATCCTGAATCAGGAATTCAAAGGCCGCACCCTGGCCCGTGCCATCTTCTTCCTGCCGGTTATTCTCTCTTCCGGTGTTTTGCCCGGCATTGAACACCAGAATGAATTTTACGACATGATGGCCGGCCTGGCCCAGAGCGTGGAAGAATCCGGCGGTGTGGACCTTTCTGCATCGCTGCAGAACCTGCTGCAGGTGTCTGGCGTGGGCGGCGGTGTGTTCGATGTGGTGTTCACCATGATCGACTCCATCTATGATATCGTCATGGCGTCCGGTATCCAGATCATCGTGTTCCTGTCCGGTTTGCAGGCCATTTCTCCCTCCCTGTATGAAGCGGCGGATGTGGAAGGCTGCTCCGGCTGGGAATCCTTCTGGAAGATCACCTTCCCCATGGTCAGCCCCCTGCTGCTGGTCAACTGCATCTACACCATCATCGACTTCTTCATGAAGAACGATAACCGGGTCATGGAACTGTTTTATCAGGTAACATATCAGGATATGAAGTTCGGCATCTCTGCTGCCATGAGCTGGAT
>JAFSBN010000102.1 GCA_017437265.1 Clostridia bacterium
GGACGGGTTTCCCGTCCCGTCCTCCAACATCCCATCATAAAAAAATAACGGCTTGTTCCTCCATTTGTGAACAGGCCGTTTATTCTTCGTAGCGGTTGGGATTATTCGTTTGCCCCAGCAAATAATCAATGCTGGTGTTATAGATCTGTGCCAGCTGAATCAAAATGCTCACCGGGATTTCACAGGTGCCAATTTCATATTTGCTATACCTGGTTTGTGAAATACCCAGCCGATCCGCAAGGGCAGCTTGCTTCCAATCATGATCCTCACGCAAATCACGAATTCGTGGATAAGGAATTTCTGCACGCATACGCTCACCTCATCCATATTATAAATAAGCCGTTTCAGCTTGTTGACATTTAAGCCGATTCTTCTTAAAATATAAAGTATTCCGGAAAGGAGCATGCCATGCATGAATGTTTCTTCATACAGCCCATGGGATATAGGCCTGTGTGATGCCATAAACGAAACCAACGCCCTTTTGCAGCACATTAGAACAGGCGATTTTTTGTTTTTCCCTTATCAGCAGGAACTGGATTGGAATGCCCCCGGCCTACCCTTTCCGCTATATGCCAACCAAAACGGCTATTGCTATCAAATTATAAAGCTTTGTTACGGAAACTATTCCTCCACAGCCATCTATCGTCTTCCGTCGCTTATAGGCAAAAATATTTTCGATCAAAGCATTCGGGAATTGATTGAATTACGTTTTCTGCCGCTTCCCTTTCAAACATCCACAAAAAACGCCGTTTTTACGCTTCCCCTTCCCTATATTCCACGGTTTGTAAAGCCTTTTCCCCATTCTTCCAAAACTTCGGAAGCCGGGTATCTCATAAAACCATTTCCGGAATATTATCCCCTGACCAAACAACAAATCATTCACCTGAAAAACGAAATGGAACAGTACAAGCAGCGTGAGCAGCTGCAACTACAATCCTTTGACAGCTGAATTTCCCCCTCCTTCCCCAAAAACTGCACCCCGGTTCGACGGAGAACCGAGGTGCTTTTTTCTATACTGCTTTCAGGAGGGAACGGGAATGAACGTGCAGGCGGAACGCTATTTTTGGATGATGATGCACATGCATTTTCTGTGCTTTATCACCGCCGGGCGGATGCTGCATCTGCCCATGAAAAAGGGCCGTTTGCTGCTTGCCTGCCTGTTATCCAGCCTGCATTCCCTCTTGGCCCTTGTGCCGGGGTGGCCTTTCAGCCACTGCCTTGCCACCGCCCTTTTTCTTTTGCTTTCCGCCCTGCTGGCCTTTGGCCGGGATGGCCTTGCCGCCTGCCTGCCCCTGGGGGGAAGCGGCCTGTGCTACGGCGGCCTTTGTGCCTTTCTTGCCGGGAAAGGCCTTGGGCCCCTTGCCTGCCTACTGTGCTGCACGGCGCTGTGCCTTGCGCTGCGGCCACGAAACGCCGCTCTGCACGCCGTCCTGCACATCACCCACCGGGGCCGCCGCTGCCGCATTCCGGCCTTGCATGATACCGGAAACACCCTTTATTACGCCCCGCTTGCCCTGCCCGTCATCGTGTGCAGCCAGGCGCAGCTGGCCCCCCTTTTGCCGGAGGGCTTTTCCGCTGCCGATCCCGGCACCCTGCCGGAAGGGTTGTTGCTGGTGCCGGTTTCCACGGTGCAGGGGCGAATGCTGATGATGGCCTTCCGGCCGGAGGGCCTGATGCTGATGCCCGGACGGCGTTCCATCACCGCCCTTCTTGCCGTCACCCCGGAAAAACTGCCCAGCGCCCTGCTTCCCCGCAGCATCCAACCGAAGGAGGATTCATCGCCATGGAGAAAAAACATACGCCCCGGGAAAGCCTTTCCCCCATCCGTCAATGGATGATGCTGTTTTTCGCTCCGCTGTATACGGGCAGCGTGCATTACATCGGCGGCGCCGATCCCCTGCCCCAGCCCCTCACCGCCGAGGAAGAGCGAAAGCTGGTTTGCCGCCTGCACAAGGATGACGGCACCGTGCGCTCCATCCTGATTGAGCGGAATTTGCGGCTGGTGGTGTTCATTGCCCGGAAATTTGATAACACCAACGTGGGCCTGGAGGATTTGATCTCCATCGGCACCATTGGCCTCATCAAAGCCGTGAACACCTTCGACCCCGAAAAGAAAATCAAGCTGGCCACC
>JAFSBN010000103.1 GCA_017437265.1 Clostridia bacterium
CCGGTGCTGCCCAGATGGACGGCGCTATCCTGCTGGTGTCTGCTCCCGACGGCCCCATGCCCCAGACCCGTGAACACATCCTGCTGGCCCGCCAGGTTGGCGTGCCCTACATCGTGGTGTTCATGAACAAGGTTGACCTGATGGACGACGAAGAACTGCTGGAACTGGTTGAAATGGAAGTTCGTGACCTGCTGAGCAGCTATGACTTCCCCGGTGACGACATTCCGATCGTGAAGGGTTCCGCTCTGAAGGCTCTGGAATACATCCAGAACGGCGGCACCGATCCCAAGAGCGCTCCCGAATGCGCCTGCATCTATGAACTGATGGGCGAAGTGGACTCTTACATTCCCACTCCCGAACGCGCCAGCGACAAGCCCTTCCTGATGCCCGTTGAAGACGTGTTCTCCATCACCGGCCGCGGCACCGTGGCCACCGGCCGTATCGAACGCGGCATGATCAAGGTTTCCGACACTGTGGAAATCGTTGGTCTGATGGAAAAGCCCCGCTCTGTGGTTGTGACCGGCGTTGAAATGTTCCACAAGCTGCTGGACGACGCCCAGGCCGGCGACAACATCGGCGCTCTGCTGCGCGGTGTGCAGCGCAATGAAATCGAACGCGGCCAGGTGCTGGCCAAGCCCGGTTCCATTAAGCCCTACACCCACTTCTTCGGCCAGGTGTACGTGCTGAAGAAGGAAGAAGGCGGCCGTCATACCCCCTTCTTCAATGGCTATCGTCCCCAGTTCTTCTTCCGCACCACTGACGTGACCGGCTCCATCAAGCTGCCCGAAGGCGTTGAAATGGTAATGCCCGGTGACAACGTGGAAATGGAAGTGGAAATCATCACCCCCATCGCTATCGAACAGGGTCTGCGTTTCGCTATCCGCGAAGGCGGCCGTACTGTTGGCGCTGGCGCTGTGGCCCGTGTTGCTGAATAAGCAAAACATGACCTTGGCGAAAGCCGTTCAATAGGAAGGGAAAGGGAGAAAGCCTCCCTTCCCTCCCACCCCTAAAGAAAGAGGTGTTTTCACATGGCAGCTAAGGAAGCTCGTCAGAACATCGTGCTGGCTTGCACCGAATGCAAACAGCGTAACTACAACAAGAAAAAGAACAAGAAAAACACCCCCGATCGTCTGGAACTGAGCAAATATTGCCGTTTCTGCAAAAAGCATACCGCTCATCGCGAAACACGATAAACGCAAGGATGTGACAATCATGGCAGACGAAAAGAACGTCGTGAAGGGCCAGGAAGAAAAGAACAATTTCTTCACCAAGCTGGTAAACTTCTTCAAGAAGCTTCCCTCCGCTATTGCCCGCCCCTTCAAAAACATGTGGCACGAACTGCGCAAAGTGACGTGGCCGAGCCGCCCTGACGTGGTCAAGTACTCGCTCATCGTACTGGTTTTCCTGGTATTCATGGGCGCAGTGATTGGTTTGTTGGACCTGGGTTCCACCGCTTTGGTGCGGGTGATCACCCCCACCGATGCTTATGAAGAACAGCAGGCTGCTTACGAACAGATGCAGGCTGAATTGCTGGCACTGCAGGAAGAAGCCGCTCACGATCATGAGCACGAAGAAGCTACCGAGGAACCTGCTGCTGATGAAACTGCGGAAGAAACTACGGAAGCCGTGGAAGAAACCGCTGATGAAGAGGCTCAGGCCCCTGCCCAGCAGGAGGGCGCAGCCGATCAGCAGTAATTGCTGAGAGGAGGACCAACATGTCCGAAGACAGACCGGGTACTCTGGAATGGTATGTTGTCCATACTTATTCCGGCTACGAAAATAAGGTCAAGGACAACCTGGAAAAGGCCGTGGAAAACAACGGTATGCAAAACCTCATTCAAGAGGTTATCGTTCCCACGGAAGAGGTTGTGGAAATCAAGAATGGCAAGCGTGTGACCAGCACCCGCAAAACCTTTCCCGGTTACGTGTTGGTGCGCATGATCATCACCAACGAAAGCTGGTATGTGGTGCGCAACACCCGCGGCGTGACGGGCTTTGTAGGCCCCGAAAGCAAGCCCATTCCCTTGACTGCCGATGAGCTGAACAGGATGCTGAACACCGGCAATGCCAATGTACAGATGAAGATTGGTGTTGGCGAAGAAGTGCGGATCCTGTCCGGACCGTTGGAACATTTCACCGGCGTGGTAGAGGAAGTCGACCCCATTACAGCCAAGCTGAATGTGAAGGTCAAGATGTTCCTGGGCCGCGAAATGCAGGTCGAACTGACGATCGACCAGGTCGAAAAAATCGACGCATGAGGATAAGGAGCGCCGGAAGGCGTTGTTCTTCCGGGGCTGCTCCTTTCCCTGTTTTCCGTTTTCAGTGGGAGGCAGCGTTCAACTGGGAGCGCCGCCGCCATTACCACAAGAATCAAGGAGGTGCCATCAAAAATGGCAAAGAAAATTACCGCGTTCATCAAGCTGCAGGTGCCTGCCGCCAAGGCAACCCCCGCACCGCCCATCGGTCCCGCCCTTGGTCAGCACGGCGTGAACATTCCCGGCTTCTGCAAGGAATTCAATGCCCGTACCGCCAAGCAGGAAGGCCTGATTATCCCCGTTGTTATCACGGTGTTTTCCGATCGTTCCTTCACTTTCATCACCAAGACGCCTCCGGCTCCCGTGCTGATCAAGAAGGCACTGGGTCTGGAAAGTGCTTCCGGCCGTCCCAACAAGGACAAGGTTGGCCAGCTGACTCAGGCTCAGGTGCGTGAAATTGCCACCACCAAAATGCCCGACCTGAACGCCGCTTCCATCGAAGCCGCCATGAGCATGGTGAAGGGCACTGCCCGCAGCATGGGCATCACTGTTGCTGACGAATAATCGCTCAGTAAGGAATAATGTGGGAGGACATAGTGCCGCTATTACCACAGGGAGGAAATTAAGATGAAACACGGCAAGAAATATTCCGACAGCAAAAAGCTGATCGACTCTGTAAAGCTGTATGATCCCGCCGAAGCGATCGAGCTGGTGAAGCAGACTGCAAAAGCCAAGTTTGACGAAACCATCGAACTGTCCATCCGTCTGGGCGTTGACCCCCGCCACGCTGACCAGCAGGTCCGCGGCACCGTGGTTCTGCCCCACGGCACTGGTAAGAAGGTTCGCGTGCTGGTGTTCGCCAAGGGCGATAAGGCCAAGGAAGCTGAAGCTGCCGGCGCCGATTTCGTGGGCGATGCCGATCTGGTTGCCAAGATCCAGAGCGAAAACTGGTTTGGTTTTGACGCTTGCGTTGCCACCCCTGACATGATGGGTACCATTGGCCGCATTGCTCGTCTGCTGGGCCCCAAGGGCCTCATGCCCAACCCCAAGTCCGGTACCGTCACCATGGACGTGACCAAGGCCATCAACGATATCAAAGCCGGTAAGGTGGAATATCGTATTGACAAGACCGCTATCGCTCACTGCCCCATCGGCAAGATCTCCTTCGACAACGAAAAGCTGGTGGAAAACATGACCGTGCTGATGGAAGCCATCATCAAGGCCAAGCCCGCTACTGCCAAGGGTACTTACATCAAGTCCCTCTACATGAGCAGCACCATGGGCCCCTCCATCCGCATCAACAGCCTGAAGTTCTGATTTTAGAACATACAGCAAGAAGCCGTTTCCTTCGGGAAGCGGCTTCTGTTTTTTCTGTAAACATATCGTATAGACCATATTGATTTTATGAAAGTTCTGAGCTATCATATAGAAATTACGAAAGGAGAGATGAGAACGTGCGGCATTTGGTGCGGATGACGGATTGGACTGAGATCGATGTGGAACATATTTTTCGGTTGACAGAGGAAACCGCTGCCGGAAAACATGGTGATGCATTAAAGGGGAAAACAGTGGTAATGTTTTTTCCTGCATCCAGTATCCGTACCAGGGTGACGTTTGAAAAGGGGATTTATCTGATGGGCGGCCAGTCCATTCTGTTTCCCACCGAAACACTGGATAAAAAGGAAGATATCCGGGATGTATGCGGTTATTTGAACAACTGGGCAGATATGGTGATTGTGCGGCATAAGAATATAGGCCTGCTGGATGAAATGGCGAAATATCTGACTGTACCGCTGGTCAATGCCATGACGGATGTGAATCATCCCTGCGAAGTATTGTCCGATCTGTATGCGCTGTCGAAAATCAGAGAAGATTTCCGGAAGGATCGTTTTCTGTTTGTGGGCAAGAAGGGCAATATTGGGTTGGTTTGGAAGGAAGCGGCGGCTGTGATGGGCTTTGTTCTGGAGCAATGCTGTGGAAAGGGATACGAAATAGAAGGCCTGAAGGCGTATGATAACATCGAGGAAGCGGTGCAGGGAAAGGATATTGTGTGTACAGATTCTCTTCCTGCGGATGCGCTGGCGGCGTTTGATAAGTGCCGGGTGACAAAGGCGGCCATGGAAAAGGCCAAGAGGGGAGCGGTACTGAATCCGTGTCCGCCGTTTTACCGGGGGGAAGAAGTAGCCGCAGACGCCATAGATTCCGAATATTTCGTAGGATATGCGTTTAAGAAACATCTGTTGACTGTGCAGCAGGCAGTGATGCTTTATTGTTTGAAATGACAGCAGGAAAGCTTTTGCTTCTTCTTTTCTTTCAACAATCGATATGATATAATTATACACGAACAGGGGAGGGCACCCATTACAAAAAATGGCGTTCAAGTTGACAACAAGGGGAAGACACCCATGGAAAAAAACATTGAAGTTGTTGACGAAGCGGGTAACGTATATGAACCCACCTGGCCCAAACGGGCCAAGGGGCTTGTGAAACATGGACGGGCACGCTTCGTAAACGAAAACAGAATTTGCCTTGCGTGTCCGCCGGATATGAAGACGGAGGATGAACACATGAGCAATGTGAATAATATCTTTGGCGATATGAATGCAGCAGATATTCTGCAGCGCATCAATAATATTATCAACCAGACCGGCTATATTACATCTGCATTTGAGGCTCTGGTCAAGATGGGAGACGGTGACAGCGGTGATTGCGGCGCACCCGGCAATATCATGGGCAAAGCAAAAGCGGAAGCTGTCGCAGAAGTGGTAAGAGCCCGTGAAACCACCAACCAGCAAATCCTGCGGCTGTATGAGAAAATGTATGACGATCTGACCCGCTTAAGCGAAGCAGAACAAACGCCAAAGACAAATACAGAAATGCCCATGGAATAAAAAACGGGCCGGGAGCTGATCCCGGCCTTTTTGCTGCAGCAAGGGAACCTGAGGTGCGTCGTCCCTTCAATCCCCACCAGGGCCATTGGCCCTGCACCCACCAGGGGCATTGCCCCTGGACCCAGTAGCGGAACTTACTCGTCTTATCTGACAAACAATTTCCCGCTGGAACAAGACAATCCCGCTGATGCGAGTAGAAAAAGGCTCCCTTGTGGTGAGAGTGCTCTCAAGGATCAGTATATCTAACAACGAAAAAAGTAAACGAGCATCCGGCGTTTCGGATGCTCGTTTGTTTGTTTCACTGAACAAACGCAATGCACGGATACAGTGCGTATAATTGCGCCCACCTGTGGAGCTGTGGCTGCTGACAACTTGGAATTTGTTGGGTTCATTGAGCAAAAAATATCAACTTTCCAGTTAAAAGAAATAGCAATTATCTTCGCCTATTATTTCAGAGAGCATCTTCTTAATCTCTACGCCATGTGGCGGTGGCTTGATTGTACCATAAACTGTTCTGAGGCAACTCCTTTGAGTACATATCTTAAACTGCCAGCAATTACTATCGGTCTCATTAACTGTATAATTGTCACAATCCCAATCTTCAATGCAATTATATAAAATTCCATACAATTCTTGTTTCTGTTGCTCGGACATCGGCCAAATTCTACCACTGATTAAATTACCGCTAATGTAAAGTCTTACCTGAATTTCTGTTTGAAGAACTTTTGTTACAACGCTTAATATATCTTCTCTGTTTTCCCAAGAAATAGTACAACTGGTAATGTGATTGCTCTCACTTTTTGCCATACTGTCACCTCAAAGTAAGATTTGCGGAATTATTCTTTACCTTTTATCGGAGTGTAATAGTCCATTTGCTCATATCCCATTATTTTCTGTGCCTGTGGAGAGGTAATAATATTACCCAACTCTGGACGAGATACATCACGCTCAAACCCATTTTCACTTAAAAACTTGTCTATTGCCGCATCCATCAGGTCCCTATCTGTTTGCTGGTCTATTCCTGTCGCAACAGCATAAAGTCCGCCTTTGAAATCAATTATATCAAATTCTGTTGGGACATTCATACCTTCTTCATACATATAAACCCAATGAAAACCACTGACATCCCAAAATAGAAAATCTTTTGGGAACAAACATCTTTTCTGAGAAGACATCCATTCGTCAAACACCTTAAACTTTTCATCGCCAAACATACCTATACCAGAAGAAACCATTTTACAATTTGGCATTTCATATACTCTTACGTTCTGCATTGCCATACCCCCACAACTTCAAATTTATCGCTTTCATTCTATCACGCAGAACAAGAAACAGCAAGCCTTGGCGGGCTTGCTGTTTCGGTATTTCTTTGGTGCAAAGTGAAGGATAACTCCATCCTTTCCATCACTCTCACTGCAAAGGGAGCTGGCCCGCAGGGCCTGAGGGATTGTTGTCTCCCCTCCCAGAAACACGCAGAGACCCTTTGGCAAATGCAAATTGCAATATTGCGAATTGGCTGCGGCACAGCCGCACACGGGCCGGCGGCAGAATGCCGCCAACCGGATGCAAAGCATCCGGGGAAAACGACAAAAAGAAGCGGTGAGAGAATTTATTCTCTCAACCGCACTTTTTTCGTTTTCATTGTGCCCGTGGTGCTGTCTTTCGTCTCTCAGCACTTCATGCGGAAACAACTTTGTTCGATACGATTGTATGTTGCACACCGGGTCCAGGGCCGATGGCCCTGGCGTGGGGTACAGGGGCTGCGTAAGCCCCTGCCTTGTAGTTCACTTGGTATGGTTCCGGTTGGGGCCGCGGAGGAAATCGCCTTCTTCTGCTGGGAAGGGCAGGGGGATGAGCACCTTTTGCCCGGCGATGGAGACGGTGTCCACGCTTTCGCCGCTTTCCTGCAGGATGATTTTTTCCACCCGGAAGGGCAGGCTGCCTTGGGGGCAGAGCAATTCCAGCGTGTCGCCCACATAGAAGCGGTTTTTCAGGTGCACGGCGGCTATGCCGTCCATAAAGCTTTCCACACGGCCTACGTATTCCATGTTCTGGCTGAAGCCGTTGGCACCGGCGGCGGGGGTGGGCGCGCCGAAGAAAAAGCCGGTGTTCATCAGGCGATGGCTGGCTTTGAGCAGCTGGGCTTCCAATTCGGGCAGGGCGGCGCGGTAGGCTTCTTCACTTTGGGAGAGAAGATCCAGTGCTTTGCGGTAGACGGATACGGTGTTGGCCACATAGTATTCCGTCTTCATGCGACCCTCGATCTTCAGGCTTTCCACGCCGGCCTGCATCATTTCGGGCAGGTGGTTGAGCATACACAGATCGTAAGCAGAAAGGAGGTAAGTGCCCCGAGCGTCTTCTTCGATGGGGATGTATTCGCCGGGGCGCTTCTTCTCCACCAAAGCGTATTCCCAGCGGCAGGGCTGGGCACAGGCACCCCGGTTGCCGCCACGGCCGGTGAGATGATCAGACAGCATACAGCGGCCGGAATAGCTCATGCGCATGGCGCCGTGGACGAAGGTTTCGATCTGGGTATCTTCCGGCAGCCGTTCCCGGATGGCAGCAATCTGGTTCAGAGAAAGTTCTCTGGCCAATACGATGCGCTCAGCCCCCATTTGGGAAAAGAAAAGGGCTGTTTCGGAATTCAGCGTGTTGGCCTGGGTGCTGACGTGCAGGGGCAGGGCGGGCACTTCCCGCCGCAGGGCCAGGAATGCGCCGATATCACTGACGATGGCGGCATCCACGCCCAATTCGCAGGCACGTTTGGCAGTGTCGATAAGGCCCTGCATCTCTTCGTCATAGGGCAGGATGTTCAGCGTCAGGTAAAACTTTTTTCCGGCTGTATGGCACAAAGAAAGGGCTTCCTGCAATTCTTCCCAGGAAAAATTCCCGGCAGAGGCACGCAGGCCGTAGCTTTTCAGTGCTCCGTACACCGCATCCGCGCCAAAGCGCAGGGCGGCTTTCAGCTGGGGCATGCCCCCGGCAGGGGCCAAGAGTTCGGGTGTACGCATGGCATCTCCTTACAGGCCCTGTTCCCGATCGTATGCCTGCCAAAGCGGCGCATAGATGCTGACGGCCTGGTTATGTTCTTCCAGTGTGCGGCTGAAGTGCAATTCGCCGGTGTTGGGATCCTTGGAGCAGAAATAGAGAAAGTTTTCTGCAATGAATTGCTCGTCCGGGTACAGGGCGGCCTCAATGGCGGCGCCGGAGGGGGAGCAGATGGGGCCAAGGGGCAGGCCCTTGTAGCGGTAGGTGTTGTAGGGGGAATCCACGTTCAAATCCTCGTTGGTGAGGCTCATGCGCTTCACGCCGGAAACGTATTTGATGGTTACGTCGCTGCCCAGGGTCATGTTCTGTTTCAGGCGATTGTGGAAGATGGCAGAAACCTTAGAAAAATCGTTGGTTTTGGCTTCCTTTTCGATCATGGAGGCCAGGGCAATCACCTGGTCCATGGTCATCCCCAGCTCCTGCGCTCTGTCATGGTAGCTGTCCTGATAGACGGCCTCCGTTTGGGAGAGCAGCTTTTTGATGATGTCCTGAGCGGTGGCATCGGTGTAGATTTCATAGGTGTCCGGGGCCAGATACCCTTCCAGCACATACAGGCGGCTGGCAACGTTCTGGGTTTTGAGCACGTCGCTGATGTAGTAATAGGCGCTGAAATCCTGGCCGCTGCGGCAGAGGGAAAGGAATTCTTCCTCCGTTTGGATAACGCCCTGGTTTTTCAGATAGGCGGCCATATCGGTGATGGTCCAGCCGGGGATGATGGTGATGTTCCGGGTGATGGGGTTGCCGTCACCGGTGGTGAGCAGGTTCATGATTTCGTGCATGCTCATAGCCTTGTTCACCTGATAGTCCCCGGCCTGGATCTTCTGGCCGTAACCCAGGAAATCGGCATAGTATTTGAAGACGGTGCGGTTATGGATGAGCCCGGCGCTTTCCAGATTATTGGCTACTTTGGTGAGGCTGGAGCCTGAGGCCACAGTGAATGCCACTGGGGTCTGATCCTGAGCGTCCACAGGAGCGAAGAAGCTGCGGTGGATCCAGTTCCAGCCGGCCATCACAATGCCCACTACCACCACCAGCACGCAAAGCAGCAGCGCCACCGGGCGCAGAATATGCCACAGCCAGCTGTACCAGAACAAGCCGTATTTTCGTTCCTGATGCAGCTCTTCGGCCGTATATTCCTCGTTTTGTTTTCGATCGTTTTTCAAGGTAAGCCTCCTGAAAAAAAGGGGTTTATACCGGCATGGGCATTTCCATACCGGCGGCACGGGTAAGTTTCTCAAACACTTGGCCCATCATTTGCTGCAGCCGCATTTCGCTCAGCAAATAGGAGGAGGTGCGCTGGTCGGCAAAAAGCAGGGCCCCCAGCTGCTGAAAGCGGCGGCCGTCATCATCGTCCAATCCCTGGCCGGAAAGCATGCGCATCTGCACATTCACCTGCAGCCGTTTGTATTCCTTCACCAGGGCCGAAATGCCGCTGTCGGCATCAATTTCCGCCTTATAGCGGCTGTATTCCAGATATTCGGGGCTTTGGCGAATGGCTTCGCACAATTGATTGGTGGCTTCCTGCATCTGCATTAGCATACCCTCCTGACAAAATAACGATGCATGATGGATGTTCGTTCCCAAAGAAATGGAGAACCGGGCATTAATAGAGCTTGGGCAAAATCAATAACGCTGCCAGCACCGCGCCGCACAGCAGAAGGGCTGCCCACAGGGGGAAGGAACGTTTGGGCGGCGCCGTTTCCTTTTGCGGAGGCGCAAGGGAAAGTACAGGGGCGGCAGGGGGCTTTTGCGGCAATGCCTCCCGGGCCTTTTCCCGGATGAAGGGGGAAAACAGGATGTGCACCTGCTTTTCCAGGGGGTGCACATGATAGGCGTTTCGCCTGTCCAATAGCGCCATTCTTTCCGCCCGCATGGCGGCGGCATTTTCCGGCAGGCCGCACAGGGCACCGATATTCCATTGCCCCTGAACATTTAGCCCATGCAGCACGCAGGCCGGGGCCAGCAGCCGGATGGCAAACATGTCAGCATCCTGATCGGCATTCGTTAAAGGCTCAGCCAGGATATCCCCGGCGTTTTCCCTTCCTTCAAAGGCGTACACTGCTTTGTCCAGCCGGATCGTTTTGTGCTGCAGCACCAGATGCCCCAGTTCATGGGCCAGGGCGAAGCGATACTGGGAATAGGAAAGGCCGGGCTGCATGAAAATGTGCCACACGCCGCTGATGCGCAGGCTGGCGGCAGCGGCATGTTTTGGTAAAAGCGCATACAGTCGGGGCGTTTCCTTTTCATCGGGCCACTTTTCCGGGGTGATGCCAAAGCCCAGTGCAATCTTTTCCACATCCACGGGCAATGTGCCGGTTTCAAACCGCAGAAGCGTGCGCCAGGCGGCATCCCGGGCATCCTGATAGCGTTTGTACAGCATGCTTTTCAGCGCTCCCTTTGCAGGGCGGACTGGAAATGATCCAGCGCACCGGGAAAACGCTGTTCCAGAGCACGCAGGGTGTCTTTCATTTCCTGGCGCTTGGTTTGGCCGTCCACGGGGCAGGGGTTTTTCATAACAGGCAGCTGCAGCCTTTGGGCCAGGGCGGCAATGCTGCCTTCTTTCATATCAATCAGGGGACGGATGACAGCGATATTTCCCTTTTCCATCTGCCGGATGGGGGAAAGGGCGTAAAACCTGCCCTCAAAAACCGTGCTCATCAGATAGGTTTCCATCACGTCATCCCGGTGATGGCCCAGGGCCAGCTTATTGCAGCCCAGTTCCTCCGCTTTTTTCAGCAAGATGCCCCTTCTCAGCCTGGCACACAGGGAACAGGGACTTTTTTCTTTTTGCAGCAGCGGCAGAAAATCCTCTTCCACCAAAGTGAAGGGGATATCCAGCTGATGCATGTAAGCGGCAATTTGCTGCGTATCAAAGGGCTCGCCGATTTTCAGGCAAACACTTTCAAGGGAAAAGGGTGCGGGACAAAAGCGCCGGTAGGCGGACAAAAGGGCGCACAGTACCAGGGAATCCTTGCCCCCGGATACGCCGATCATGATCCGGTCTCCGGGCTGGATCAGGCCGTACGCCTGATCCGCTTTGCGGAGTTCACCCAGCAGCCTTTGCATGCAATGCCTCCCTTATTTTTCGTCCATTCCGGCCAGCTGCAGTTCATACAGCTTTTTGTAAATGCCGTCCATTTCCAACAGTTCCTGATGGGTGCCGCTTTCGCGGATCTTGCCCTTGTGCATCACGATGATTTTGTCTGCATGCTGGATGGTGGAAAGGCGGTGGGCCACCATGATGGTGGTGCGGCCCTCCATCAGCTTTTGCAAAGCGTCCTGAATCCACTGTTCCGTTTCGGTATCGATATTGGCGGTGGCTTCGTCCAGGATGAGGATGGTGGGGTCGTAGGCCAGGGTTCGGGCAAAGGAGAGCAGCTGCCGCTGACCGGCGGAGAAGGTGCTGCCCCGCTCCGACACATGTTCTCCGTAGCCGTTATGCAGCTTATCAATGAAGCGGTTTGCGTTTACGTGGATGGCGGCTTCCTTTACCTGCTCGTCCGTGATTTCTTCATTGCGCAGGCGGATGTTGGAGGCGATATCGCCGGTGAAAATGAACACGTCCTGCTGCACCTGGCCGATGGCGCGGCGGATCTGCTCCCGGGAGAGGTTTCGGATATCCACGCCGTCAATGCGGATGGCACCCTTTTGCACGTCATAATAGCGGCCAATCAAATTCAATATGGAGGATTTGCCGGCACCGGTGGCACCCACAAAAGCCACCTTCTGGCCCGGCTTGATGGTGAAGGAAACATCCCGCAGCACATAATCTTCGCCGTTGTAGGCAAACCATACATGGTCGAAGCTGATCTCGCCCTTTACCTTAGCCAGCACCGTGGGCTTTTCCTTGTCGGTGACAGTGGGCTTGGTATCCAGCAAGGTGAAAATCTTTTCGGCGGATGCAATGGCGGATTGCAGGGTGGTCAATTGCTCGGCCAGGTCCTGCACGGGTTCAAAGAAGGAATTGATGTACTGCACAAATTCGTACAGCATACCGATGGTGATGGCGCCGGTGAGCACCCCCCGGCTGCCTTCCCCCAGCACGATGGAAAGGGCGATGATGCTGGTGATATAAATGCAGGGGCGGAAAATGGCGTTGATCAAAAGTTCCTTGAAGCCGGCCTTGTACAAATCGCCGGACTGGTCTTCAAAAGCCTTATATTTCCGGTCTTCCTGGTTGAAAATCTGGATCAGCTTCATGCCGGAAAGATGCTCGGACAGGAAGGTGTTCAGCGCGGTCACTTTGGTTTTCACCACGCTGTATGCCCGGCGTGCGATTTTGCGGAACACGATGGTGAGGGTGATGACGATGGGGATCATGATGAAGCCAAAGAGCGCAATGCGCACGTTCAGCGCCAGCATCACCACCGCAAGGCCCACGATCTTGATGGAATTGCGGAACAGGTTCACCAGGATATTGGAATACAGATCGTTGATGGCTTCCACGTCATTGGTGACTCTCGTTACGATCTTGCCCACGGGGGTGGTGTCGAAAAAGCGCATGGAAAGGGTTTGCACATGTTCAAACACCTGGTTGCGGATGGCGTAGATGATGCTCTGGCCGGTTTTCTGCAGAGTGATGTACACCTTCCGGTTGCAAAGGAACAATAGCACCAGCACGCCGATGTACATACCGGCGGATTTGAGCACCCCAAGAAATCTTTCCTGCACCTGTTCGCCGGGGGCGAAATCGCCGGTGATGTATTTGTCGATGGCGTTACCGATGAGCTGGGGCTTGAGAAGCTCCAGTACGGTGATACAGATCACCAGCGCAAAGCACAGGAAAATGGCCTTTTTGTGGGGCTTCATGTAGCCGATCATGCGCAGCAGCGCATTGCCTTCGTACTGCACATCGCTGTTTTCGTCGATTTTTTTCCTCAGCAGGCTCACTGCACATCACCGCCTTCCTTTTCCAGCTGCTTCTCCAGCTGCTGCTTGCGGTATACCCCGGCATAAATGCCGCCAAGGGCCAGCAATTCTTCATGGCTGCCCAGTTCGGCCGGCCGGCCTTCTTCCAGTACCAGGATTTGTTCCGCCTGCTGCAGGGTGGAAATGCGGTGGGCAATGAGGATGGTGGTTTTGCCCTTGCGGTTTTCTTTCAGGTTTTGCAGGATTTTTTCTTCGGTGTCCGTGTCCACGGCGGAAAGGGCATCGTCCAGAATGAGGATGGGGGCGTCTTTGAGCAGTGCCCGGGCAATGGAGGAACGCTGCTTCTGGCCACCGGAGATGGTGGCGCCTCTTTCGCCCACCACGGTTTGATATCCATCCGGGAAATCCATGATGTTATCGTGGATGCAGGCGTCTTTAGCCGCCTGTTCAATTTCGGAGAAGGGCAGCCCTTCCACGCCGAAGGCAATATTGTTTTCAATGGTATCGGAGAAAAGGAAATTATCCTGAGGCACATAGGCAATATTCTGCCTGAGCACCTGCAGGGGAATTTCCCTGATGGGCATGCCGTCCAGTAATATGGCCCCATCTTCGCAGTCATACAGCCGCAGCATCAGATTGGCCAGGGTGGTTTTGCCGCTGCCGGTGCGGCCCATGATGGCAAGGGACGAACCCGCCGGCACATGCACGGAGATATTTTTCAGCACATTGGTTTTATCGGCATCGGGGTAGGCAAAGGTGAGGTTTTTCAATTCCACTTCGCCCCGGAGCGTTTCCACGTCCTTCACATTTTCTCCATCCACAATCTCCGGCTTTTCGCAGAAGATGCGGAAAATGCGCCGGGCGGAAGCCATGCCCTGGGAGATGGAGGTGATGCATTCACCCACGGCCATCATGGGCCACACCAGCATGCCGATGTAGCTGTTGAAGGCGATGAACTGGCCCACGGTAATGGTGCCGTTAATGGCCAGATACCCGCCCAGCAGCAGCGTGATCAGCAGGCTGGCGCCGATGATCAGATCCAATACCGGCATAAAAATGGCCCGCAGCCGCACCACGGCCATATTCTTATCTTTATTTTTCAGGTTGGTTTTGGCAAAGGCGTACAGCTCCTTGCGCTCCTGCACAAAGGCCTTGATCACCCGGATGCCGCTGACGGCCTCCTGCACCTGATCGGTGAGATCGGAAAAGGCTTCCTGCTTGGCAAGAAAACGCTTGTGCATGGCCTTGCCGTAGAAATAATCGCCGAAAATAATGAGAATCAAGGGAATGACGGCAATAAGCGTCAGCTGGGCGTTTACATAAGTGATCATTTTGAACAGCACCAGAATGAGCATTACTGAAGCGTCGAAGGTGGTGATTACCGTCATGCCCACCAGCATGCGTACGCTCATCAGGTCGTTGGTGAAATGGGCCATCAGATCGCCGGTTTTATGGCTGTTGTAATAGCGCATGGACAGGCCTTCCAGATGGCGGAACATATCGTTGCGCATATCCCGCTCAATGGATCGGGCAGCACCGAACAGGAAAAAACGCCATCCAAACCGGCCCAGAGCGATCAGCCCGCCCATCATGAGAATTTTCCACACCAGGCTCATTACGCCTGCCATGTCCAGCGTGCCATCGGTCAGCCCGTCGGTGATATTGCCGGTGAACTGGGGGATATAGGTGTTCACCAGATCCACCGCAAACAGGGCCGCAATGCCCAATAAATACTGCAGCCAATGGTCTTTTACATACTTTCCGATAAACTTGATTTCCTGCATTTTTCCCTCCGTGGAAAAAAGGTTGATATCCAATACATTATACCATCATTTCCATAAAAAAGGAAGGAAAAAAGCATTGTATTCAAGGTCCGGGGATTTCATCCCAGCACCCACCAGGGCCATCGGCCCTGGACCCAGTGGCGGCAATTGCTTGGCTTATCCAACGAACAGTTTCCCGCTGAGGCTTGGGGAACCATGGGGGGCTTCGCCCCTCCACCCCACCAGGGCCATCGGCCCTGGACCCAGTGGCGGAAAAAGCTTGGCTTATCTGACAAACAATTTCCCGCTGGGGCATGGAGAAAAGCTCTGGGGCAAAAGATTTGCAATATTTCAAATGGACTGCGGCACTGCCATCCACGGGCCGGCGGCGTTTCGCCGCCAGCCGGATGCTTTTGCATCCGGGGAAAATACGAAAAATAGCCGGAGGAGAAAGCTTGCTTTCTCTCTCGGCTTTTTCCGTATTTTCATTGTGCCCGTGGGCTCTCTTTCCGTTCCTCCGGTTTCATGTGGAAACAAGAGAGAAGCGGGAGGGGCAAGCCCCTCCCCTACGGTAGGCTCCCGGCTTCGTGCGGAAACAAGTTTGTTTAGTCCGGATTGTGCTTCGCCTACTGGGTGCAGGGACGATGTCCCTGCTGCGGGGTACAGGGGCCGCACAGGCCCCTGCTCACGTCAAGGTACATGGCCCGCACAGATCGGTTCAGGCCAACAGGGGGATCAGCACAAGCAGCAGCAGGGAAGGCGTCAGTGCCCCGGCCACCAGTTCTTCCTTGCTGTGGCGTTTGAGCTGGAGGGAGGAGATGAACACCGGAATCAGCAAAGCAAAGCAGAAAAAGAAAAGGGGGCTTACCTGCATGCCAAGCAAGGTGATAGGCCCGGCCATGCCGCTGGCGTGGCCGCTGCACTTGAAATGGAAGCAAAAGGACAAAAGAGCAATGATGCTGCCGGAAAAAAGATAGGACAAAAGGACGGCCAGTTCGATGCCGTAAAGCCCGTTCAGCAGGCAGTATGCCGTGCCGGCTACATAGCCGATGACGGAAAACACCACAGCCATGCCCCGCTGGATGAACCGCCCCCGGTATTGCAGGGAGGGGATCAGGAAGCAGATGGGGTAGGGCAGCAGGGGCAGAAAGCTGAGGCATAAGAGTGTAAAGCCATAGCTTGCACCGGGAAAGCAGCCCTGGGAAAAATGCAGGATGGAAATGGCACACAGGGCCATTACCGGGGGCAGGGTGAGGATGCGAATGATGAAGCTGAAGGATTTGGAAAAGCGGTTTTCCTGTGCTTGCAGGGCGGATGCAGAATGTGTCGTCATGATAAAAGATCTCCTTTGAAAGCGTTTCTTGCTGCAGCCGGCCGTTGCCGCAGGCGTTTTTTTCTTCTGGGTGCACCCTAGCACATCATCCGCCTTTTTCGCAACCTACCATCTTTCCCCGGGCCTCCACCGGCGGGAAAGGCGGCCTCTACGGACAGTAGAGTGCCCGAAAAATAAGGCTTTCCGGGTATTTTTGAAAAATAAAAAAGGAGCGGAGGGCTCCTTTATTTTGTGTGGGTCAATTGCTCTGTGATGCTGTTTTGGTGCACGTCCAGATGCTGCAGCACCCGGGTGAAAAAACGTGCCTGCCAGCGAAACAAATGCCGGTTCGGGGCAGAGGAGGCGTAATACTGGCCGTCGTAATCGCATACTGCCAGCTGGTAATAAATCAGGGGCAGCATCTGTTCCAGATCAAAAGACGTGAGCGGGGCCTGCTGCCTGTACAGGGCCACATAGCGGCAAAGGGCATTGCTGTCAATGGTGCCGTCTTTGGCAGAAGGATGGGCATACAGGAAAAAACGGAGAATTTCCCATACCGCCGGGTGACGGCAGGCACAGGTCCAGTCGATAACGGCGGCAATGCTGTTTTCGTTGCACACAAGCTGATGAATGGTATAATCTCCGTGGGTGTTTACACAGGTGAGACGGTGGGGATCGAAAGAAAAGGGCTGCAGTTTTTCGGTTATACGGATGCGGAAAAGCAAATCCGCTTCCGCTTCAGTGTCTTTCTGCGCCCGGGCCAGTTCCAGAGAACGGAGGTAGGAGGAAAGGGCTTTTTCAGGCGTCATGAAACGGAAAAAGTGTTCGCCAATTCCTTCCGGCAGCATCGGTTCGCCAGAGAGGGCTGCATGAATGTTCCCCAGCATCCGGGCGGCGTCATCCATCAGCCACTTTGGAGCGGCATGAGGCGGAAAAACAGTGCCCGGAACAAATTTTTTTACATAAAAAAGGCCGGCATCTGTTTGGGTGATATAGTTACCGGCGTTGTTTTTCAGAAATTCGCAGGCGGGAATACCCTTTTGCAAAAGCACTCCGCACAAAACAGGCTCGGCATCCGGATGATCCATGGGGGTATTTTCCGGAAATTTTACCACATATTTGCCTGTTTCGCAGGTGACCAGCAGACTTCTGCCGCCCACACCCTGAGAAATGGGTGTCAGAGACAGGGGTTGCAGGTTGTAATGGCTTTTCAGAAGATGAGAAAGCTGTTCCATCGATGCTCCTTTACAGAGAGAAGGATTCCATGGTGGGCTGAGGGGAAGAAAGGGTGTAAACGCGTCCGTCGGGCGTTCGGTCGATAAAATGAAAATCGAACAGCTCCCGGCGCAGGGTAGCCGGGTCGGAAAAGGTGTGGTGCTGCGAAAGCAGCAGGTTCACTTCCTGTTCGGAATAGGCTTTTTCCGCTTCAAAGAACTGGGCCAGATAAAAGAGGGCGATGATTTTCATTTTTCGTTTGGCAGGGAACTGTTTCAGTTTTCCCTCGCTATCCAGGAAATTTTTCAGCATAATTATGTATTCGCTCATCTGATCAGGCTCCTTGCAAAGGCACGGGCGCCCTCCCGGGCTTGAGGGGTTTGGAAAGAGGCAAGGTCTTCTTCGTCCTGAACGGAATAAAGGCCCATGTATTGCAGCCTGGAATGGGCACACAGCCGTTCCACACCCAGAACAAAGGGCTCTGTAGCGTAAGCGGCCTCATAGCCGTGGGTGCAAAGCAAGGCCATTTTTTTGCCGGCCCAGAGAGAGCCGGAAGCGGTGCCGTAGAATTTGTTCAGGCCGTAATGCCGGTCCAGCACATTTTTCATGGGTGCGGCGCAGTACCAGGCATAAATGGGGGTGGCCAGCACAATAAGATCCGCCCATTGGATGAGGGAGACGATACCTTCCATATCATCCTTTTGGGGGCAGCCGTAGATATGATCCACCTGCTGGCAAAGGTAACAGCCCCGGCAGGGCAGAATTTTTTTATCGGCCAGGGTCACATATTTGATCTGTGCCCCCTGCAGCGCCATTTCTTCCATGAATGGTTTGCACAATTCGGCGGTGTTTCCGTTCAGCCGGGGGCTGCCCATCAGGATAAGAACGTTCATGGACATCTCCTTTTATTCTTCTTCCAGTCTTTGCTGCAAAGTGGTGTATCGGCGCAGGATCTGCCTGTTTTGCACCATGGCGGCAATGCTTTCTTCCCGGCCCACCAGCACCACCAGCCTCTTGGCCCGGGTGAGGGCGGTGTAGAACAGGTTGCGGGTGCAAAGCCGCGGCGGCCCGGGCAATACCGGCATCACTACGCAGGGAAATTCGCTGCCCTGGCTTTTGTGAACGGACAGGCAATAGGCCAGCTCCATTTCTTCCAGCTGCTGATAATCGTATTCCACGGTGCGCTCGTCGTCGTATTTGACGGTAACAATACGGTCCTGGGTATCCACTTTCATAATGAACCCCACGTCGCCGTTGAACACACCCACGCCCTCTTCGCCGTTATCCATGGTCCAGGGCAGTTGGTAGTTATTCTTGATATGCATCACCTTGTCGCCCGTGCGGAAGATGGTGTCGCCATAGGTGATTTCCTTTTTGAAGGGGGCAGGCGGGTTCAGGGCTGCCTGCAGCATCTGGTTCAGTTGATGCACGCCGGCACCGGCCTTTTTCTGGGGGGATAATACCTGAATATCCCGCAGCCTGTCTTCCGATTTCAGGAACGCAGGCAGCCGGGTGCTGCACAGGGACACGATGGTTTCCGATACCTGATCGGCGGTCTGTTTCCGCTCAAAGAAAAAGTCGCTGTTTTTCTGGTTCAGCACAGGCGCTTCGCCGTGGTTGATGCGATGGGCATTGAGAACGATCAGGCTTTCCTGCGCCTGACGGAAAATATCCGTCAGCCGGACGGTGGGCACCCGCTGGCTTTTGAGAATATCCCCCAGCACGTTGCCGGCGCCAACGGAGGGCAATTGATCGGCGTCGCCAACCAGGATCAGCTTGGTGCCGCTGCGGAGGGCCCGCAGCAAACTGCGCATGAGAAACACGTCCACCATGCTCATTTCGTCCACGATCACGCAATCGCAGTCCAGCGGGTTTTCTTCATTGCGCTGGAACAGGCCTTCGTCCCCGGAAAATTCCAGCAGCCGGTGCAGGGTTTTCGCTTCATGGCCGGTGGCCTCGCTCATGCGCTTGGCGGCACGGCCCGTGGGCGCAGCCAGCAGCACCTTGCCCTTGAGCAGGGACAGGATGCAGTTGATGATGGTGGTTTTGCCGGTGCCGGGGCCGCCGGTGATCACCATCAGCCCCGTCTGCAGCGCCTGGGATACCGCCCGGCGCTGGTTTTCGCTGAATGCGATATTGTGTTCCTGTTCGAACTGACGGATGCGCTTTTCAGCGGTGGGATCCTGTTTTTCCTTGCTGCGGTTCAGCAAAAGTTTCAGATAATGGGCCGTTTCCTTTTCAGCGTAGTAATAGGCGGAGAGCATCATGGCCTCCATGCCGTCAATATCAAAAGATACAATGTCCCGGGAGAAAAGCAGCGCATCCAGAGGATGGGTCAGCAGCCCGGGGTTTACACGCAGGGCCTGAGCGGCGTGGCTGATGAGCATTTCTTTGGGAAGGTATGTGTGCCCTTCGCCGGTGGCCGCTTCCATCAGCACGTATTTCAGCCCCGATTGCAGCCGGTATTCGCTGTCTCTGGCAATGCCCAGCGTCAGGGCAATACGGTCCGCCGTCAAAAAGCCCACGCCTTCAATATCGTCAATGAGGCGGTAAGGATTTTCCCGGATCTTTTGCTGAGCCTGGGGGCCGTAACGCTTGCTGATTTTTACCGCAAGGGAGGGCGATACGCCATAGGACTGCAAAAACACCATGGCCTCCCGGGCAGCATATTGCTCCAGAAAGGCCTGGCCCAGCTGGGCCGCCCTTTTTTTGCCGATGCCCGGCACTTCTGTCAGCCGCTCCGGCGTTTCGCTCATGATATCCAGTGTGCGCTTGCCAAACTGCTGAACAATCAATTTGGCCGTGGCAGGGCCCACGCCCCGGATCAGGCCGGAGCCCAGATAGCGCTCAATGCCAAGCAGCGTGGAGGGCTTGCATATTTCGCAGCTTTCCACCTTCCATTGCTTGCCATACTGGGGATGCTCCACATACTGGCCGGTTAAAATCACCTGCTCGCCGGCGGCCAGGGCAGGCAAAATGCCCACAGCAGTGATGCTGCTGCGGCCTGTGCGCACTTCAATGACGGAATAACCGTTCTCTTCGTTGCGGAAAACGGTTTCCTCCACAATGGCTTCCAATTGTTCCGGCATAGGGGCATCCTTTCTTTTTGGGGAAATATCTCTTTAATTATACCTTAAAACGGCTGAAAAGAAAAGCCCTTGCAATGGAGAACCAGGGGCGGATATTGCTTAGCTTATCTGGCCAGCTGTTTTCCGCTGTTACTTGAGGAACGCTGAGGGGCGTTGCTCCATACCCCACCAGGGGCATCACCCCTGGACCCAGCAGGGCCATTGGCCCTGCACCCAGTAGCGGAACTTACTCGTCTTATCTGACAAACAATTTCCCGCTGAAACAAGAAAAACCCGCTGAAGCGTGTAGA
>JAFSBN010000104.1 GCA_017437265.1 Clostridia bacterium
GGCCCTACGGGCCAGCTCCTTTTACACAAGGGCGCCTTTTTCTACACCCATCAGCGGGATTTTCTTCTCCCAGCGGGATATTGTGCCAGCGGGAAAATGTTTGTTGAATAGGACAAGAAACATCCGCCTCTGGGTCCAGGGATGAAATCCCTGGTGGGGTGAAGGGCTGAAACCCCTCATCGTTCCCCAAGCCTCAGTGGGAAAAAGCTTGACAGAAAAAAGGCGATACCCGCCGATGGAGGGTACCGCCTTGAATAATAATAATATCAGGCCTGTGCAGAGTTCTTTTTGCTGAACAGCTTGCCGATCATGACGAAGGATTCCGTCAGCACGGTGCCCAGTTTTTTGCCAAAGCTCATGCCGTCGTACAGGTGATGGGAGGGCTCCAGCTTGCCGCCCAGCCGCTTGTTTTCAATGGCCTGCCAGAGGATGGGGATAATGATGACCACGATACCGATGATGTCGGTGATAAGGCTGGGTTCGATCAGGAGCAGACCGCCGGCCAGGAACAAAAGCCGCTGCAAAAGGTGTGCATGCCGGGTGTAATAGCCTTCCAGAGCGGCTGCAATGCCGATCATGCCCAGCACGGAGGTGATACCAATCTGGATGATATCATACCACTGAGCGCCGATAAAGAGCATCTTGTTGTTAAATACAAACAGGTAGGGCACCAGGAAGGCGGCGATGGCCAGCTTCACGGCGTTGAGGCCTGTTTTGAAGGGATCGCTCTTGGCGATGGCGCTGCCGGCCATGGCGGCCAGGGCCACAGGGGGCGTGATATCGGCAATGATGCCAAAGTAGAACACGAACATGTGGGCGGCCAGCATATCGCAGCCGACGACCTTCATCACCGTACCGGCCATGATGGTGGAGGTGATGAGGTAGTTGGCGGTGGTGGGAACGCCCATGCCCAGAATGATGGAAGCCAGCATGGTGAAGATGAGCGTCAGGTACTGGTTGCCGCCGGCCAGGGCCGTCAGGCTGTTGCCCAGTGTCTGGCCGATGCCGGTGAGGGTGATCATGCCCACAATGATGCCGGCCATGCCGCAGGCAACGGCCACGGAAAGCACGTTCCGGGCACCCTTGTCCAGAGCAGCCACCACGTCCACGCCGGTGGAAACGGCGGTGTCCAGAATGATTTTGCCGGTGGAAGCAGCCTCTTTGCGGGCCTTGCGGGCTTCCACAGCACCGGTGATGCCGATGACCAGATGACGGATGATGTCACAGATCACGCAGGAAGCGATGCCCACCAAAGCGGCAAAGATGGGGGTGTAGCCCAGGCTGAGGAAGGCCAGAATGACCAGCAGGGGCAGGATCAGGTAACCACTGCGCTTGATCAGCGGCAGGAACTTGGGCATATCTTCCTTGTTCATGCCAACCAGGCCGTACTTGCGGGCTTCGAATTCGATAATGATGTAGATGCCAACGAAATACAAAATGGCGGGAATCAGGGCAGCTTTCACCACCTCGGTGTAGCTGACGCCCACGGATTCGGCCATCAGGAAGGCGGCGGCGCCCATAACAGGGGGCATGATCTGGCCGCCGGTGGAGGCAGTGGCTTCAACGGCAGCAGCAAATTCCTTGCGGTAGCCCAGCTTCTTCATCATGGGGATGGTGAAGGAGCCGCTGCCCACGGTGTTGGCCACAGAACTGCCGGACACCGTGCCTTCCAAAGCGCTGGCCAGCACGGCTACCTTGGCGGGGCCACCCCGCTTGTGACCGGCGATGTCATTGGCAAAGTCGATGAAGAAGGTGCCCACTTCGGTGCGTTCCAGGAATGCGCCAAAGAGCACAAACAGGAAAATGAAGGTGGAGGAAGCGCCAAGGGGCGTGCCCATGATGCCTTCAGTGGTGTACACCAGCTGTTCAATGATCTGCTTGACGGACTTGCCTCTGTGAGCCAGAAGGCCCGGCATATAGGGGCCAAAGTGGGCGTAAAGCAGGAAAACGGCAGCCACGCACATGATGGGCAGGCCCACCACACGGCGGCAGCATTCAAACAAAAGCACAATCAGGATGCCGCCGACCCAGATATCGATGGGCAGCATTTTGCCGATGCGGTTGGCCAGATCCACATGCTGCAGAGCACAATACAGACATACGCCCATGCCGGCCAGGGACAGGAAGATATCATAAATGGGCAGCACATCCCGGCGGGCCTTCTTGGTGACGGGGAAAATCAGGAACACCAGCATCATCACAAAGCCCAGATGCAAAGGACGCAGCTGAGTGGCGGGGATATTGGCGGTGAAGGCGGCGTAAAGCTGAACGCAGGAGAAGAGAATGCAAAGGGCAAAAACGATCCACTTCAGCGGGCCCTTGAGGTGGCGGGTGACGCTTTCGCGGTCGTATTTTTCCATGATGGCCTGCACTTCGCTGTGGGAAGTTTCAAATGCCTCATGTTCTTCTGCCTGGGTCAATTTCATTTCTTTCTCAGACAAAACGGTTTCCTCCCGGAATCAGAATGGGGTTTCATAAAGGGAAGGCGGCGCATAGTGCGCCGCCTTGAACATGCTTGTTTTTCGCTTATTCAGCGGCCAGAGCGCCCACTTCCTGATAGTAGCGCTGAGCGCCGGGATGATAGGGCAAATCGCCCACGCCCACATCAAAGGAATCCAGCGTAATTTCAGCAGCCTTGGCATGGGTGAGGATGCCTTCCTGTTCGAAGAGAGCCTTGGTCATGTTGTAAACCAGTTCTTCGTCCAGGCTGTTGGCGCACACCAGCAGGGCGGTGATGGCCACGCAGTTCACATCTTCTTCCAGGCCGTAGGTATCGGCAGCCAGCTTCAGGTTGGCATAGGTGGGATGGGCGGCAATGAGGTTTGCCACTTCTTCATCGGTGAGGGAGATGAGCTTCACTTCCACGGTGCTGCCAAGTTCGGTGATGGCGGCGTTGGGAATGCCGGCGGTGATGAAAGCGGCGTCGATCTGCTTGTTCTTCAGGCCGTCGGTGCTTTCGGAGAAGGAGAGGTACTGTTCGTCGATATCATCCAGCGTAAGGCCGGCGGCTTCCAGTACATGGAGGGCGTTGGTGTACACACCGCTGCCGGCGGCGCCGATGGAGATACGCTTGCCGGCGAAATCAGCGATGGAGTTGATGCCGCTGTCCTTGCGGGTAACGATCTGCACATATTCGGCGTACAGGGAAGAAATAACAGAGAAGGACTGGATCTGTTCGCCTTCAAAGGAGTCGGTGCCGGTGTAGGCGAAGTAGCTCACGTCGTTCTGCGCGGTACCCAGGTCAGCTTCGCCGGCATTGATCTTGCGCAGGTTGGCAGCGGAACCGCCGGTGGCTTCGGCATTGGCGCGCACATCGGGGATCATGGTGTTGAACAGGTTGGCAATATCGCCGCCCAGGGGATAATAGGTGCCGGTGGTGCCGCCGGTGGCAATGGTGAGGAAGGTGGCGGCAGAAGCAGAGGACACCAGGCCCATCAGCATCATAGCGGCCATCAGGATAGCAATAAATTTCTTCATTTTGTTTCCGCCTTTCTTGCATAAAGTTTCATTATGTTTATCTTACATGTTTTCCTGCAAATGTGCAAGCAAATGAGGTGCGCAAAAGGTGAAAAATACATTTTCAATACAAAAAGACGGCATTCTTTCAGCGTATTTGCATTTTTTTATGTAATAACATGCAAAAAAAGAGACGCAGGACAGCGTCTCATTCAAAAACGGAGAATATAATTACATGGCCTGTTCAAAGGCGGTGTAGGGCAGGTTCAGGCTGTCGGCCACATTTTTGTTTACACACTTGCCCATGTAAATGTTGATGCCGTTCATGATGCCGGGGTTTTTCTTGGCAGCCTGTTCCAGGCCCAGGGCGGCAATCTGGGTGCCGTAGCGGATGGTGGTGTTGGCCAGGGCCACGGTGGAGGTGTAGGGCACGGCGCCGGGCATATTGCCCACGCAGTAGTGTACCACGCCTTCATCGATATAGATGGGATCGTCATGGGTGGTGACATGGCTGGATTCGCAGCAGCCGCCCTGATCAATGGCGATATCCACGATGACGGCGCCCTTTTTCATCAGCTTCAGGTGTTCGCGGCGCACCAGCTTGGGGGTGGCAGCGCCGGGAATGAGTACGGAGCCGATCACCAGGTCCGCTTCCTGCAGGCACTTGCGGATGTTGGCTTCGGTGGAATAGAGGGTGGTGACGGAAGCACCGAAAATGTCTTCCAGATAAGCCAGACGGTTGGGGTTCACGTCCAGGAGCGTTACCTGGGCATCGATGCCAACGGCAGCCTTGGCCGCATAGGTGCCGGCGATACCGCCGCCGATGATGACGATCTTGCCCCTTTCCACACCGGGCACGCCGCCAAGCAGAATGCCTCTTCCGCCGTAGCTGCTTTCGATGTACTTGGCGCCTTCCTGAATGGACAGACGACCGGCAATCTGGCTCATGGGCCGCAGGCAGGGCAGGTTGCCCTGTTCGTCGGTGATGGTTTCAAAGGCCACAGCCTTTACCTGCTTTTCCATCAGCTTTTCGGCCAGTTCCTTATTGGCGGCCAGATGCAGATAGGTGTAGAGGATCTGGCCGGGGCGCAGCATATCCCATTCGCACTTTTCGGGTTCCTTGACCTTGACGATCATATCGGCAACATCAAATACTTCCTTGGGGGTGGCAAGGATTTTGGCACCGGCGGCTACATATTCTTCGTCGGCAAAGCCGGCACCCACACCGGCCCCTGTTTCCACATACACGGTGTGGCCCTGGGACACATAGGTCATCACGTTATCGGGGGTCAGCCCCACACGATACTCGTGGTTTTTCAGTTCTTTGGTGGTTCCGATGATCATGGTTGATCACTCCTTCATATCAAATAATAAAAATTGGATGATCCGATAGAAAAAATACGGTTTATTATAGCAAAAACGGAAAATGTTCGCAACGGTAATTTGTCCTGAGTACAATAGAAAAACACCGGATCCTGGGCATTGCCCCGAACCCGGTGGGAGAATGATGAAGTGCGTTGTTCCTGCTTTGTTTATAATCAGCTTATTCTGCGCCTACCTGATCGGAATTGCCAAAGCCGATCATGGAATGGAGCACCCGGATATCGGAGCCGGTGCGGTTGATGCGCTTGCCCATGAAGGTGAGGCAGGCGGTGCCGCCGCCGTCCAGGTTCAACGCTTCCACAGCGCCCATTTCCAGCATTTTTTCCGCCAGCCAGTCCAGATACACGCCTCTGTACTGGCCTTCCACCCGGCCATTCACCGCCAGCAGCACATAGTGGTAAGGCTCCACCATGCCAAGGGCCATACGGGGTTCACGGTAATGGTAATAATCATCGGTCAGCCGGGGGTCTGCCACGCCGTTCTGCACCAGAATGGGGCCGAAGGCGAACACGTTTTCCGCACCCATATCGATGTATTCCTCAGCGGTGAAGGCATCACTGACGAAGGTTTTCATGCTGCCGTCGTTGAATACGGCCAGGGTTTCCAGATTGGGGAAGCGGCCGCGGTTGGCTGCATAGGTTTTGTTGGAGAACTGCTGCCCGCCCCGGACGATGATGCCCACGGTGGATTTGCCCCGGGCACGGGTGCCGAAATGATCGTCAGAAATGCCCAGCACGATGTTTTCCTGCTTGGAAAACTGAATGGGATTTTTGCCGCCGCCGATCTTGCCGGACTTGGTCAGGTTCAGGTAGGTTTTCAGGGGATTTTCTTCGCTGCAGAAAATCTCGCCTTCAAACCACATGTTCTTTTCTTTTTTATCGTGGTAGCGTTTGAGGGTGATGGAAATGTCTTTGGAGATATAGA
>JAFSBN010000105.1 GCA_017437265.1 Clostridia bacterium
ATCGGGGCGCAGCACCAGATGGCCTTCGGAAATGGTGAACTGGCGTACACGGATGAGGCCGTGCATTTCGCCGGAATCTTCGTTGCGGAAGAGGGTAGAGGTTTCACCCAGACGCATGGGCAGATCGCGATAAGAACGCTGACGGTTCAGGTACACCTGATACTGGAAGGGGCAGGTCATAGGACGCAGGGCAAAGCATTCCTTTTCTTCGTCATGGGGATCGCCCAGAATGAACATGCCGTCCAGATAATGATCCCAGTGGCCGGAGATTTTGTACAGTTCACGCTTGGCCATCAGGGGCGTTTTGGTGAGCAGATAGCCCTTTTTCTGTTCCGTATCTTCCACCCAGCGCTGGAGCAGCTGGATGACGCGGCTGCCCTTGGGAAGCAGGATGGGCAGGCCCTGGCCGATGACGTCCACGGTGGTGAAGTATTCCAGCTCGCGGCCCAGCTTGTTATGGTCCCGCTTCAGGGCTTCTTCCTGAGCCTTGATATAGGCATCCAGATCTTCCTTGGCGAAGAAGGCGGTGCCATAAATGCGCTGGAGCATCTTGTTCTTTTCGCTGCCGCGCCAGTAAGCGCCGGCGATAGAGGTGAGCTTATAGGCCTTTACTTTGCCGGTAGAGGGCAGGTGGGGGCCGGCGCACAGATCCACAAAATCACCCTGGCGGTAGAAGGAAATGACGGCATCTTCGGGCAGATCCTCAATCAGTTCCACCTTATAGGGTTCGCCTTTTTCTTCCATGAGAGCAATGGCCTCTGCCCGGGGCAGTTCAAACCGTTCCAGACGGTCGTTTTTCTTGATGATGTTCTTCATTTCCTTTTCCACAGCGGCAAGGAAATCGGGAGTGAAGGGTTCATCCACGTCGAAGTCATAATAGAAGCCGTTGTCAATGGCGGGGCCGATAGCCAGCTTGGCATCGGGACGCAGCTTCTTCACAGCCTGGGCCAGCACATGGGAAGCGGTGTGGCGCAGCACCTTTTTGGCAGCGTCATCTTCGAAGGTGAGGATTTCCAGGGTGCAATCCTGGTTGATGGGCTTGACCAGTTCCTGGATTTCGCCGTTTACACGGGCGCAGATGGCCTGCTTTTTGAGATCCTGGCTCAGCTGGCCTGCGATATCCAGGGCGTTCATGCCGTTTTCAAATTCCCGGGAGCCGTTCTTGAGGGTAATGATCATGGGGTTTTCCTCCGTTCATTTTCTGGGGGAGCATACAAAAACGCCCGCCCCATTCATTTTCATGAAGGGACGAGCGTGAATTTCTTTCGCCCGCGGTTCCACCCTTGTTGCCTTTTCAGGCCGCTTTGGACGCGTTTCGTGCGTAAAACGATCTCCGGTCGGGAAGTGGTTTTTTCCGGGTTCTTTTATGTGCTTGCACCAACCGCACACTCTCTGCAAAAGACGGGCCGGAAAACATGTCTTCCGTCATTCCGATGGATGGGGGTATTATACCGCCGAAAGGATTGAAATGTCAAGGAAAATTTGCAGAAATTACAAAAGGATATTGCTGGTGATCTGGTCCACGCCCATATCGCACAGGGAAAGGGCGGAAGAAGGATCGTCCACCGTCCATACATTGACGTTTATGCCCTTTTCATGCAGCCGTTTTACCCTTTCTTTCGTCAGGCATTTCCACAGGATATCCAGATCCAGCTGATGTTTGTGCAGGCGGTCCGGCAGATCATCTTCCCATTCCTCCATGAGAAACTGGGCGGATTGATGGGGCAGGAGGGAACGGATATGCAGCATGTTCTGCCAGTCGAAGGAGATGAAGGTGGTGCTGGTGAGATAGTCTTCTTCCCGGATGAGACGGATGATTTCTGCAATATCCGCTTTTTCCATGGGGTTTTTGATTTCCAGCACCGCATGTTTATCATAATGTTTCAGGATGCGGATGTATTCGGAAAGGGTGGGCAATACCAAATCATGACGGACGGTGCCGGTTGATTTATCCATCAAACGCAGGGAACGCAGGGTGTCAAAATCCGTTTCTTCCACGATATGGTGTTCGCCGGAAATACGGAAGGTATCATCATCGTGGATGATGATGAACTGTCCGTCCTTTGTGCGGTGCACGTCGGTTTCAATGCCGAAGTAAGGATGCTGACCGGCAGCCACAAAAGCGGCGGCGGTATTTTCCGTTTCAATGCCGGAAAGCCCCCGGTGTGCAATCATTTTGGCTTTGTTGGGGTGGGAAATGAGAATGGGTTTGTTCACGGAAAAAACACCTCATTCCTTGATATAGCTGTAAATCTCCGCAATATCCTGACAGACGAAGGTGGGCTTCACGTCGCTTTCTGCCAGATCCTTCAGGGTGGCTTCGCCGCTGAGCACCAGGCAGGTGGTGATGCCGGCGTTCACACCGCAGGCAATATCGGTATAGAGCCGGTCGCCGATGAGCACCGTTTCATCCTTGGTGCAGCCCATCTTTTCCATGGCCAGTTCCGCAATGGCGGGCCGGGGCTTGCCGATGAAATAGGGCATCCTGCCGGTGGCATGTTCCAGCATCTGGGCGAAGGAGCCGCAGTCCGGCGCAGAGCCGTAGGCGGTGGGGCACACCCAGTCCGGATTGGTGGCCAGATAAGTAACACCCCGGCCCAGCAAAATGCAGGCATCTTCCAGCTTGCGGTAGGTAAGCTCGGTATCGTAGCCCATCAAAAGGCAGTCGATATCGTCTTCCAGTTGATCGGTAATGGGAAAGCCTGCGGCCATCAACTGTTCCTTGAAGGACGCAGTGCCCAGGGCATAGATTTTTTTGCCGTGCCAGTTGCGCTTCAGATAAGCACAGGCAGCGTCGGTGGAGGTAAAGAAATCCTCTTTTACTGCAGGCAGGTGCAGCCTTTCCATCTTTTCCACATATCTGGAAACGGATTTGGAGGAATTATTGGTGAGGAACAGGTATCGGCCGCCGCGTGCCCGGATGGCGTTCAAAAAATCCAGGCAATGGGGAAACACATCTTCATCCAGGTACAGCGTGCCGTCCATATCCAGCAGGTACAGCTTTTTGCTGCGGAAAGTATTTTTCATGTCCATGGAAATATCCTCACAGGGCTTTGGTGGTAATCACATCCGCCCCGGTATCGCATACGTTTTCGACAACCACCTGGCCAACAGAAACGGGGGAAGAAAGGGTGATGCCGTTGAGCGTTTCCATCACATCAAAAAGCTTTGCCTTGGGAATGGCTTTATTGGTTTTTACAGGACAGCGGCGGTAAAGGCCGCCTTCCATTTTCACGGTGGAGGTGAGCACCCGGGTGGGGTTGAGAATTTCGTTTTTGCCGTATTCGGCGCCCCGGATGCAGCTGTTGCCGGAAACCAGATAGCCGTTTTCCTCATCCACCCGCAGGCGGCAGCCCTTGGGGCATACGATGCAAACCAATTCTTTCATGGCTTTATGCCTCCTTCACGCTGATTTCGATGGTATTACCCGCAGCTTTGTCCAGAATCATTTTGGGCAGCTTAATCTGCTGCATTTCGCCGGGGGTCATGTATTCCCGTTTGAAGGAGCAGAGAAGGGTTTCGTCGTCCTTCACTTCGATCACGCTCTGGCCATACACCTGACGCACCCGGAAGAATACTTCCAGATTCTTTTCGATACGGGAAATGCGCACCTGTTGGGGCACGGTGTAGGAAACGCCGTTGCCGTTTTTCAGCTGCACAGCCTGTTCGTCTGTCTTGGGATTCGTCACAAAATCCGCAGCGGCGGCGCCGGCTTTTTCGCTTTCCTGGGACACATAGTCTACCAGGTCATGCACATGCACCACGTTGCCGCAGGCAAACACGCCGGGGATGGAGGTTTCCATGTTTTCATAGACAATGGCACCGTTTGTGCGCATATCCATCTGAATGCCGGCACCCCGGGTCAGCTCGTTTTCCGGGATCAGGCCAACGGAAAGCAGCAGCGTATCACAGTCAAATTCCATTTCGGTGCCGGGGATGGGATTGCGGCTTTCGTCCACTTTGGACACCGTCACATGGGACAGACGGCCGTTTTCCTGCTGAATATCGGTGACGGTATGGGAAAGATACAGGGGAATATCATAATCCTGCAGGCACTGGACAATGTTGCGCATCAGGCCGCCGGAATAGGGCATCACTTCCACGCAGGCCAATACCTTGGCCCCTTCCAGCGTCATACGCCGGGCCATAATCAGGCCGATATCGCCGCTGCCCAGGATGATCACCCGTTTGCCCACCATATACCCTTCCATGTTCAGGTAGCGCTGGGCGCTGCCGGCGGTGAACACGCCGGAGGGGCGATGGCCGGGAATGGCAATGGCGCCCCGGGTGCGTTCCCGGCAGCCCATGGCCAGCACCACGGCTTTCGCCCGCAGCACCTGATAGCCCTGTTCGGTATTGATCACGTGCACTTCTTTGTTTTCGGTGACGGTGAGCACCATGGTATCGCACATCACCTGTACGGAAGTGTCTTTCAGCATTTCGATGAACCGGTGGGCATATTCGGGACCCGTCAATTCTTCCTTGAAGCGGTGCAGGCCAAAGCCGTTATGGATGCACTGGTTCAGAATGCCGCCCAGCTCTTTATCCCGCTCAACAATGAGGATATTGCGCAAACCTTTCTCATAGGCGCTGTTTGCAGCCGCCAGACCGGCCGGGCCGCCGCCCACCACGATCAGATCATACAGCATTGCCTTACACCTCCTTTTTCGTTTCGTTCATCAGGATAAAGCTGCCGTCCTTATCCTGCAGGATGTCAAGGGGAGATACCTTCAATTCCCTGGCCAGGATGTCCAGCACCCGGGGGCCGCAGAAGCCGCCCTGGCACCGGCCCAGGCCGCTGCCGGCCCTCCGCTTGATGCCGTCAATGGAGCAGGGAGGGATGGGGGAATGGATGGCATCCACAATTTCCCCTTCGGTGATGGTTTCGCACCGGCAGATGACCCTGCCGTACAGCGGGTTTTCGGCGATCACTTTCTGCTTTTCTTCCGCAGAAAGCTTGCGGAAGTGGATGTGCTTACGGGTGGTGACGGGGCTTTCTTTCCGTTCCATCACAAGTCCTTCTCCCTGCAGCAAGGAAACACATTCCAGCGCAATGGCCGGGGCGGAGGACAGGCCGGGGGACTTGATACCGGCCAGGTCGATAAAGTTTTTCGCTGCCACGCCGATCTGGAATTCGTCTTTGTTCAGGTTGGCACGCACACCGGCAAAATTGCGGATGGAATTGCGGTAATTGATGGTGGGCACGCTTTTTGCCGCCATCTTCTGCACAAAGGCCATGCCGGAAGAGGTGTTATGGGTGTCCTCTTCGCCGGAAACCCCTTCTGCATTGGGGCCCACGATCAGGTTGCCGCCCACGGTGGGGGACACCAGCACGCCCTTGCCGTTTTCGTTGGGGCACTGGAAGAGGGTGTGCTTTGCCCGTGTTACTTCGCACTTGTCCATCACATAGTATTCGCCCCGGTTGGGCCGGATTTCGAAGGTTTTTTCCGCCACCATTTCGTGGATGCGGCCGCTGTTCACGCCGGCAGCATTGACGATGTATTTCGCTTCCACATTGCCCTGATTGGTGCGGATCACATAATGGTTATCCGCCCATTCAATGCCTTCCACCCGGCAAACCGCCTTGAGCAGTTCCGGCAGACTGGGCTTTCCATAAAGGTCCTCGCCATATCGGGTAGTATCCTGAGCGATCAGGATCAACTCCTTCACGCCCTGAGACGCCATCCAGCGAACCTCATCCACCAACTCTTCCATGGGACGGCTGCGATAGGGACCGCGAATGGCCGGAATCGCACAGAAGGAGCAGCAGTTGTCGCAGCCTTCGGCAATCTTGATATACCCCATCCAGGGCGGCGTCGTCATTACACGGTCAGGCGCACCGAC
>JAFSBN010000106.1 GCA_017437265.1 Clostridia bacterium
AGCATCCGGGGAAAACGAAAAAATAAGCGGTGGGAAAATACATTTTCCCAGCCGCTATTTTTATCGTTTTCATTGTGCCCGTGGTGCTGTTTTTCGTCTCCTCAACTTTCATGCGGAACAACGTATGATGGTTACAATATGCTTGTCGCATTCCGGGTGCAGGGGTGATACCCCTGCCGTGGGGGTACAGGGGGCGCGGAGCCCCCTGCTCTCGTCAGGGTACAAGAGCTGCGTAAGCCCCTGCCCATCCGCTCAGTAAGACAGGCAGCCTTTCCGGATGTAGCCCAGTTTACCGTTGGCGCATTCCACCAGCGCATATTCTTCATGGGCGTACCAGTCAATCACACCCACTCGTTCGCCGTTATCGTGGCGGCCCAGGTTATTTCCGGTGATGGAAGAGGGCTGATCGTACTGATAGCAGTAGCCATAGGGGTCGGTGGAATTGACGTAGACGTAGAACTGCACCGGCTTATAATCATCCTCATACACCAGGCAATCCTTCCGGATGAAGCCATAGGTGCCGGTGGTGACGCCCCGAACCTTGGCATAGTTATCATCGGCGTAGAAATCGATCATTTCCACATAATCGCCATTGTTGTAGCGGCCAAGGTTTTGGCCGGTGACGGAGGAGGGCTGGTCATACATGTAGCAGTAGCCGTTGGGCTGTATGCTGAAGATGCGGAAGAGGTTTCTGTCCTCGGCGGAATAGCGGGGAGTGAGCTGGTTTTTGCGGATATAGCCGATTTTTCCGTTGGAGCAGACGGCAAGGCAATAATCGTCGGTGGCGTACCAGTCAATCACTTTTACCACTTCACCGTTGTTGTGGCGGCCAAGGTTTTGTCCGGTAACGGAGGAGGGCTGGTCATACTGGTAGCAGTAGCCGTTGGGGGAGAAGCTTTCCACCACGTACTGGGGGTAATTATCGTAATAGCTGTAGGCCTGGGCAGCGGTCGCCAAAGAAAGCAGCAGGGTGCAGGCGAGGCTGAAAAATACCAGGCGGAGGAGTGCGTTTTTCATCAATGTGTGCCTCCTTTTTCTCTTCTGACAATGTAACGGAACAAGGCAGGGGTTTCGTGCATCTTTTTCCACATTTTCCGAGAAAAATTATAGCATCCCCCTGGCTGAAAAACAAGGCGTATCCCTTGACAGGAACGGAAAATGGGGGTATACTTTTTTGTAATTGAATATGGCTGTGATGCAGAAAGCGCAGGCTGGAAGTTTTTCTTCAGCGAGCCGGGGAGGGTGAAAGCCCGGCGAAAAATGGGCTGCGCTGCCGCTGCGGAGCCAAACGCCAAAAGCAGCAAAAACGCTGCCCAAGGCGGTTCGGCAGCTGCCGTTATCAGCATCGAGGTGGGCGCTATGCGCCAATTGAAGTGGTACCGCGAATACAGTGTGTCTGTTCGTCTTCAGCGAAAAGGCACACTTTTATTTTTGCAAAGGAGCTGAAAAGAAATGAAAGCCTTGACTGCCAATGAGCTGCGTGCGCTGTTCCTGCGTTTCTTCCAGGAAAAGGGCCATCAGCTGATCCCCTCCGCTTCCCTGATCCCCGAAAACGACCCCACGGTGCTGTTCACCACCGCCGGTATGCATCCCCTGGTTCCCTATCTGCTGGGCCAGAAGCATCCTGCCGGCACCCGGCTTACCGACGTGCAAAAGTGCATCCGCACCGGCGACATTGACGACGTGGGCGATCCTTCCCACCTGACCTTCTTTGAAATGCTGGGTAACTGGAGCCTGGGCGATTATTTCAAGAAGGAAATGATTCCCTGGAGCTGGGAATTTTTGACCGGCAAGGAATGGCTGGGCATTGACCCCGATAAACTGGCATTCACCGTTTTCGAAGGCGATGAAGACTGCCCCCGGGACGAAGAAGCTGCCAATCTCTGGCGCGCCTGCGGTGTGAAGGAAGACCATCTGTTCTACCTGCCCAAGGAACATAACTGGTGGGGCCCTGCCGGCGTTACCGGTCCCTGCGGTCCTGATACCGAAATGTTCATCATCACCAAGGAGCCCTGCGGCCCCGATTGTTCTCCTGCCTGCAAGTGCGGCGCTTATCTGGAAATCTGGAACGACGTGTTCATGCAGTACAACAAGCAGCAGGACGGCACCTTTATTCCCCTGCAGCAGAAGAACGTGGATACCGGCATGGGTCTGGAACGTACCATCTGCGTGCTCAACGGCGTGAAGAGCGTGTATGAAACCGAAATCTTTGCCCGGATCCTGGGCCGCATTGAAGAGATGAGCGGCAAGAAGTATACCCCCAATGATGAAAACACCAAGGCCTTCCGCATCATTGCCGACCATATGCGCACCTCCACCTTCATTCTGGGCGACCCCCGCGGCGTGTCTCCCTCCAATGTGGACCAGGGCTATATCCTGCGCCGCCTTATCCGCCGTGCCGTGCGCTACGGCATGAGCCTGGGCCTGCAGGACGGTTTCACCTGCGAACTGGCCAAGGTGATCATTGACCAGTACTGCGAAGTGTATCCCGAACTGAAGGACAACAGTGCCTTCGTGCTGGAACAGCTGAAGCTGGAAGAAGAACGCTTTGCCCGTACCCTGAAGCAGGGTGAAAAGGAATTCGAAAAGGTGTATAACAACACCATGAATACCAAGGCCCTGCTGGAAAGCATTCTGGCCAATGAAAACAAGGTGGCCTTTGCCCAGGAAATGGCCAGGATCAAGAAACTGCGTCCCTCTCCCGACATGATGCCCATCATCGAAGCCGCCAATGCCGGTGATGAAAATGCGCTGGTTGCCGCTGTGGAAGCCCGGATGGCTTCCCTCAATGTGCTGGACGGCCGCAGCGCTTTCAAGCTGCATGACACTTTCGGCTTCCCCATCGAAATGACCATGGAACTGGCTGCCGAAAAGGGCCTCTCCGTGGATAAGGCGGACTTTGACGAACGCTTCAAGCAGCATCAGGAAAAGAGCCATCAGGGTGCTGAACAGAAGTTCAAGGGCGGCCTGGCGGACAACAGCGAACAAACGGCCTGCCTGCATACCGCTACCCATCTTCTGCAGGCTGCCCTGCGGAAGGTGCTGGGTGACGAAGTGCACCAGAAGGGCTCCAATATCACCGCCGAACGTCTCCGCTTTGACTTTACCTTCGGTCGGAAAATGACCCCCGAAGAAGTGAAGGAAGTGGAACGGCTTGTGAACGTGGCCATCGAAGCCAAGGTGCCCGTCACCCTGGAAGAAATGACCGTTGCCGAAGCCAAGGAACAGGGCGCTATGGGCCTGTTCGAAAGCAAATACGGCGAACGCGTAAAAGTGTACACCATGGGTGAATATTCCAAGGAAATCTGCGGCGGTCCCCATGTGTCCAATACCGGCGATCTGGTGTCCTTCAAGATCCAGAAGGAAGAATCCTCTTCCGCCGGCGTGCGCCGCATCAAGGCCGTGATCGGCCGTCAGGCGTAAAAATGCATGCCCTTGAAGGCTTGTGCATAGAATGAAAAGGGCACTATACCCTTCTCAAATGGAAAAAGGAGGAAAATAACATGCTTTTGAACATTCTGCTTTCCATCGTGCTGGGTGCTGTGGCCGGTTTTGTGGCCGGTAAGATTATGAAGGACGAAGGCAGCCTGCTGCGCAACATCATCCTGGGTGTTGTGGGCGGTGTTGTGGGCGGCTTCCTGGCCGGTATCATCGGTATTGGCGGCGGTCTGGTTGTGGATCTGCTCATCGCTATCGCCGGTGCTTGCCTGGTGCTGTGGCTGTACAACAAGTTCATCAAAAAGTAATGAACAACAGAAAAGAAGGGGCTGCGAAAGCAGCCTCTTTTTGATTGCCATCATAGCCGCTTCTTTTCCGGCATAGATTGTGCCGGGGAGGGATGGGCATGAAGAAACAGAGCCTGAAGAAACAGACGGCGGTGATGGCTGCATGCAATGTGGGCATCCGGGGGCTGGGGTTTGTGCTGCGGCTGATCACGTCCCGGCTGCTGGGGCCGGAAGCGGTGGGCGTGATGGAATTGGCAGGGCAGGCGCATATGCTGGTTTTAACGCCGGCTGCGGCCGGGCTGCCCACGGCGGTCAGCCGCATGACGGCAAAGGCACAGGACAAGGAAGGGGTGCTGCTGGCAGCAAGAAGCATGACGCTGCGGCTGGGGTTGTTGATGGGGGGATTGCTGCTGGTATTCTCCTCCTTTATTGCAAGGTGGATGGGGGATGAAAGGATATTGCCGTCGCTTTTGCTTTATTCCCCCTGTGTGATGATCATCGGGCTTTCCGGGGTATACCGGGGCTACAGCCTGGGGCAGGGCAATGCCTGGCCGCCGGCCCTTTGCGAGATGACGGAGCAGGTGGTGCGGCTTTTTTGCGTGCTGGCCGCATCTGTTTTGATCCCCCGGCTGACGGTGGCCTGGCGGGCGGCGGTGCCTGCCTTTGCCACGGTGATGGGGGAGGGAATCGGCCTGTGTATGATCGGGCTGTGGCTGCGGCCCCAGACACGAAAAAAAGCGCCGGTGGAAAAGCAGCTTTTCCATCAGGCATTGCCCATCACCATGAACCGGCTGAGCCACACACTGCTCAGAACATTGTGCAGCGTGATGATTCCTCTGCGTTTGTGTGCGTCGGGTCTTTCCCATCAGGAGGCCATCAGCCGCATGGGCATGCTCAGCGGCATGGTGATGCCTATGA
>JAFSBN010000107.1 GCA_017437265.1 Clostridia bacterium
GTCTTATCTGACAAACAATTTCCCGCTGAAACAAGAAAAACCCGCTGAAGCGTGTAGAAAAAGGCTCCCTTGTGTAAAGGGAGCTGGCCCGCAGGGCCTGAGGGATTGTCGTCTCCCTTCCAAGAAACACGCAGAGACCCTTTGGCAAAATTAGATTGTAACTTTGCGAGCTGGAGGTGCCACTGGCACACACGGGCCGGCGGCGGAATGCCGCCAACCGGATGCAAAGCATCCGGGGAAAACGAAAAAATAAGCGGTGGAAAAATACATTTTCCCAGCCGCTATTTTTATCGTTTTCATTGTGCCCGTGGTGCTATTTTTCGTCTCCTCTATCAACATGCAGAAACAACCCTGTTAGATAAAATTGTCTGTCGCACACCGGGTGCAGGGACGATGTCCCTGCCGCGGGGTACAGGGGGCGAGAAGCCCCCTGCTCCGGTCGGCACAGTTGGCTTTTGTGACCCTCTTATGAACCAAACAGTTCCTTCACCGCCAGCACCAGGAACATATAATTGCTGCTGCCGCCGCCCATCACATATTCTGTCTGCTGCCAGAGGAAGGACCAGGGGAGCAGTTCCGGAAAATCGGGCCGGATGAGGGCGGTGCCGGAAATAACGCCGCCGGGGATGTAAGAAAAATCTGCCCGGTTCATGCCATAGGCCATGGTGGCAGAAACGGTGCCCACGCCGGAGGCAAAGGATGCGGTATTGCTGCCGGGATGGCAGCCCAGGATAAAGTTCAGCGCATGGCCCATAAGCGTCTTGGGGAAAAGATCCGGGAACGCCTTATGCAGGAAATAATACTGAAACGCCATGCTCTGGATTTGCCAGCCGGCCCCCCAGATATGGGGACGATAAGGAATGCCATAGGGGGTTTCTTCGCATTGTGCGGAAAAATCCTCCCGCAGGGGCAAAAGCGCCTTGTGCAGGGCGGCAGTAAAGCCTTCGTCTTCCACCAGATGCTTTGCCCGGCACACGATCCACCCCAGCCGCTGGATTTTTTCCATGATAAAATCCTGTTCATCCAGCAAATGCTGCCGGTATTCCTGCTCACGGGTGGTCAGCAGCAATTCTGCCGCTGCATGTATCTTGGCCATGCGCGCATATTCATTGCGCGTTCCGTCCGTCACCTGCCACAGCGTTTGGGCAGCCGAAAGGGCGTCAGCTGCAAGGCCGTCATTAAATCCTTTCAATGCCCGGGAAACGGCGCTCAGCTGGGCTGCCACGGTCAGCTCCCTTCCGGGGTTATCCTCGGTAAACACCCAGCGGTCGTCTGCATTGCCGGGCACGTTATCGGTCATGGCGGCAGGGTCGCCCAGCAGCACATACTGCCTCAGGTCGTTGCAGATGATGCCCCGGTACAGCCGTCCCAGCGCCTTCCAGCCGCCCACCACTGTCAGCGCTCCATGCTCGATTTGCTGGAGCAGGTCGTTCTTTCCGTCAGGCTGATGGATTTCGGTGATTTTCCTTTGCTGGTCAATGGTGGTCATGTCCCAATCCAGATGGAAGGTTTCCCAAACGAGGGACAGGATATAGCTTTCTCCGGCCTGGCTTTCCACCCGCAGGTCAAAATCCCCGGCGTCATGCCAGCCGCCCCTGTTCAGCCCCGGCACATGATCCCCGGGCTGATAGGGCGTCAGGGTATCCGGCCCCTGGGCGTAGCCGTCAAAATGGTTCAGGTTCACAGGCGCCATCCGGGCATCGTCATCATGGCACAAATCATGCCACACCCGATATTTTTCGCTCACCCGCATGTGGCACATCTGCACCGGCAGGAAATATTCCAGCACCGGCTGCCATACACCCCGGTCATACACATCTTCCCCGATGCGGAAAACAGAGGATGCACTGCCGCCGTACTGTATCTGATACAGCCCTTCTTCCTTCATGTCGGAAAAATCCGCTTTCAGATAATGGTAGCGCAGAAAATTTCCCCATTCCTGCATGTTCAGCGTGCGCACGGGAAACACACCATCAGCCGTGATCTTTTGCAGCACGGCAGAAGGCCGGCGCTGATCATTTTTATCCAGCTCGATCACCACGGCCTTTTCCTGCCCCGGCAGATAGCCCACCTGGCTTACCTGCACCACAGGGGTGTACAGCCAGTTTTCCACCACGGACGGGGTGATGATCCATTCCACCGCTTTTTCCGCAGCCCCTGTCTTCACTTCCTGGGACAAAACAAACCAGCCGTTGTTGTGATTCATGCGGCCGTCGTAGAGCTTGATTTCGCCGTTCACAGATTCCACCGTAAAGCGGCTGCAGGGATCATCCGGCCGGCCGGTGAACCGTTTGCCCGCTGCATAGGGGGCAGCGATCAGGGTATCGGCGGTGATGGGGTTATACCCTTTGCCCATCAGATGTTCTTTGTCGGCCAGCAGGGACGCTTCTTTGTCTGTCGGCAGGGCATGATCACAATTGCAGGGCAGAGAAAGGCCGGGCCCCACCGGCTGGCGGGGGAAGATGCCCGTTTTTTCGTCCATCACCCAGGGCTTGCCAAAAAGCGCCCCGGGGAACAGCTCCAGATTAAAGCAGCATTTGCCTGCCAGAAAATCCGGAATGGGGGCGTCCAGATCCACCCACAGGCGAATGCTGTTTCCTTCCGCCTGCACATGCACCCGATAGGTGAAATGCACATCCGGGTAGATCATAGGGTTAAAACCCTTCAGGTGCCACCTTTCATCCGGGTACTGCAATGTGGTGGTGATGCGGTTGTTTTCTGTGTCCAGCTGCCTGTCCAGATCCCGGGGCAGGGGCTGCCACTGGCCGGGGGTTTGCTCAAGCCTGAGATCGCCGTTGGTGGCCACCCGATGGCCGTGCATAATGAGACACACGCCGCTTTGATGCCCGGCGGCATAAATATCATTGAACGCCATCACCGTGACGCCCCGGTTTTCAAAATAGCCCGTCTGGGGATTGAGGAAAAAGCCCTTTTTTGCTTCCATATTTTTCTCCTGCATTTTCAAAAATGACGCTTGCTTTTCTGTATTGTAGCCCATCCTCTGTGCAAAAACAAGGACAGATATGCGCAAAAGACAGACATCCTGCCTCCATTTGCAAAATCTGAAAGGATGGATTATAATGTAAACGAATCTCCTGTCAAGGATGTGAAAGAAATGTTACTGGCCATTGCCTGTGCTCCGTGCAAGGGATGAGGGTTCCTGCATGGAGAAAAAATAAGGCATACCCTCATGCTTTGCAAATTTGATCAGAAAGAAAATATCAAAGGAGCAAAGTGAACAATATGAAACAGAATATGAAGCCTCTCTCTTCCTGGTTGATGCTGTTTTCCACCCAGACCCTTTCTGCCCTGGGCAGCGGCATGACCAATTTTGCCCTTGTATTATGGCTGTATCAGAAAAACGGCTCCGCCCTGGAAACGGCGCTGCTGTCGGTGTGCAGCTATGCCCCCTATGTGATGATGAGCATCTTTGCCGGTGCCCTCAGCGACCGGTGGGACAAAAAGCGCACCATGCTTTTGTGCGATCTGCTGGCCGCCCTGTGCACGGTGTGTGTGCTGGTGCTTTTGAAAACGGATATGCTGCTTCCCTGGCATCTGTACCTGATCAATGCTGTAAACGGCCTGATGAACACCGTGCAGCAGCCGGCATCCGAAGTGGTATCCACCCTGCTCATCCCCAAGGAGTATTACCAGAAAACCAGCGGCATTCGCTCCTTCGGCAATTCTCTGAACACCATATTGACCCCCGTTTTTGCCAGCGCCCTTTTCGCCTTTGCCGGCATGGACGTGGTGATCGCGGTGGATCTATTCACCTTCCTGCTGGCCTTCATTGTGCTCAGAGGACTGGTAAAAGTACCCCCGGTACCGAAGGAAGAAAAAGAGAAAGAGCCTGTTTTCCGGGCAGCCAAAAAAGGCCTTGTATGGCTGAAGGAACACCTGCTGATCTTAAAGCTGATCCTGTTCCTTGCCTGCGTGAACCTGATCGCCTCCTGCTTCAATGCTGCGCTTCCGGCCATGCTGCTGTCCCGAAACGGCGGCAGCGAATATGTGCTGGGGCTGGTGAACACCTTTGCCGGCATTGCCACCATGCTTGGCAGTGTGCTGGTCACGCTGTTTCCGTCGCCAAAGAACCGGGTGCGCACCATCTGCCTCACTATCCTGCTTTCCTTCGGCACGGAAAATTTCCTGCTGGCCCTGGGCCGTACGCCCCTTGTGTGGTGCGCAGGCAGCATATTGGGCTGGATTGCCATACCGCTGATGAACGCTAATCTGGACGTGATCTTCCGCTCCACCATCCCGCCGCACATGCAGGGGAGGGTGTATGCATGCCGGAACACGCTGCAGTTTTTCACCATCCCCCTTGGGTATATGCTGGGTGGGTATCTGGTGGATCAAGTGTTTGAGCCGTTCATGGCCAAGGGAATGGCCTTTACTTCCCTGCTGGGCAGCGAAAAAGGCACCGGTGCAGCGCTGTTTTTGCTGGTGCTGGGATTTGCCGGCAGTCTGATGGCCCTGTTCTTTTTGTGGCTGCTTCGCCATGAAAAATGGACAGATCCTGTTGCCGGACAATGACAAAAAAATCAGCCGCAGGCATTGCCTGCGGCCTTTTTGTATAAAGAGCGCCCTTTTCAGGACGCTCTTTGCTTTTTGCTCAGATTAGAAGCGCTGCATTTCTTCGATGTAGGAACGCAGTTCGCTGATGGCGATGCGCTTTTGTTCCATGGTGTCGCGGTCACGGACGGTAACGGTGCCGGTTTCTTCGGTTTCGAAGTCCACGGTGATGCACACGGGGGTGCCCACTTCGTCCTGACGGCGGTAGCGCTTGCCGATGGAGCCGGTTTCATCGTAATCCACGGGGAAGTATTTTGCCAGTTCCGCATGGATTTCGCTGGCCAGACCGCCCAGCTTGTTCTTCTGCAGGGGCAGCACGGCAGCCTTGAAGGGTGCCAGGGCAGGATGCAGGTGCAGCACGGTGCGCACGTCGTTCTTTTCAGCATCCAGCACTTCTTCGTCATAGGCATTGCACAGGAAGGCCAGCACCAGGCGTTCCACGCCCACGGAGGGTTCCACGCAATAGGGGATGAACTTTTCGTTGGTCACCGGATCCATGTATTCCATGGACTTGCCGGAATGGTTCATATGCTGCTTCAGGTCGTAATCGGTACGGTCAGCAATGCCCCACAGTTCGCCCCAGCCGAAGGGGAAGAGATATTCAAAGTCCGTGGTGGCCTTGGAATAGAAGGCCAGCTTTTCGGGCTCATGGTCCCGCAGGCGCAGGCATTCTTCCTTGATACCCAGGTTCAAAAGCCAGTTCTTGCAGAAGGAGCGCCAGTAGTTGAACCATTCCAGATCCTCGCCGGGCTTGCAGAAGAA
>JAFSBN010000108.1 GCA_017437265.1 Clostridia bacterium
CTCCCTTTCACAAGGGAGGCCTTTGGGCAGAAAATACTTGTGATGAAAGAAAAAACCCGATTTTCAAAAGCGTGTTTTGCGCTGCGTACTATGTAAACGGTCCATCTTTTTACCGTCCCCAAAAGCCTTCCCCTGGAGGGGAAGGTGGCAGGCGAAGCCTGACGGATGAGGTGGAAAAAATCCTCCCTATACACAAGGGAGGATTTTTTATATATATGCAAAGCTGCGTCAGCCAATCAGAAAACATCATCCCATAATGAACGCAGGGGGCGATGCCCCGGCCTATTCCTTTATTTCCCCAGTTCCCAGAAGGCCACAGCCCCGGCGGCGGCCACATTCAGGGACTTCATGTGGTGGTGCATGGGGATGATGACGGTGAAATCGCAGGCGGCGATGGTATCCGGCTGCAAGCCGTCCCCTTCGGCCCCAAGGAACAGGGCCAGCTTTTCCGCCTGATGCAGCCGTTCATCCCGGATGGAAAGGGCGTTTTCCGTCAGGGCCAGGGCGGCGGTGGAAAAGCCGTGCTGCTTCAGCAGGGGCAGGGGCGCATCCAAAAAGGCATAGGGAATGCGGAACACCGCCCCCATGCTCACCCGGGCGGCCCGGCGCTGCAGGGGATCGCAGCAGGTGGGGGTCAGCAGAATGCCGTCCATGCCAAGGGCGGCGGCGGAGCGAAACAGCGCCCCGATATTGGTGCCGTCCACCACGTTTTCCAGCACCGCAATGCGCCGGGCGTTTTGCAAAACGGCGGCGGCAGGAATTTCTTCCGGCCGCTCCATGGCGCAAAGGATGCCCCGGCTGAGGGCAAAGCCGGTGAGGGATTGTAAAAGCTCATCACTGCCGGTAAGCACAGGCACGTGGCAGCGTTCTACCAACTGTTTGCCTTTCCCTGCTATGTGCTGCCGCTCCATCAAAAGGGACAGGGGCCGGCAGCCCTTTTCCAGGGCGGCCAGAATCACGTTTTCACTTTCGGCAATGAAAAGCCCGTCCCGTTTCATCTGCCGGCCTGTCAGGTTCTGATAGGGCTGGGCCAGGGGATGGGAAAGGGACATAAGTTCCAGAATTTCCGGCATAAGCGCCTCCTGATGCATCACAAAAAATGGCCCTTTCAGTGTACCACAGAAGCTGCATTCTGGAAACCGTTTTTGTGGACTTTCCCCCGGCTTTGTGCTATACTTTTTTCCATGAAGAAACAAAGGAGGGATGGCCGTGCGGGGCTGGCTGATTGTGAATCCCTTTCTGGATACGAAAAAATTTCAGGAAATATACGGCCTGCTGTGCGCCTCTGCCAAGGCGGAGGGCATGGAACTGGAAATGAAAACGGCGGCGGAATTGATGTGCCCCTCCGGGGATGATTTTGCACGGTTTCATCTGCCGGATTTTGCCATCTTCTGGGATAAGGATGTATACCTGGCCAAACGGCTGGAAAAAGCCGGGGTGCGGCTTTTTAACAGCGCAGCGGCGGTGGAAGGGTGCGATAACAAAATCCTCACCGCCATGGCCCTGAATGCCGCCCATGTGCCCACCCCCAAAACCTTCTTTTCCCCCAAAACCTTTGAAGGGCTGGGGTATAAAAACCTGGCGTTTCTGGATGCGGCGGAAAAGGAAGTGGGCTACCCCATGGTGATCAAAGAGGCCTACGGTTCCTTCGGCCAGCAGGTGTACCTGGCAAACAGCCGGGCGGAAGCGGAAAAAATCATTGCCGGGCTTGGGTATAAGGATTTTATCATGCAGGAATTCATTGCTTCCAGCCGTGGCCGGGATATCCGGGTGAACGTGGTGGGGGGCAAGGTGGTGGCCTGTATGCTTCGGTATAATGAGCAGGATTTCCGCTCCAATATTTCCAACGGCGGCAGCATGAAAAACTGGGAAATCACCCCCCGGCAGGAAGCGGCAGCCCTGGCGGCCTGCAAGGCCCTTTCGCTGGATTTTGCCGGGGTGGACGTGATGTTTGGGGAAAAGGATGCGCCCATTATTTGCGAAGTGAATTCCAATCCCCATTTCAAAAGCACCCTGGAAGCCACGGGGATTGACCTTTCCCGGCACATTATGCAGCACATTCGGCAGGTGATCACATGCGAGGATTGATAGCCTACACTTTTCCCGATGCGGAAAAAAACGCCTGGTTCATTCAGCAAATGCAGCAGGAAGGGGCCAGACGGGGGCATTTATTGAGCCTGTACCTGGTGGACAAGCAATGGGGCCAGCGGGATTTTTCCGCCTGCGATTTTCTCATCAACCGCAGCCGCCTTTCCACCGTCAGCCGGGAAGCGGCGGCCCTTGGAAAAATCAGCGTGAACAACGAAAAAACGGTGGAACTTGCCAACGATAAATGGAAAACCTATCGGCTGTTTCAAAGGCTGAACCTGCCCTGCATGGAAACCTTCCTGCCCGGGCAGGATGTGCCCTTCCCTTTCGTTTTGAAAAGCCGGGCCGGCCACGGCGGCAACCACGTGTTTCTGGTGAAAAACGAAGAAGAATACACGGCGGCCAAGGAAACGCTGGGGGATACGCCCTCCATCACCCAGGTTTTGTGCGATGAACCGGGGGTGGATGTACGGGCCTATGTGATGGGAAACCAGGTGATGGCGGCGGTGAAGCGCACCTCCCAAACGGATTTCCGCAGCAA
>JAFSBN010000109.1 GCA_017437265.1 Clostridia bacterium
ACTGTGACAGGGGCACTTTGTTTGGCCAAACTAACAATCATATTCCCCAATTGGTTTTGGGGAGGGTGCGGGAGGGGCATTTTGACTCAAAATGCCCCTCCCGCAAAAAAAGAAAGGTTCTTATGACACAGAAACAAAAAACGCTGGCGGGCGGTGTGTCCATCCTGGGGTTGGCCGGGCTGATCTGCAAGGTGGTGGGGGTATTGTACCGCATCCCTCTGGCCCATCTGATCGACCCCATGGGCATGGCCATTTACCACAAGGTATTTCCGGCTTACAACCTGCTGCTCACCATCTCTTCTGCCGGTATTCCGGTGGCCATTTCCAGAATGGTGAGCCATTATGTCACCAAAGATGAACCGGAAAACGCAAAACGCATTTTCCGCATTGCCCTTTCCATGCTGTGTGCCCTGGGCCTGATCACCACCCTGCTTCTGATGCTCTTTTCCAATCAGGTGGCTGCCTGGCAGGGCACGGAAGAAGCCGCTGCCGGCTATCTTTGCATTGCCCCCAGCCTGTTCTTCGTCTGCGCCATGAGCGCCTACCGGGGCTATATGCAGGGCCAGCGGCGCATGCTGCCCACCGCCATTTCCCAGCTGATTGAACAGGTGGGAAAGGTGGCAATCGCCCTGCCCCTGGCGGCCGTTGGCATGGCCAAGGGCGGCGTTATCTGGGGCGCCGCCGGGGCGTTGCTTGGCTCCACCATCGGTGAAGGTGCCGCTCTTTTGTATATGATGTGGAATTATCACCGCTCTGCCGGCAAGGAAACCGCTGCACTTCAGCGGGAAAACGTGGAATTGCTGCAGGGCAAAACCATCACAAAGCGCCTCATCACCGTGGCCATCCCCATCACCCTGGGAGCCTGCATTGTGCCCCTGGCCGGGTTCATTGACAGCGTGATGCTCACTCAGCTGATGGAAAAAGCCGGCATGGCAAGAGAAGACGCCCTGATCCGCTACGGCGCCTATTCCGGCCCGGTGCTGACGCTGATCAACGTGCCCACCGCCCTTGCCATGGCCATGAGCACCAATCTTGTGCCCTCCATTGCCTCCGGGCTGGCAAGGGGCGATCAGGAATACGTCAAATCCGAAACCGCCACCGGCCTTCGCATGGCCACCGTCATCGGCTTTCCCTGCTCCATCGGCATGAGCATCCTGGCCCAGCCTCTTTTGTACCTGTGCTACCGGGGCAGCTACACCGCCGCCCAGCTGGACGTGGCGGCAGAGCTGCTCACTATCTCCTCCCTCACCATTGTGCTTTTCACCATGGTGCAGGCCACCAGCGGTATCCTGCAGGGCGCCGGCAAGCAGCGCATCCCCATGTACACGCTGCTGATCGGCGTGGCGCTGAAAATTGCGCTGAACTACACGCTGGTGGGCATCCCGGGGGTAGATATCCACGGTGCGCCCTGGGCTTCCCTTCTGTGCTACACCGCCAGCATGATCCCCAATCTCTATTTCGTCTGCAAGCACACCGGATACCGCTTTCACATCATGGACGTGATTGTAAAGCCCCTGCTTTGCTCCCTGATTATGGGCGGCGCGGTATGGGCGCTGTGGCATTTTGTGTTTGGCTATGCAGGCAACCTGTCCGGCCCGGTGCTGGTAATGGGCATCCTGCTGTGCGTAATGGGTGGCATCATCGTGTATGCCCTGCTTTCCCTGAAAACAAAAACAGTCCGGAAGGAAGACCTGCCCGGTAAAGTGAGGAGGTTCATCAAATGAGCAAAATCACCGTCATTTCCCTGGGCCCCGGTCCCCGGGAGCATCTCACCCTGGGTGCCCTTTCTGCCCTGGAAAAGGCCGAAAAAGTGGTGCTGCGCACGGAAAAATGTGATGCTGCGGCATACATCCGGGAAAAAGGGATATCCTTTGATACATTGGATCACCTTCACGAAACCTGCGACGATTTTGAAGAACTGGCAGAAAATGCAGCCCGGGAAGTGCTGAAAGCCGCCGAGAACGCTCCGGTGTGCTACGCCGTTCTCGATGCCGGAAACGATGAAACGGTGCGCCTCCTGATGCAGCACGCCGCAGATATCGCCATTCTTCCCGGCGTTCCCCTGTCTGCGCCCCTGCTCAGCCAGCTGCCCCAGGAAAAGACAGAAATCCAAACGGCCGCCGCTCTTTCCGTCACCGGCACGCAAAACCCACTGCTGATCCTGGAAGTGGACAGCCGAATGCTGGCCGGAGAATGCAAGCTGCAGCTGCTTTCCTGGTACGATGCGGACACGGAGGTGTACTTCTTCCCCCCGTCAACCGGCGCAAAACGCAGTTTTGTGAAAATCCCCCTGTGCGATATGGACCGGCAAAAGGCCTATGACCATACCGCTGCCCTGCTGATCCCCATGCAGACGCTGGAAAACAAAGCCCGCTATGATTTTTATGATCTGGTACAGGTGATGGGCATTCTGCGAGGCGAAAACGGCTGCCCCTGGGATAAAGAACAAACCCATGAAACCCTGCGCAAATATCTCATCGAAGAGGCCTACGAAACCGCCGCCGCCATTGACGATGAAGACTGGCTGGCCGTGGCCGATGAATTGGGCGATGTGCTTTTGCAGGTGGTGTTCCAATCCAGCATCGGTGCCCAGTACGGCACCTTTGAGCTTTCCGACATCACCACCGCCATCTGCAAAAAGATGATCCACCGCCACCGCCACATTTTCGGCTCCGACCACTGCGAAACAGCAGAAGACGTGGTGGATAACTGGGAAAAGATCAAAAAAGAAGAGCGTGGCTTCAAAACCCAAAGCGAAGTGCTGCAGGGCGTCACAAGAGGCCTGGCGCCGCTGATGCGGGCCGCCAAGGTACAAAAGAAAGCCCGGGACGTGGGCTTTGACTGGGACGATCCCACGGAAGCCCTGCAAAAGGTGCACGAAGAAGCGGACGAAGTGGCCGATGCCATCCGGGAAAAGAATGCGGCCCATCTGGAAGAGGAGCTGGGCGATCTTTTCTTCTCCTGCGTGAATGTTTCCCGCCTTTGCGGCGTGGAGGCAGAAACAGCACTGCAAAGAGCCACAGAAAAGTTCGTCAACCGGTTTACAGCCATGGAAAATGCCATTTTAAGGGATGGAAAATGCTTGAAAGACTTGACATTATCGGAAATGGATGTATACTGGAATGGTAGCAAGCAAGGTCTGCAGTAAGCCTGCCGGACTTGTCATTAAATCAAAAAAAATTGGAGGTAACACCATGAACAAGACTGAACTGATCGTCGCTCTGGCTCAGAAAGCCGAGATCACCAAGAAGGATGCCGAAAAGGCCGTGAACGCTTTTGTTGATGTTATCAGCGCCGCTCTGAAGGATGGCGAAAAGGTGCAGCTGGTTGGCTTCGGCACTTTCGAAGCTAAGGAACGTCCCGCCCGCGTTGCCCGCAATCCCCGCACCGGCGAAGAAATCACCATCGAAGCCAGCAAGACTGCTTCCTTCAAGGTCGGCAAGGCCCTCAAGGACAGCCTGAACTAATCATGCAAAACAAGGGCGTGCCGCAAAAGCACGTCCTTTTTTTCTCCCCGAAAGGATTTGTTTTTATGCGTCTGGATAAATATCTGAAGGTTTCCCGCATCATCAAACGCCGTACCGTGGCCAAGGAAGCCTGCGACGGCGGCCGAGTGTCCATCAATGGCAAGGTGGCCAAGGCCGGCGCCGAAGTGAAGGAAAACGACATTCTGGAAATCCGCTTCGGCAACCGGGTGGGCAAGTACCGCATCGTGGATGTACGCGAAGTGGTGCGCAAGGAAAACGCCGCCGAAATGTACGCCGTGCTGGAAGAAGACCCCATGGTGGCAGCGGAAAGGAATTGAGAATATGCGGGAGGAATGTTCTTTGTGGCCCAAAGAACACCCCTCCCGCACCCTCCCCAAGAAAGGCGGCTGGGAAGAGTTCCATTTGTTTCCTGCACGCAATATACCCGTGAAACAAAAAACGAAGCTTATTCCCCGCACCCCCACCGAAAACCAGCTGGGAGAAAATAATTTTGTTTCCTGCACACAATCTGCTCGCAAAACAAAAAACGAGGCTTATTCCCTGCACCCCCACTGAAAGGCGGCTGGGAAGAGCTCCATTTGTTTCCTGCACGCAATGTACCCGTGAAACAAAAAGCGAAACGCAATACGCCCATGCTGCAAACAAAAAGGAGGGGCAAGCCCCTCCAAAATTTCCTATCCATCTCAATTCTGAATTCTTCATTCTGAATTCTGAATTTCCCCTTCCCCTTTACTTCGCCTTCAGCACCTTCATCACAGGCTTTGCAATGAACACCGCCAGCACCATGCAGATGATGGTATCGGGGATCAGGTAGGTGCCGTTATACACCAGGCTGGGCCACAGCGCCGTATCCCAGAACATGTAGCCTGCCAGCGTGGCAGAAAGGGCACGGCACAGGGCCGCCAGCGCCATGGCGGCATACAGGCCCCAGGTCTTGGGAAGCTTCCTGTACAGCCCGCAAAGGCCCAAAGCGGCAAAAGCCAGAATGTAGTCCAGCAAAAACTGCCACACATTCAGGAAATAGCCGCCTTGCAGATACTGCAATACGCCATAGGCAACACCGGCCAGCAAACCCGGGCCCACGCCATAGGCAGCAGAGAACAGCATCAGCGGCAGCATGCTGCCGGGGGTCACGCTGCCGCCCTGGGGCATGCGGTACAGCCGGAAGCAGCTGAGCACAAAAGAAAGAGAAATGGCCAGGGCAGCAAAAGCGATGGTCTTGGCGTTCCACTTCTTGTGGCTTTTGCCAATCACGACCAGCACGATGGCCAGAGCTGCCATCACAGCCACGGCCACCCACACCGTACCGGGGGTTTCGGCGAATTTCTCCACCAGTTCCTGCCCCCAGGTGGGTGCAGCTTCCGCCGTTTCCTGAGCGGCGGTTTCCACGGCTTCCACAGCCGCAGTGTCTTCGGCAAATGCCGATGCGAGGAAAAGATTCATCAGGTACCAACCTCCTTTTCTGTTGCATCCGGCATACAAAAACCCACACGCTGATCAGGCGTGTGGGAAACGGTATGACGCAAAATCATCTTTGCGTGCCGCTTCCCTTCGGTAGGATGATCTACACAGGTTCTAAGGGTTCTATCTC
>JAFSBN010000110.1 GCA_017437265.1 Clostridia bacterium
GTCCTCCCACACTTCCTCCCTCAACCCCATCATCCGCTCCATCATCAATGCCGATCACAAGATCGACGTTGCCAGCGAATATGTCCGTTATTCTCTCAAGGCTCATAAGGTGTTCCTGTTCAATCAGGAAACGGAAGAGCGGATTTTCTTCTGAGGTGATGTGCTATGGTAGAAAGCAAACAACAATGGAAAGCCTGGCTGTATCTGGCCCCGGCCATCGTGCTGCTGCTGGTTTTCACTGTCTGGCCCATCATCAATACCGTGGCCATGGCCTTCATGGAAGGCTATTCAGGCCTGACAAAAGCCGGCGGTGAAGCCACGTTCAAAATTGGCTTTGGCAATTTCATCCACGTGGTGGGCCATCCCGATTTCCAGCAGGCCATGAAAAACACCATCCTCCTGTGCGTGTTCACCGTTCCCCTGTCCACCATCCTGGCGCTGCTGATCGCTGTGGCCCTCAACGCCATCAAGCCCCTGCGCAAAGCACTGCAAACCATCTTCTTCCTTCCCTATGTTACCAACTCTATCGCCATCGGCATGGTGTTTGCTGCCATGTTCAACGTCATCGGCACCATCGGCACCCGCCGTCCCCTGATCATCAGCTACGGTATCATCAACGATATCATCCGTCTCTTTGGCGGCAACTGGGTCAACTGGATCAATTCCGGTTCCGAATACTGGGCCAACATGTTTGTCATGGTGGTTTACATCGTGTGGAACGCCCTGCCCTTTAAGATTCTGGTGCTGTTGGGCGGGCTGCAGAGCATCAACAAGCAGTATTACGATGCCGCCAAGGTGGACTCTGCTCCCCGCTGGCGTGTGCTCACCCGCATCACCGTGCCGCTCCTTTCCCCCATGATCGCCTATGTGGTGATCACCGGCTTTATCGGTGGCTTCAAGGAATACACCAGCATTGTGGGTATCTTCGGCGAAAACATGGGCCCCGCCCATGATGCCGGCCGCCTGAACACCATGGTTGGCCTCATCTATGACTCTCTGGAAATGGATAATCAGGGCGGTGCCAGCGCAGCAGCGCTGATCCTGTTTGGCATCATCCTCATCGTTACGCTGATTAACCTGCAGGTCAGCAAAAAACGGGTCCACTACTAAAGGAAGGAGGAGACACGATGGCTGAAATGAAAGTAATGAATGAAAAGAACATGCAAAAAACCACCGCACGTCAGAAGGTACTCCGCTTCCTGGGTCAGGGTGGTATTTACCTGTTCCTGCTTACCATGGCTCTGATCGTCCTGTTTCCCTTTTACTGGATGATCATCTCTTCCCTGAAGTCGCTGGCAGAATATCGGCTCAGCCCGCCCACCTTTTCCCTGTACAGATTCTGGTGAGTAACTATGCCGAAGCCTTCACCACAGCCAATCTGGGCCGGTTGTTTATGAACACCCTGTATGTGGGTTTGGTGAGCACGCTGCTTTCCCTGGTGATCACCATCCTCACCGCCTTTGCCTTTGCCAGACTTGAATTCAAGGGCAAGGAGCTGCTTTTTGCCGCCCTGCTTGCCACCATGATGATCCCCGGCGAACTGTTCACCATCACCAATTACTCCACCGTCATTTCCTTTGGCTGGCTGAACACCTACACCGTGCTCATCGTCCCCTTCCTGGTCAGCATTTTCTACATCTACCTCCTGCGGCAGAATTTCCTCCAGATTCCCAACGAGCTTTATCTGGCCGCCAAGGTGGACGGCACCGGCGATTTCAAATACCTGTGGAAGGTGATGGTGCCCCTTTCTCTTCCCACCCTCATTTCCATCACCATCCTGAAAATGATGGGTGCCTGGAACAGCTACATCTGGCCCCGGCTGGTGACCAAATCCGATGATATGGAACTGATCACCAACGGTCTTCGCAATGCCTTCACCGATACCACCGGCGATGTGAATTACCCGGTGCAGATGGCTGCCGTTACCCTGGTGTCCATCCCCTTGTTTCTGGTGTTTGTCTTCCTGCGCAAGTATATTATGAGCGGCGTCAGCCGCAGCGGCATTAAGGGTTAAGAGGCCGGAAAAGGCCTTCAACATAACCAGTATCCCATCATCAAAAGAAAGGACGGAAAACCAAATGAAAAAACTCATCTCCCTCCTCCTGCTTCTGGCTATGCTGCTCAGCTTCGGCTCTGTGGCTGTTGCAGAAGATGCTCCCGTGTATGACGGCAGCGAAGTGACCATCCGTTTCTACAACTCCATGGGCAAAACGAACACCCCTGTTCTGGACAAGTACATTGTCAAGTTCAACGAAAAGTATCCCAACATCAAGGTGGAATATTCCGCTCTTGGCGGTTACGATGACGTTCGTGACCAGATTTCCAAGGAAATTCCCGAAGGCATCGAACCCAACGTGGCCTACTGCTATCCCGACCATGTGGCCCTGTACAACCTGGCCAAGGCCGTGCAGACCCTGGATGCCTACATCGACAGCACTGCAACTGTTACCCTGGCTGACGGCAGTACCGAAACCTTCGGCCTCACCGCCGAACAGAAGGCCGACTTCATTGAAGGCTACTACAACGAAGGCAAGCAGTTCGGCGACGGCCTGATGTACACCCTGCCCATGAGCAAATCCACCGAAGTGCTCTATTACAACAAAACCTTCTTCGAAGCCAACGGCCTCGCCGTGCCCACCACCTGGGACGAGCTGGAAGAAGTATGCAAGAAGATCATCGAAATCGATCCCATGAGCACCCCTCTGGGCTATGACAGCGAAAGCAACTGGTTCATCACCATGTGCGAACAGCAAAAGAGCCCCTACACCAGCGCTACTGCCCCCCATTTCCTGTTTGACAATGCCGAAAACAAGGCTTTTGTGAAGCGCTTCCGTGACTGGTATCAGGAAGGCTATGTGAACACCCAGAGCCTGCTGGGCACATACACCTCCAGCCTCTTTGTTTCCACCAGCGAAATCAGGAGCTACATGTCCATCGGCTCTTCCGCCGGTGCCACCCATCAGCGCCCCGAAAAGGATGCCGAAGGCAACTATCCCTTCGAAGTGGGCATCGCCACCATTCCTCAGCTGGATGCTGAAAACCGCAAGGTTATCTCTCAGGGTCCCTCCCTGTGCATCTTCAAGAAGGCCGATCCTCAGGAAGTGGCTGCCAGCTGGCTGTTTGTGAAGTTCCTCACCACCGACGTGGCCTTCCAGGCTGAATTCTCCATGAATTCCGGTTATGTGCCCGTCATCAAGTCGGTTGAAGACAACGAAGCGTATGCCAACTTCCTCCAGAACGCTGACGGCGGCAACTACATCGCTGCCCTGTCTGCCAAGGTTTGCTTGGAACAGAAGGATGCTTACTACACCTCCCCCGCCTTCAACGGCTCTTCCACCGCCCGCAGCCAGGTTGGCCCCCTGCTGACCAAGTGCTTCAACATCCCCGACACCGCTGATGTGGACGCCGAAATCGATGCCGCTTTCGCTGATGCCATCGCCGAATGCGAATACTCCATCGGCTGGTAATCAGTGCTTTCATGAAAAAAATGCAAAGTAAACTGTGTTTTCTTCTGGCCGTCCTTCTTTGCCTGACAGGGCTTGTCCCTGTCCTGGCAGAAGGGGAAACGGTGGACTATGCCGGGAAAGTTTCCCTGAATTTTGCCACCGAGACGGCCAAACAGGAAGTCACGGTAAAAACCTATGTGGATGGGGATACCACCCACTTCCATGTGCCTGAAACAGTTGTTGAAAACGGCGTTCTCAAGGCACGCTACCTGGGAATCGATACCCCTGAATGTACCGGAAAAATCGAAGAATACGGAAAGCGTGCCGCTGCTTTCACCAGAGAAAAGCTGGAAAGCGCCGTTTCCATCGTTCTCGAATCCGATACCGCCAATTGGGACAAGGATTCCACAGGGGACCGATATCTGGTCTGGGTATGGTATCAGCCAGCCGAAAACCAGCCCTACCGCAACCTGAATATCGAAGTGCTGCAAAACGGCCTGGCTGTTGCAAAATCCTCTGCCAATAACCGCTACGGCGATCTGTGCACGGAGGCTATCCGCCAGGCCCGGGAACAAAAGCTGTCTGTCTATTCCGGTCAGCCGGATCCTGATTTCTACTACGGTGATGCCATTGAGCTGACCCTGAAAGAGCTGCGCTGCAACCTGGAAGCTTATGAAGGCAAGAAAGTGGCCTTCACCGGCAACATCATCCTCAACAGCGGCAACAGCGTCTATGTGGAAACCTACGATGCCGAACTGGATATGTACTTCGGCCTTTCCGTGTACTACGGCTTTGGCCTGAGCCCCATGGGGCTGGATATCCTTTCCGTGGGCAATGAATGCCGTATCGTGGGCACCGTTCAGTATTACGAAGCCGGTGATTCCTGGCAGGTATCCGGCCTTTCCTACGATATGATGGATCCCCGCAATCCCGGCAATATCCAGAAGCTCTCCGGCGGTGTGAAAGCAGCCTATACCCCCGTTGATGCGAAGACATTCTCTCACGGCAAGGTTACTGTCCGCGATGAAGAATCCGCTCAGGAATTCGATTTTGCAGCGCTTTCCATTGCCACCTCCGTGGAAATGAAGAACCTGCAGGTTCAATCCGTCTACACCACCCTCGATACCGACAGCACCAATCACGGTGCCATGACCCTCACCTGTCTGTGTGACGGTGAAACCGTTCAGGTGCGCACAGCGCCTCTTCGTGAAAACGGCAAGCTGATCACCGAAGAAATGTATCTGGGCAAAACCATCGATGTCAAGGGCATTGTGGACCGTTTTGAAGGAGAATATCAAATCAAAGTGTTCTCCCCCTCCCGTATCACTGTTCACCCCTGAAATCATTGAAAAGGAGCAAATGCAATGAAGAAGTTTCTTGCTGTCGTCGCCGTTTTGGTTCTGTGCCTGACGGCTTGCACTTGCTTTGCTGAAGCCACCGCCAACCCTGAACTGGCTTCTGCCAAGGCCTACATTTACCAGCTGTACAAAAACCCCACCCGCAAGGATATCAAAGTGACCATGACCGACTATGATCTGCTGGGCAAAGTGACCGTGGACGGCGTTGAATATTCTGTGGAATGGACTGTCGATTCCGATTCCGTGAAGATTTCTGCCAACGATGACGGCTCCGTGCACGTGGACGTGAACGAAAAATCCCCCGTGGAGCTGCTGTACACCATCACCGCCACCGTGAAGGATGGCGCCGGTAATGCCGAAACCGTTTCCTTCCAGCGCACCGTACCTGCCGTTGCCACCACCGGTGTTGTGTACGTGGATGTTCCCGAAGTGGGCAAGGCTTACAAATTCGCTCTGGATCAGAACGGCCTCACGCCTCCCGCTACGCTGTTCCTGAATGGTGAAATGTCCGGCAACTATCTGGGCACCACCACCAACGTCCTGGATGCTGTTGACGTGTATGTGGAAGAAACCACCGGCGGCTATTACATTTACTTCAATGAAGGCGAAGCCAAGAAGTATGTGAACATCACCACCTACACCAAGGATGACGGTTCTCTCAAGAACACCCAGAAGATCGAAGATGCTCCCTCTGTTCCCTACACCTGGGATGCCGAACGCGGCACCATGGTGGCCGATCTTGGCGATCTGGGCCAGTACTACCTGGGCACCTACAATACCTACAACACCATCAGCACCTCCAGCGTTTCCTACATCGCTGACGTGACCAAGATCGGCGTATCCCAGTTCCCCGCCGGTTTTGCCAATGTGGTTCCCGAACAGGTTGAAGAACCTGAAGTGGGCAAGGCTTATGTGTTCGCTCTGCAGCAGAATGGCCTGGAAACCCCCGCCATGCTGTTCCTCACCGGTGAAATGTCCGGCAACTATCTGGCCACCAGCGCATCCCTGTCCGACGCTGCTCCCGTTTATCTGGAACAGGCTGATGGCGGCTACTACCTGTACTGCCTGAAGGATGGCGTGAAGAAGTACGTCAACATCACCACCTACACCAAGGATGACGGTTCCCTCAAGAACACCCAGAAGCTGGAAGACACTCCCTCCGTTCCCTACACCTGGGATGCGGAACGGTGCACCCTGATCGGCGACCTGGGCGACCTGGGCCAGTACTACATGGGCACCTACAACACCTACACCACCATCAGCACCTCCAGCGTTTCCTACATCTCCGATATCACCAAAATCGGTGTGTCTCAGTTCCCCGCTGGTCTGTATGACGTGAAGCTGCCCAACGAATAATCTTCTGCGTCTCACTAAAAGAGGCCGCATCCTAGGATGCGGCCCCTCTTTTTTCCTCTTTATTCTGTTTCACTAAATAAAGTGTGATCTGTCCGGTCATTGGTCAGCGGCGTCAGGGAAATGTGGCCGTACTGCAGCACAGCATCTGTATCAACGCTTGGATTGCTTCCCGGCTGCCATACAAGCTTTCCTTCCACGGAAGCTTCAGTTCCCTTCAGAAAGAATGTGTCCGAATAGAAAGGGCCTCCCTGCCTGGCAAGCACGATTTTACCTGAACATTCTTCAGGGATATTCACATTCCAGACAGCAGCTTTTGCAAAAAGCTGCTTTTCCTCAAAGAATGCCCACATATTGTCCAGATGCCGTTCGATGCCGTCAAACACATCTCTTCTGGTTGAAAGCGCAATGGCCCGTATTCCCTGCACGCCGGCCTCCAGCGCAGCGCCCACCGTACCGGAATAGGTAATCTCCCTGCCCAGGTTATAGCCATGATTGATCCCGGAAAAAACCAGATCAAACTCTTCCCCCATGGCCATCATGGCCACCCGCACGCAATCCGCCGGCGTGGAAAATACCTGATATGCCCGCAGGCCTGTTTCGTGACCAACTTTCTCCACCCGGTAAGGTGTGTGGATTTCGATGCTGTGGCTTTTGCCGCTTTGCTGAATGGCAGGCGCAAAAATAGTCACTTCGCCTAATTTCTTTGCCCACTGCGCCAACACATACAGCCCTTTTGCGTGAACGCCGTCATCATTGGTAATGCAAATTTTCATAGCCATCCCTCATGAGTGCTTTTATATTCGCCAATATGTCTGTCCGCATCACGAATCAGAGCCTTCATTTCTTCCTGAGAATACACCGTTGCACCGCTGGCGCAGGCATGGCCGCCGCCATGATACTTTTCGGCAATGCCGTTGATAGCCGCAAATCGGGAACGCAACCGCACCCTGATTTCTTCCGTGTCCGTATCAATAAACGCCAGCCAGCACAGCACATCCTTAATGTCGCTGAGGCTGGAAATGGCCGTGGATGCCGTTTCAAAGTCCAGATGGAAGTACTGCTGCATTTCTTTTGTTACATAAATCCAGGCAACGCCGTTTTCCGTCAGCTGCATATTTTCATAGATTTTTGCCTTGAATTTCAATTGATCAAAGCTGCGCAGATACAGATGCGCATATAATGTTTCGGTATCTACCCCCTGATCCAGCATCAGCCCGGCCAAACGCATCGTATCACCGGTAACCCCCTCATACTGGAACCGGCCGGAATCCGTCACCATGCCGGCATAAATACAGCCTGCCGTCTCTTTGTCGATTTTCAGTTTGTCCTGAAACGCTTCATAAAAGGCGGCGATCATTTCACAGGCAGAGGAGCGCCCGTCCTCCACCCAGTTGATCTGCCCGTAAGGCTCCCTCTCAATATGATGATCGATCTTGATCAATTCACGGCACAGGGCATATTTCTGATTGGAAATGCGGTCGCTGTTTCCCACATCAATCACAATGCCCAATGCGCTTTTGTACAATTCGTCCGGCACGTCTAGATCATCCGGGCCCATGAAGGAAAGGTAATCGCTCTTTTCCTCGTCGATCAGATACACCTTTTTTTCCGGCCAGGTGAGCCGGATCAGCCCTTTCATGCCCTTTGTGGCGCCCACACAATCGCCGTCAATGCGACGATGGCGGAAAAGCATCACCGTTTCAGCCGCTTCAATCCGGTCAAAAATCTGCTGCATCACAGCCGTTTTCATGTGTTTCCTCCCATCAGTGCGTCCAGGTCACTAAGCATCTGCATCGCCGTTTCCCGATCCTTTACCGTAGCGCCACTGCCCTTCTGATGACCGCCGCCGCCGTATTTCACCGCAACAGGATTAATGTTATACCGATTGGAGCGCAATTCACACAATACTCCGCGTTCTGTTTCCGTGAAATTCACCCAGATATCCACGCCCTTAATGTCGCTCATCACGCTCACCATGCCCCGGGAAATGGCGAATTCATCTGCGCCGCACGCTTTCATTTCCTCAAGCGTCGTGTAAATGTATGCCACCTTGTTTTCTGTAAAGCGCACTTTCAGCGTGTATTGCGCCCGCAGCAGCATCTGCTCAAAATCCGTGGCATACAGGTTTCGGTATATTTCTTCTGTCTCCACGCCTTTTTCCAGCAAGAACGCCGCACAGCGCATGGTGCGTGCATTGGTGGCATCGTAGCGGAAGCGGCCGGAATCCGTCACCAAACCGGTAAATAAGGCCTCTGCAGCGGTTTTGTTCACCTTCAGGCCCATTTCCATGCACATGTGGGTAATCAGCCCACAGCAGCTCTCAAAGCTGCTGTCCACATATTCCACCGGCGCTATCTCGCCGCAGAACAGATGATGGTCCATCCGGCACAACGCTTTCCCTTTCGGATACCTTTCATCGCTGATCAGATGGGTGGCGGAGCAATCCAGAATAACGGCCAGCGCATTTTCATGCACGCCGTCCTTAACTTCATCCATCCGGCTGTCTGTCATAAAGCTGTACCGTCCGGCAGCATCCCCCACCATGTATACCTGTTTTCCTGGGAAATTTTCCAGAATAATGTGCTTGAGGCCAATCTGGCTTCCCAGCGCATCCCCGTCCGGATTTTTGTGCCGGTGCAGAATGATCACATCATGCTCCCGGATCAGCGATAAAATTCTATCCATTTTCTTTGCCTTTCCTGCATTTTTTCTGTCAATTATTTATTCTTAAAGCTATTTTCAAACCCAATTTTCCCTCTGATTATACCACACATCCACTGCCCGGTAAACCAATTTTCCTCCAAATTATTCTGCATGCAAAAATACCCGGAGAAATCTTCTCCGGGCATATCCTGTTATTCCATATTTTCCGTCAATAGGTTTTCTTCCTCCAATGTCAGCTGCTCCAGCACCCACTCCACCGTCGTATCATCATACTGCGAATTCCATTTATGAATAACAGGCTGCCATTCCGGCACCTTTTGTGCTGCCAGCTGGCATTGCTCGACCAACACCCGATACGCCATTTGTTCACTGTAGCTGGTTGCGTATGCCTTTCCATCCGATGTTTCTTTGAAGCGTGTTTCAAATATTTCACGCCGTAAATCATCAAAGAAAAAGTATTTTTCCATTTCCGCCGATGCCTTGGGGATTGCATCTCCTCTTTGCCAGATCAGCAGTCTGTTTCCCTCCTGGCCCACGTAATACGCATCCATGGTTTCAAAATCTTCTTTGTCCATCACCATGAAGTGACCATTCTGCATTGGGTTCTGGGCGTATTGTCTGATGTAATTGGTTTTCAGCACGAAATACATGTTCCGCTTTTCGTTTTCGTCCTTTTTCTCCAGTATATCCATATAGGTTATTATACTGCTGCCCTCATAATCTGCCGTGCATACCACACGCCCATCCTCCAGTTGTGAAAGATACACGTTGTATGCATCGGTATCCAAAGCCACCTGCTTTTGCGCCAGTTTGGAATAGCCAAATAGCAGTGCCCAAATGGCAGCAAAGCCAATCACTATGCCCAGCAACACCTTTTTCGCAGTACTGCATCTCTTTTTCCGCTGCATATCTCTGGCCATGCTGTCAAAGGCAGCCTTTTCCGCTTTCTCTTCTGCTTCATTCATTTTCGGCAATGCTTTCTGCATGGCTTCATAATACCCGGCGCAGCCTTCGCATTTCTCAATATGCTCCTGAACCATTTTTTCGCTGCCCTTCGCTGCGGCGCCATCCAGGCATAATGGGATCAGATCCCGTACCACATCACATCGTTCACTCATGCAATTCACTTCCTTTCAATGCTTCTGTCAGCATCATGCGAGCCCGGTGATAGGTGACACGTGCCCAACTGTCGCTCTTTTGGAACAGTTCGCCAATCTGCTGATGGCTCATGTCGCAAAAGGTACGCAGGGTAAACACTTCCCGGTAAGGCTCCGGCAACTGATGCAGCGCTTTCTGGGCCGCCATGGCCATGTCCTTGTCTGCCAGCGCTTCGGAAAAATCGTTCGTTTCCTCCGGTGCCAGCAATTCAGACGGAATATCTTTTCTTTTTCTCAGTTCTGTATAATACAGCCGCTTTGCAATGGCACAAAGCCATGTGGCCACACTGGCTTCGCCTCTGTATTTCTTCCATCGCCTTGCTGCCTGATAAAAGGTTTCCTGGGTCATTTCTTCCGCCAAATCATGATGGCGACACAGGCGAAACAAAAACCCATACACCCTGTCCCGGTACATTTCATACATTTCTTCCATGTCAGGCACGTCCCCTCACCTCCTTCCATCTAATCTGTCGCACGAAAGAGCAAATCGTTACAAATATTTCTGTTGTTTTTCGTTTTTTCTATCAGCTGCGGTCAGAAGAATATGCCGACTCTGTCGATCAATGCCCAAAGCATAGCACGCCTGTCTTTTTCTTGTCAAATTCCGTCAAACCACGCAATGCTGCTTCACAAAAAATGATTGTTGTTTTGTGTTGTTTATGGTATCATTTATACAGAAACAATTTTGAAAGGATAGCCCTTCATGGAAAATATCGTTTTGTTACTGCAAAAGGTTTTGCCTGTTTTTCTAGTTCTGTTTCTGGGTATTTTGTGCAGAAAGAAGCATCTGCTCACCCGGGACGGTATCAATGCACTGAAAAAAGTGGCTGTGGATATTGCCCTGCCTGCTGTTATGTTTTCTGCATTTGCCACGGCAGAATATTCCGCAAACAGCATTTGTGTCCCCCTGACCATGTTCACCATCTGCTGCATTGCCCTGTTTCTGGGAGTACAGCTTTGCCGCCGGCTGAAAATCGGCGGAAAGCTTTCCCCGTTTCTGACTGCCGGTTTTGAGGCCGGTATGCTGGGCTATGCTCTGTTTGTCCTTTTGTTCCCGGATGAACCCCTTTCCTCCTTTGCCATGGTGGATCTGGGGCAGGTGCTGTTTGTATTCACGGTCTATAAAATTTTACTGGCCGGCAAAAATAACGCCCGGGATGCCCTGAAGGAAGCCCTTTCCGCTCCCACTGTGTGGGCCATTTTGCTGGGCCTTCTCTTTGGCGCCACCGGCCTGTATAAGGCACTGCAGCCCAGCGGCATCAGCCGCATCCTGGACGCCGTTACAGATTTCATTTCCGCCCCCACCAGCGTTCTGATCCTGCTGGCCATCGGCTTTGATCTGGCCCCAAAACAGATCCAGTGGAAGAAGATCGGCTCCCTGATGGCATTGCGCCTTGGTGTGTCGGCGCTGCTTTTGGTTGTGGTTTTGCTGTTTGACCGCTTCGTGCTGGGCCAGATGATACACACCGGCGCTCTGCTTTTGATGTTCGTTTTGCCGCCGCCTTTTGTGCTGCCGGTATTTGCTGATGTGGAATCAGAAAGAGCGGACGTTTCTTCCGCCCTTTCCGCGCTCACCTTTGTCAGCATTGTGCTGTATGCCGTATTGGCCGTTGTTCTGTAAACACATAGGAGGAGGCCCCCATGGAAATGCTGAAAGCACTCCTGCCTGTTCTTGGTATGATCGCCATCGGTATGTTCTGCCGCAAAAGCGGGCTGATGAGCGAAAAGAGCATTGATGATCTGAAAAAACTGATGACCCGCGTCATCCTTCCCCTGGCTGTTTTTCACGCTCTGGCCACTGCCGGCTATTCACTGCAGTCGGCCGCATTGGTGGGGCTGATGTTGGTTTTCATGGTGCTGCCCTTTCTTGTGGGTTTTGTGCTGCGGCCGCTGGTAAAAAAGCCTTTCAGCCGTTACACCCCCTATATGGTGGCCGTATACGAAGGCGGCATGATGGCCTATCCTCTATACGCCAGTTTGTGCGGCAGCGATAATTTGTCCCAGATTGCGCTGCTGGATATTGCTGGGGTGCTGTTTGGCTTCAGTATTTATATGAGCCTTCTGTCACTGATGGAAAAAGGCCAGGCGCCCACTGTCCGGCAAATTGTTTCCGATGCCCTGCATACCCCCACGTTCATCGCCGCCATGCTGGGCATTCTGGTAGGGGTATCCGGTCTTGGCCAATGGCTGCTGAGCACGAAAGCCGGCGAAATTTATTCTGAAACCATCGGTATGGCCACCTCCCCCCTTTCCGCCATGATTCTGGTGGTGGTGGGCTACAGCATCGTTCCCAATAAGAAAATGCTGATTCCCTGCCTGCAAACCATTTTGCTTCGCATGGTTCTTCAGGCCGTCATGATCTTGGGCATGCTCTTTGCCGTTCATCGGTTCATCGGCACGTCTCAAACGCTGGATCTGGCCATTATCATTTACATGTCCGCCCCTGCCACCTTCAGCATGCAGGCCTTTGTGAAAGATGAACAGGCCAGCACCTACGTTTCCACCACCAATGCACTGTACTGCTTCATATCCGTAGCCGTTTACGCGCTGGCTGCCGCATTGTAATTTACCCTGCACAAATATCGCAACAGAAAACCCTGAAACCAATCGGTTCCAGGGTTTTTGCTTTTTTCGCTTATCACGCCGCTTCCTGAGAACGGTCAAACTGGGCGTGATACAGTTCGTAATAGGTTCCTTTTTTGTCCAGCAGCTGCTGATGGGTGCCGCTTTCCACAATGCGTCCCTTATCCATCACCAGGATGCAATCGGCGCCGGTGATGGTAGACAACCGGTGGGCAATGATGAAACAGGTGCGCCCCTTCATCAGCTGCAGCATGGCGTCCTGAATACGCCTTTCCGTCTGGGTGTCCACGTTGGAAGTGGCTTCGTCCAGAATCAGCATGGGTGAATCAATCAACATGGCCCTTGCAATGGTAAGCAGCTGTTTCTGGCCCTTTGAAATGCTGTTGCCGCTGGAAGTAACGACGGTGTCATACCCCTTGGGCAAGGACAGAATCATATCATGGATATGCGCCGCCTTGGCGGCACGCTCCACAGCTTCCCTTGTTACGCCGTCCCTTCCATAGGCAATGTTTTCAAACACCGTGCCGTCAAACAGCCAGGTATCCTGCAATACCATGGTGAACTGCCGTCTCAGTTCCTCCCGCTTTAATTTCCGGATATCGGTGCCATCCAGCAAAATGGCACCCTCTGTTACGTCATAGAATCGCATCAGCAGGTTGATCATGGTGGTTTTACCGCAGCCCGTTTCCCCCACAATGGCCATCACTTTGCCTGGTGCTGCTTCACAATCAATATGATGCAGCACAGTTTTCCCTTCTTCATAGCCGAAAGAAACATCCCTGAACTGAACATGCCCCCGGCAATCGGAAATGGATGCAGCATCCTGATCATCTGCAGGTTCAGCCTCCAGTGCCAGCAGCCCCAGCACCCGCTCCGCTGCCGCCAGGGTGGACTGGATTTCCGCCAGAATGTTGGCAAATTCATTGATAGGGCCGGAGAATTTCCGGGAGTAGAGCACGAAGGAACTCACATCCCCCAAAAGAATCTTGCCGCTCATATAAAGCAGCGCACCAAATACGCTGACCGCAGCCAGGGACAAATTATTGATCAGATTCACCGTGGGGCCGGTAACAGCAGCGGTATGATCAGCGTGCCAGGTGGCATGGACTGCGTTATCGTTGTGAATTTTGAAGCGATTGTTGAATTCCTGCTCCTGATGATAGGCACGGATGGTTTTCAGCCCGCTCACCGCTTCCTCCGAATAGCCGTTCATGGCCCCCAGCATCCGGCTGCGCCGGGAAAACAAGGGGCGGACGATCTTAGCACGCCATCTGGTGATGGCAATGGAGCAAGGAATGGTGACAGCAAATACCAGCAAAAGCTCCGGCGCAATAGACACCATCATCATGAATGAGCCCACCACCGTTACAAAGCTGGAAATGATCTGTGTCAGGTCCGTAGACAAGGTGGCGCCCACCGTATCCACATCATAGGAAAGGATGGACAGCACATCGCCTGTCTGGTGGGTATCAAAAAAGGAAATGGGCAGCGTGGTGAGATGGTCAAAAAGGTCCTTGCGCATCTTGCTCACCACATTACGGGAAAGGCGGATCATGATGGCAGAAAGACCCCAGCTGATCAGCGCCGACGCCCCGGCCACAATGACCATCAAGATCACATACCGGATCACAACAGGAAACTGTACCCCCGCCTTATCTTCAATGGCATTGATGGCAGCGCCGGAAAGCCGGGGCGACAAAAGCCCCAGACTGTTGCCCAGAATGGAAAGAACGGCCGCAATAACGATGATAAAACGGTATTTCTCCAGGTATCGCCACAGTTTCAAAAGCACCACGCTTGTTTTTTCCTTGGGCTTGGCAAAGGCCGGCCCACGGCCAGCACCTCTTCCTCCGTTCATGCCGCTTCACCTCCCAACTGCAGCTGGCAAAGCTCCCTGTACAAAGGACAGTTTTCCATCAGTTCATCGTGCGTTCCCTGGCCGATGATGTGCCCCTTATCCATCACCAGAATCAAATCCGCCGCCATCACGGCAGATACCCGCTGGGCTACGATCACAGTGGTTGCCAGGCCATGGCGCTCACGCAGAGCATGGCGCAGTTCTCGGTCTGTGCGGAAATCCAGAGCCGATGAACAGTCGTCCAGCAGCAATATTCTCGGGTCGCCCGCCAGCGCGCGGCAAATCAGCACCCGCTGCTGCTGCCCGCCGGACAGATTGCGGCCTTTTACATTCAATTCAAAATCCAGTCCACCCTCTTTTTCGTGAATGAAGCCCGCCTGGGCACATTCAATGGCATCCAGCATGGCTTCTTCTTCCATTTCCCTGCCAAAGCGGATATTTTCCCGGATGGTATCCGCCATCAGGAAATCGTACTGAAACACTACCCCAAGACGGCTGTGCAGTTCTTCCTTTGTCAGGCTCTGAATAGGCTTTCCGCCGATGCGGATTTCCCCTTCATCGGCATCATATTGCCGCATGAGCAGGGACAGCAGGGTGCTCTTGCCGCTGCCGGTGGGGCCGATAATCCCCAGCGTCTGTCCATGGCCGACGGAAAAATGCAAATCCGTCACGTTGTTATAATTTTTGTTATAGGAAAAAGACACATGGTCAAACACAATGTGTTCATCTTCTTCTGTTTTGACAGCTTCTTTCTGTTCCAGATCCTGCTCCATCAGCAGAATTTCTTCAATGCGTTTGGCACTGGCGCTACCCTTGGAATACATCACAAAAATGCGGGTTACCATCAAAAGTGCGTTGAGAATAATGGTCACAAAGGAAAGGAAAGAAATAATTTTACCCGGGCCAATCACCCCCATATGCACCCGATGAGCGCCCACCAGCACCACAAAGGCCAGGCTGGCATTCAAAATGAAGCTGGTAACAGGGCTCACCCTGGCCATGGTAAGGTCCGCTTTCCTTTGCCGTGCCGCCAGCTCGCTGTTCACTTCACCAAAGGCATCCTGTTCAAAACGGGTTCTGGAAAGAGCACGGATCACTCTGGCGCCCGCCATGTTTTCCTGCACCTTGCGTACCATTTTATCCTGCCCTTCCTGCACCCAGGTAAAAAGCGGCACGCCCCGTTTGGAGCTCCAGATCACCGTACCGGCAAGCAAGGGCAGCGTGGCAATCAAAACCAGCGTCAATACCGGCTCCATCACCAGCGACACAATAATGCCGCCAATCAACAGCATGGGCGCACGAACCCCCAGCCGCTGCATCCGGTCGATCATGTTATGCACGTTATAGGTGTCGGATGTAAGCCGGGAAATAAGAGATGCATCGGTCACAATATCCTGCTGAGCAGCAGAAAGGGCGGTGATGCGACTGAACAGATCCCTGCGCAGATTGCGGGTAATCTCCCTTGTGATATTGGTAGACATACGGTTGGCCGCACAGTTGCCCAGCCATGCCAATACCGCAAACAGCAGCATCAGCCCGCCCATCATCCACACGCCGCTTTCGCCCCCGGGGCGTTTGGCATAATCATCAATGATCACGGACAGCATGGCCGGCAGGAAAAGCTCGATCACCGTGCCGGAAATCTTGATCAGCATCTGCACACTGATACGCCCCAGAAAAGGCTTTATGTATTTTGCAATGGTGGGCATTTTTCTTCCGCTCCTTTCACATAGATTTCTGCTTTTTCAGCAATTTTCCCCATCAGGCGGGAAAGCTCGGTTTTTTCATCTTCCGTAAAATCCCGGGTTAATAACCGGCTCCACGCACCGTAACAGCTGTAAATCCGCTCCTGCAAAGAAAGGGCCTTTTCGGTGGGATAAATCAGAAGACTGCGCTTATCCTTCGGGTCTCCCCTGCGCTCCACATATCCCTTTTCTTCCAGAATGACCAGTTGCCTTGTAACGGAGGATTTATTCACATTCAGTTCCCGGGCCATTTCTTCCTGAGAGAGTCCTGGCCGACGGTACAGGGCCGTCAGATACGGCGTATGACAGCCGGAAAGCCCGGTGTCCGCCAGTTCCTTTTCCCGAAACTGCAAGGCACAGCGGTAAGTAATGGCAATTTGCCGCATAAAAGGATGCATTCATTCACGGCCTTTCGTTTTTTTCGTTGCACACGCAACCATTTTATGCCGTCATAACACACAAGTCAACCCCAATACACACTTGTTGGAAAAATGTAAGAGATGCATAATAAAAACCGCCTGGAATCCCAGGCGATTTTGTGCAGAATTCTCTGTATGTAAATGTAATAACAAAAACTGATTCAATCATCCAGTAAATAATGCAGCATCTTTTCCGGATTTTCCAGGAATTGCTTTGTCACCTGATAATGCTCCGTCTCCTTATAGCCAACAGACCGAATACCTTCATCGCTCAACTCCAGTATCTCTGCCCCCGGATATGCCATCAGTATGGGTGAATGGGTTGAAATGATGAACTGGCTATTGTTCTTCACCAGTCGATCCATAGCGGACAGCAGCGTCAACAGCCTCATGGGCGACAGCGCCGCTTCCGGTTCATCCAGAATATACAGGCCGTTCCCTCCAAAACGATGAAGCACCACTGACAAAAAGCTTTCACCGTGGCTCTGCTCGTGCAGGGATATGCCGCCAAAGCTTTGAATCACCGGCGCGCCCAGCCCTCCAGCATCATCCATTTCACCAATATTGGTAGCCACATTATAAAAGCTCTCCGCCCGCAAAAAGAAACCGTCTTTGGGAAAGTCATACTTGGCAAGCATTATACACTCATGCAGCTTCGAATGGGTGGAGCGGGTGGTAAAGGAAAAATTCTTTGTGCCGCCCTCCGGATTAAACCCGGCAGCCACCGCAATGGCTTCCAGCAAAGTGGATTTTCCCACGCCGTTTTCCCCCACCAGAAAAGTAACTGGCGAATGCAATGCCATGTGCCGATTTTTTATTAAGTGCTTTACCGCCGGAATGCCCCATAAATATGAATCCGTATCAGGCTGACTTCTGACAAGCACATCGCCAATATATCGGTTTCTTGAAAATTCCAAAGCCTATCCCACCCAGTTTTGTATTAATGCATTTTCAGCACATATTTTGTAAGCCTTTTTCTCACCGGCAAACAATACAACAAACTCACAGAAAAAGAGCAGTGCGGTGGCACTGCCCCTTATTCAAAAAATGATTACAGACCGTTGATTTCGCCATACTTACGGATCAAGGCAGCCACAGTTTCCACCTCTTCATTGGTCAGAGACTGGTGCACAGGGATGCACAGGGTGTGATCGGAAGCATAATTTGCATTGGGGAAATCTTCGTCTTTAATATCGAAATGATTGATATAGTAAGGCACACGATGCAGGGGGAAGTAACGGAAGGTGGTATACACTCCATTTTCACGCAGGAACTTGGCCAGCAGATCACGATGATCATCTGCCTTCACCTGAATGTGATAGAAATAGTAGGTGGAGGTGCAGTCTTCCTTGATGGGCTGAGGAAGATCCAGCCATTCCAGATCACCCAGCAGCTTGTCATACATATCGGAAATTTCCTTGCGGCGGGCAATAAAGCCAGGCAGCTTCTTGAGCTGTTCGCAGGCCATAGCAGCCGTTACGTCATTCATGATAGCACGATGGCCGAAGGAAGAAACGTCATATTCCCACCATTTCTTGTCCACACTGTTGGAATAACCGCTCTTGCTTTCCAGACCGAAGTACAGCCACTTTTCCGCCTGAATCTTCTTTTCAGGATCCTTGAAATACAGCATGGAACCGTCGCCGCACACCAGAATCTTCATGGCATCAAAGGACCACATGCCCATATCGCCGATGGTGCCGCAGGCCTTGCCCTTGTACGTGGAATAGACGGAGCAGGCGCTGTCTTCAATCACGGCAAAATTGTGTTTCTTGGCCAGAGCCAGAATTTCATCCATTTCGCAGGGCACACCGCCGTAGTGGATCAGCAGCACAGCCTTGGTCTTGGGGGTCAGCTTCTTTTCGATATCGCAGGCTCGCACGTTCAGAGTGCGGGGATCCACATCGCACAGCACCATCTTGGCGCCGCAGGCACCCACGGCATTGCCGGCGCCCACAAAGCTGATGGAGGGCAGAATCACTTCATCGCCGGGGCCGATGTCAAACATGTGCATGGAAGCAAACAGGCCTTCGCTGCAGCAATTGGTAGTGAACACATGTTCACGGCCGCAGCCCAGCTGAGCAGCAAAACCGGTTTCGAATTCGTCATTCAGCTTGCCCTTGCCCAGCCAATTGGATTCAAATACACCCTGGATGCGATCCAGTTCTTCCTTTCCCAGAGAGGGCTGAAATACATTGATCATGATGGTACTTCCTTTCTTTATGTAGATTCAGTAAGGTCATATTCCAGAAGAAGCCGCTGGCATTCTTCCTGAGAATTGAACATCATCACATCGATGATGGAAAGGTAGGGCACAAATTCGCCCTTGAACTGTTTATAGGAGATGTCCCTCATTTTGGGGAAGCACAACTGAATGCCGTTTTCCTCAAACAGGGAGCGGTGGGGCTCATACAGCGGGATGCCGTTTACGGAGTTGTAGTAATGATCCGCGCCCAGCTCCTTGCAGATGGCAATTACCTTATCGTGGGCCTTCAGCGTGCAATCCTTCTCCAGCTCGGAGGAGAGGATCAGCTCGGTGGTAATGCCCAGATATGCGCCGATCTTCTGGAAGGAGAAGAACAGGTACTTGGCCAGATTGGTCTCCGTCTGGGTAAAAATCTCCTGGAAAATTGGCTGCACCTGCGCATAGTAAGGCGCCTTTTTGTAGCACATTTCCAGCGTTCTCAGCAGCTTTTCCTGCTGCTTGGGGTCGTTGTTCACTTCCACTTCGTTGATGTGCTTGTTGGGGCTTGCGCCGATCAGAGGCAGGTTAAAATACTGGGACTGACCATTTTGCAAAATGGAGTTACGGTTTACGCGTCCGCCTTTGATGTAATTCACATCGTCATACACCACATACCGATCCACCGCATTCATCAACTGCCAATATCCCAGATACGGCACAAAATACGGCTGCATGATTCCGACTTTCATAGTAATACCTTCCTGCATTTTTGTTCTCGAAAAGTTACTTTCTGGGTACGATGGTTTTTGCTTTCACCCAATCGCTGTACATGGCGCAATTGGTGCGATAACTGCGTACTGAGTACTGATAAGCAACACCGGGCAACGCATCGTGATCCACAAACGATGTGACCCCGGGCATAACGACCCGCATAAACTTTCTGGGCGAACCCAACTGCATGCGATAAACGTAGGTGTACGCTTCAGTGTCACTGTTCTCCCAGGATACAGTCACCTTGAAATCGGAAGAAGCAACATTCACTTCGGTAGGCGCTTCCACAACGATTCCCCGCGTATCTTCCAGCTGCACCACTTCAATTTCCTTGCTGATATCGCCAAGACTCTTTACACAGCCGGGCAGCGTAATCTTCCGAACTTTATCCTTAGAGAAGCACCCCTTTTCCAATGTGGTAACAGGCTTTCCCTTGATCTGCTCGGGAACGATCACATCTTTTTTCAAACCATCATACTTGATCAGTGCAATATGATCGTGGTATTCCATGTAATCCCATGTCCAGTCAGCACCCAGATCATAATACAGCAACAAAAGATATTCATCAAGAATCTCTTTCGTTTTTTCACCAAAGGGCAACGCACCCCATACCTGATATACAGCAATATCTCCGCGGGGATTCATTTCCACCAGCATGGGCTCGCCCGTCTCATCGATTGCAATGTCCCAGGACATCTGTTTGAACTGTGGGATCCGGGCGTGCATCTTTTTCACCATCTCGAGCGCCTTATCCACGCTGCAGAGCTTATAGCCGGCAAACTCAAACCCATTGGGATGCACATCATGCCTCTTGCCCCAGTGATCCACACCCCAGTCGGCGCAGATGCCTTCCGGACTTACAGGGCATGCCACGCCACCCTGGGCAAAGTTATCCACCTCTTTGCCGGTAGCCCCCATTCTGAAAACAATGCAGATCACCTGGAACTCCTGCCGGTGCATGAAGGTGATGATTCTAAGCGTGTTCAGGGAGGTGGGGTTGGCAGCGGCATACACAGGGTGCGCCTTGATAAAACGCTCGATGATCACGTCGTCGCCCTTGATGCTGTCCAGCAAATTGGCAATATCCGTTTTGGTATCGCCGCGGCGGATGAACTGGATGCCATTTCCGCCGCCACCCGGTGTGGGCTTCACAATCAGCTTTTCTTCGGTGGTATTCACCAGCTTTTCCAACTGATTGACCATCTGGTAAAACCGCACTTTTTCCATTTTGTCGTTGTAGTAACAACCACGGATACGATGGGCCACTGCCGGCGTGAAACGGAAATCATGGAAAAGGCATTCACGGTAGTTTTTGTCGTGGAAAGCCGTGTGGTAATCGACGCTATCGTAGAAACGGTACATGTAGTAAGCATTCAGGCCTTCGGAGCAGTACCTGGGGTCGAACCGGCCGGATACCTTGGTATAGTACTGCTGCGTAAGAATGTTGTTCTGGTAGGCGAATGAATACCGACTCCAGAACGCTTCAACTTCCTTCCGCTGCTCATCGGTCAACTCTGCCACTTCGGCTTTGGCACGGAATTTTCTCCAGAATGAGTCCACGCCCTTTACCTTTTCCATCTTTTTTTCATTGGAAATATGAGCTCTATGCATAGCAACAGCTCGCCGCACAAACCAATCTCTGCGTTCTTCAAAAAGCTTGGGCATGTGTTTTCTCTTCCTTTCTCTTTTTGCTGCACTCTGA
>JAFSBN010000111.1 GCA_017437265.1 Clostridia bacterium
AAACGGCGTAGGTTCCCCCGGGCAGGGTGAAGCATTCCAGCTGAGCATTGCGGCAATCGGCTTTATTACGGGCGATCATATAGCTTTTTTCGCCCTGCCATATGCCATACCAGATACCGTCCATTTGTGTATCAGCGGGATTGTCCCACACGCCGTCGCATATTTTCATCGGCACATCTTCATAGGCGGCGGACCACATACGGTTCCGCAAATCTTCGTGCACTTCATATCCCATGCCTTCGTAGGGGAATGAAATGCCATACAGTGGGGTATCTTTCAATTCGATGATGCGAAAATCCATTTCCTTTGCTCCTTTAATGGTGATGTGGAAGGAAGCGGGCGGAAAGATTTTCAGGGAACCACCGTTTCTGCGGAAAACAGAGGGTGCGATGCCGTGTTGGCGAAAAAATGCACGGGAAAACGCAGTGCCGGATTCCCACCCGTATCGGACGGCGATGTCCACGATGGGTTCCTTTGTGTTTTGCAGATCAAAGGCGGCAAGGGTCAGCTTTCTTCTGCGGATGTATTCATTCAGCGTCATACCGGTCATATAGCTGAAAAAGCGAAGAAAGCTGTCCGCCGATACGCAGGCGATTTCTGCCACCTTCCCCAGATCCCATTCTGCGCACAAATGGGTTTCCAGGTATTCCATGGCATTGTTTATGGATTTGAGCATTTCCATCCGTTTCACCTCCCGAAACAGAATATATCAGAAAATGAAAAAGAATGGTTGACTTTTTCGGGGCGAAAAATGTGTGTTATTGACGGAGGGCGGTGTATGCCGTTTCCATCAGGATGAAAAACGCCTGGCCTTCCGGGGCCACAAAGGGCCGGTCAAAATCCGGCATGCCGCACACGTTGCGCACCAGCCCGAAACGGTCCACCTGACTGATGGCGGCTGCCCGAGCTTTATCGGCACAGGGGAGATATTTTTCATTGAGCCAGCCGTCCTTTATACCGGAATAGATCGTATATGCTAGCATTTGCCCGAAATTTACTTCGGAGAAGGTGCTTTCATCATCCAGTACATCATGGAACATCCCGTTTTCCATCTGCAAAGGAAGGGCTGCATCCAGAAGAACTGTGATTTTTTGCTGGAGGAATTTCTTTTCTTCGGTTTTGCTTTCAGGAAGGGTTCTCAGTACCCGGGTCATACCGGCCAGGGCCCAGCCATTGCCAACGCCCCATGCATCTTTCCGGGGGAAGGAATTTGTGCCATGATGATAGCGATGGGAAAGCAGTTGTTTTTTCTCATCCAGAAGTAAGTGCCAATATCCGCTGATTTGTTTCATGGCTTCGTCATAATAGCCTGCCCTTGCCAGAAAAGGAGGCAGCATGTAAAAGGAATCCACCCAGATTTCCGGGGCGTATGTTACGTGATAAACGATGCCGTTTTCGGTTCTGGGTGCATCCAGAATGGCCCATTTCAAAAGCTTTTCCCTGGCTTCCTGCAAAAAGGGAGCGCCTGTTTCTTCGCAGGCAAAAATCAGCGCTTCACCGATGCAGCAAGGGTCGGTCACCGCACCGGGATTGCCGATATGGGCACAGCGGCCGTCTGCCAGCTGACGATTGGCACCTTCCACAGCCAGAAGAAGTGCCGTTTCGGTATCGCCGCTTTCCAGAAATGCCTGTGCCACCACGCCCTGCTCCCAGCTGTAGCGCTGCATGGCAAGGGCAGCCTTTTTTACCTTTTCCAAAACAGAAACAGACATAAAGCATATTCTCCTGTCGTTTTTTCTGTATTATAGCAAAGCAGAAGTCATTTGTCATCAGGAATATGAAAAAATGGACTTGAGCGAAGTAATTCGCTGCAAGCCCATTATTTTTTGCTTTCAGGCGGATGAAAAATCTTATCCCAGCGCAATATCCAACAGCATCATCAGGGAAAACGCCAGCATGAAAGAAAGAGAAGGCCAGGCGTTTTCTTTTTCTTCTGCGGCTGCCGGCAGCATTTCATCCGCCACCACATAGATCATGGCACCAGCCGCAAAGGCCAGGATGAAGGGCAAAAGCGGCTCGAAAACGGCGGTGAGCAAAAACGTAAGCAACGCACCCAGAGGTTCCACAATGCCGGATAAAGCGGTGTACATCATGGCGGTTAATTTGCTTTTTCCCCGGCTGCGTATGGGTGCATAAATGATGGCGCCTTCCGGAATATTCTGAACTGCAATGCCAAAGGACAGCATGCACGCTGCGGTAAGGGAGATGGCATCCGAATGAACCAGACCGGACAGGGCAACACCCACAGCCATGCCTTCCGGAAAATTATGAATGGTGACGGCCAGCATCAGCATGCTGCCGTCATTTTTTGTGTATGTTTTCTGCAGCATTTTTTCCAAGAGGGCAATCAGGATGCCGCCAAAGAGAAAGCCCAGAACAGTGGGAAGCCATTTGACGGAAAATGAAGACAATTCTACAGACGGAATAAGCAGGGACCAGATGGCTGCTGCAAACATTATGCCACCGGCAGCCGCATTCAGGTATCTTTGTTTTCGTTTATTGAAGACGCCGTTATTCCAAAGAAACAGGATCCCGCCAAGCACTGTGCCAAAGAAGGGGAGAAAAATGGCGGCAAGCAGCATTTCAACAGGCAAAATAATCCCTCCTGTTCAATCTGCCGAAAAAGTGATGCATATAAAAGCTCCTTTCCGGTGCTAATTGGCTGATGATACACAGTCAATATATGCAAGGGAAAGGAGCGGGGTGTCAAACTTCTCAGAGGAGGGAAAGGGCGGTTTGCAGCACGCTTTCATCCGGTGCGCTGCCCTGGGCAAAGTCAGGCTTGCCGCCGCCCCGGGCACCTGCATTTCGCAATAAGGCGGCCATATCCGTTTGTGCATCTGCGCTTCTGGCAAAAAGCAGAAGGCATCCATTGTCCCGCTGACAGGAAAGCAGTACGAGGGTGTTTTCTTCTGCGATCAGTGCTTTTGCGGCTTGCTGCAGGGAAGCGGCATCGGCATAGGGCAGATGGCAGGCATATACCGTTTTATCCTTTATCATGGTTTTTGACTGCAAGACGGTGTGCAGTGCAGCCTGCATCAGCCGGGACTGCATGTCTTTCAGGGAGGAAGCGTTTGCATCCAGCAGTTTTTCAAGGGCAGCGGGAGCGGCGTACACATCTGAAGAGAGGCGTGCACTGATTTCCCTTGCACATTTATAACTGGCCTGATAATGATGCAGGGCACGCATGCCGGCAAGGAATGTGAGCCGCATGTTCCCTCTGGAAGGGGCGGTGGACAGGATTTTCACCAGGCCGATCTGGCCGGTGGTGCTGGGGTGTGCGCCACCGCAGGCCACCATTTCAAAATCGCCCATGGCAACAATACGCACATTTTCGGACACGGTGGGCTTTTTCCGAATGGGCAGCGTTTCCAGTTCCTTTTCGTCCGGAAACCAGCAGCGGATGGGATGGTTTTGCTGAATGCGGCTGTTGACCAGGTTTTCGATCTGCGCCGTTTCTTCATCGGTCAGATGGGTTTTGCCCTCCGGCATGGTAACATCGATGGAGGATTCTGCCTGGCCGGTGTGCAGGCCGATGGTAACGCCCCGGAAGGTTTCCCAGATGGCACCTGCAATGATGTGATCCCCGGCATGCTGTTGCATATGCTCGAAACGCCGGGGCCAGTCGATCACCCCGTGCACCTTGGTGCCTGCCGGCAGCGGCTGGTCCAGGTGATGCCAGACGATATCGTTTTCCACGGTCACGTCATTCACACGAGCCCGGATATTTTCTGCGATCAAAAAACCGGTGTCGTTGGGCTGGCCGCCGGATGTGGGGTAAAAGGCGGACTGGTCCAGCGCCACACAGCTGCCTTCCGACAGGATAATCGTTGCATCGAATTCGGTAAGATATGCATTGGTATAGTAAAGACGGTTGGTTTTCATGGGATGTTTCTCCTGTTTTGACATTGAGTATCTTTTTCCAGACAATTATATCATGAAGGGAAAAAATGGGCAAGAACGGGTTTGACAGGGGAAAAATGAGAAAGTATAATAAACAAAAAAACGAAAGAGGCGAATGTGATGAAAAAGCAGGCATTCAACCCTTATCTGCCTTCCTGGGAATACATTCCCGACGGCGAGCCTTATGTGTTTGGCGACAGGGTGTATGTATATGGTTCCCATGATTTTTATAACGGTGCGGTGTTCTGCATGGGCGATTATATGGGGTGGAGTGCGCCGGTGGATGATCTGGGCAACTGGCGCTGTGAAGGGGCTATTTATCCCCGGAATGAGGATCCTTTGAATAAGGATGGCCACATGTGCCTGTATGCCCCGGACGTGACGCAGGGCCCTGACGGACGGTATTATCTCTATTATGCGCTGGATAAGGTGAGCGCCATTTCCGTGGCAGTGTGCGATACACCTGCGGGAAAGTTTGAATTTTACGGCTATGTGCATTATCCGGACGGCACACGGCTGGGGGACGGAGAAAACGACGAATTCCAGTTTGATCCCGGCGTGTTGACGGAAGGGGATACCACGTACCTGTACACCGGCTTTTGCGGCCAGTGGGACAAGAGCCGCCACGGGGCCATGGTGACGGTATTGGATAAAGATATGCTCACCATCAGGGAAGCACCTCGGTTTGTGGTGCCCGGCTGCCAGTACAGCAAAGGCACCGGCTTTGAAGGCCATGCCTATTTTGAAGCGGCTTCCATTCGCAAGCGCGGAGATACTTACTATTTCGTATATTCTTCTGAAAAGATGCACGAGCTTTGCTATGCCTACAGCAAAAGCCCCGTGGAAGGGTTCAAATACGGCGGTGTGATCGTCAGCAACAATGATCTGGGCATCGATTCATACAAACCGGCGGATATGCCGGTGGCTGCCGGCGGCAACAACCACGGTAGCATTGTGGAAATTGAAGGCCAGTGGTACATCTTCTATCACCGGCAGACCAATAACACCTGGTACAGCCGCCAGGGCTGCGCAGAGCCGATTTACTTTGACGAGAATGGACAGATCAGACAAGTGGAAATGACCTCCTGCGGCCTGAATGGCTGCGTGCTGGAGGGAGAAGGCACCTATCCTGCCTATCTTGCCTGCAATCTCTATGCTCCCGGCAGCCTGCCCATGGTGGGCTATCATATGCAGCCTCACATCATGCAGGACGGCCGGGACGGCGATGAGGAAGAAGGCTATGTGGGCCGCATCATCAATGGCACAGTGATCGGGTTCAAATACTTTGATTTGAAGGACGTAAAGGGCATCGGTGTAACGGTGAGAGGGTACACAAACGGCGTGTTTGAAGTGCGCACGGCGCTGGATGGGGAAGTGCTGGCAGAAATCAAAACCGGCAATTCCAATGTGTGGGTGGAGCATACGGCACAGTGTGATCTGCCTGACGGCAAGCATGCGCTGTATCTCACCTTTAACGGCGGCGGCGATAATGGTGCACTGAAATCCATTCGCTTCATCAAATAAATCCAAAAAATGAACAGCTGGAGGGAAAAGCTCCAGCTGTTTTCTTATTCGGCGTTTTCCAGCGCTTCCGCTGCTTCTTCCCAGGCTGCATAGGCGTCGTTCAAGGCGTCCTTCAGCCGCTGGTATTCCCGGGCGGCGGCTGCAGCCTTTTCCGGTACGGCATACACGTCGGCAGTGGTCATCAGCGCTTCCTGATTTTCAATCTGCGCTTCCAGATCCGCAATCTGCTTTTCGGCCATGGCCACATTGTTTTTCAGCGTTTTTTTCTGTTCTTTGGCCAGGCGCACCTTTTTCTTTTCTTTATCCGCTTCTGTTTTGGTCATGTCCGCATAGCGGATATCTTCCGTGGGACGGGCGTTTTCCCAGGCAAGCCGTGCCTGATAATCGTCGAAATTGCCCCTGTATTCCTTGATGCCGTTCTCGGAAAGCACCAGCACCCGGTTGGCAAAGCGATTGATGAAATAGCGGTCGTGGGAAACGGAAAGGATGGTGCCTTCGAAGTTTTCCAGCGCATCCTCCAGCACTTCACGGCTGTCCATATCCAGATGGTTGGTAGGTTCGTCAAGGAGCAAAAGATTATCCTTTTGCAGCATCAGCTTCGTCAGTGCCACACGGCCTCTTTCACCGCCGGAAAGTGTGCTGATTGGCATGAACACATCTTCTCCTGTGAACAGGAAAAGGCCCAGTGCACCGCGCACCTCACTCTGATCCATCCGGGGGAAAGCGTCCCACACTTCGTCAAGCACAGTTTTGTTGGGGTGGAGGGAGGATTGCTTCTGGTCGTAGTAGCCGCAATCCACATTGGCCCCCCAGCGGATATAGCCTGCATCCGGGGTAAGCTCGCCCATAATGCAGCGAAGAAGCGTCGATTTACCGATGCCATTCGGCCCTAAAAGGGCTACACGGTCACCGGCACGCAAATCAAAATGCACATTGGAAAAGAGGGTTCTGCCGTCAAAGGATTTCTGATAATCCCGCACAGCCATCACATCATCGCCGGTGCGGCGCTTGGCATGGAAGGAGAAACGCACCTGATGCTCGTCTTCCGGCCTTTCAAGCCGCTCGATTTTTTCCAGGCGTTTTTCCCGGCTTTCGGCGGCCTTGATGGATTTTTCCCGGTTGAAGGATTTATAGCGGGCAATGATGGACTCTTCCCGGGCAATCAGTTTCTGTTGCTGCTCCCATGCACGCATGCGGATTTCAAAACGTTCCGTGCGCTGGGGCATATAGGCGGAATAATTGCCCTGATAGGTTTCGGCAGTGCCAAGAAGAAGCTCTGTGATGTGGGTGCAGATTTTGTCCAGGAAATAGCGGTCGTGGGATACCACGATCACGGCGCCCTTATATTCGGACAGATATTTTTCCAGCCAGGCAAGGGCCTCCAGATCCAGATGGTTGGTGGGTTCGTCCAGAAGCAAAAGATCCGGCTTTTGCAGAAGCAGCCTGGCCAGGCACAGGCGGGTCAGTTCACCGCCGGACAAAAGATGGGCAGGCTGATCCCACTGATGCTTTTCAAAGCCCAGGCCGGCCAGCACCCCAGCAATGGAAGACTGCCAGGCATAGCCGTCCGCTTTTTCAAAAAGAAAGTTCAGCCTTTCATAGGCATCGCCCAGACGTTTGAGCTCCGTTTCGTTTTGCGCAGATGCCATATCCGCTTCCATCCGGCGCAGCTTTTCTTCCATCTGAAAAACGGGAATAAAAACGTCTTTGAGTACGTCATAAACCGTCTTTTCGCCAGAAACGGCAAACTGCTGTTCCATATAGCCCAGCGTCAGATCCTTGCCCAGGGAAAAGGAACCGTCATCCGCATCTTCTATGCCGGCCAGAATTTTAAGCAGCGTGGATTTGCCGCAGCCGTTTACACCAACCAGGCCCATCCGCTGATGATCCTGCAGCACAAAAGAGACGTCTTTGAGCACCTGATTGCCTCCGAACGCCTTTTGCAGATTTTGAACGGATAAAATGATCATACATTCTCCTGTGATACAGATAAGGTTTATTACGCAAAGAAAGGGCTGTGCAAAGATGCATCAGCCCTGCAGGAGCGCAAGCCCCTTTTCAAAATGGCGAAAGAATCAGCCGATGATCAGCATGACCAGGGCCAGTACCACGAACACGATGGCGGAAACCTTGGTGATCATGGCCAGCTTGCCTTCCAGGCTGTTCATCTTGTTCTTGCCGAAGAAGGTTTCGCTGCTGCCGCCGGACAGAGCGCTCAAACCGTTTTCGTCGGAAGACTGCATCAATACACTGATAATCAGGGCCAGGGCGGCGATGACCATGAGAACATTCACAACGATAGACATGAAAATTACCTCCTTGAATTCAACGCACATGATTGTATCATACCGAAAAGAAAATTACAAGCGAGAGAATGAAAAACATTGAAAAAAATTTGTTTTTTTGCCTGTTTTTCACAATTTAACCCATATCTTCTTCCCGCCGGATGCCGGTTTTATCCTTCAGCCATCGGCCGCTGAGCAGGAACCAGCCTGCAAAGAGCACACTGAAAAGGGTGGCGGCAGGGCCGGCAAGGCCTACGCCCGGCAAGCCCCAGCCCAGCACGGAACCGAAAATAATGGCCACCGGAATGCGCAAAAGCAGGGAAGAAAGGGCGCCGGAAATGAGGGTAAAGAAGGTGTGCCCTGCACCCATGATGAGGCCGTTGATACAGAACAGGATGGGAATAAAGAGATATTCAATGGAGAAAGTGCGGATGTAGGCCACGCCGTCCCGGATGGTATCGGCATTTGAATCGAAAAAGCCGATGATGGTTTCGGGGAAAAGCTGCACGGCGGCAAGGATCACGGCGCTGATGGAAAGGGCAATGGCAATACCCACGTTCAGGCATTTGCGTGCACGGTCGTGGAAACCGGCACCGATATTCTGTGCGGCATAAGCGCTGACGGAATTGCTCATGGCAACGGCAGGCAAAATGGCGAAGGAATTGAATTTGCCCACTATGCCGACAGCTGCGGATGCCACCACACCGCCAATGGTATTGACTACGGCGCTCATTACAAGGAAGGAAATGTTGACGATGATGCTCTGGACGGAGGAGGGAATACCCAGCTTGATCATCATCTTCATTTTATCCTTTACGATGCGGAAGGATCTGAGCCTGAAATCAAATACGAAACGGGACTTGGAAAGGTAAAATGCAGCGATGAGGAAGCTGACTGCCTGTGCAATCACCGTGGCCCAGGCGGCGCCGGCGGCACCCATCCCCATGTTCTTTACGAATACCAGGTCCAGCACAATGTTGATCATGCAAGCAATGGCCACAAAGTAAAGCGGACGGACAGAGTCGCCCATGCCGCGCTGGATGGAGCTGATGGCGTTGTAACCGAAAATAAACAGCGTGCCCACCAGGCAGATAATCAGATATTCCTGCGCATAGGCAAAGGATTCGGCAGGGGTGTTGAGCAGCTTCAGCAGGGGAGCGGAAAGGGAGATCATCAGAATGGTAAGTATAATGCCCGCAATGCCCAGCATGGAAAACATGGTGCCCACAGTTTCGGAAGCATCCTTGGTTTTTCTGGCACCGATATATTGGCCGACCAGCACCGTACCGGAAACAGTCAGCCCGCTGACGGCCATTGCTACCATGTGCGTGATCTGGCTGCCGATATTGACACCGGACAAAATGGCAGTGCGCACAGCGGCATCGGCAGCAGAAAAGTTACCCACCACCCACATATCCACGGCACCATACAGAGCCTGAAGGATGTTGGACAAAAGAAAAGGGGCGGCAAACGTGATCATTCCCTTGCCGATGGAGCCGGTGGTAAAATCCTGTTGTCTCGCTTTGGCCATAAAAAGTATGTTCCTTTCAAAAAATGTTTTTCAGTAAAAAAATACGCAACATTAATACAATACTTCAAATGCCAGGAAAGAGCAATAGATTTTGACGAAAAATGCACAATTGAAAGCATTTGATAGGAAAAAACGAAAAAAAGCGAAAAATTATTCAGATTTTTTGAAAAATGTTCGTGCAATTATCCGAAAAGTATGTTATCATATACGTTGGTAAACCAAGTATGCCTGAAAAGGCAATGAGAATAAAAGGAGGGTTTATACCGTCATGCCGGACATGAAAGAAAAGTATGATCAGCTTCAGCAGGTAATTGAAGAGCTGAAGGATCAGCCCGGTGCACTGATGCCCGTGCTGCAGAAGGCACAGGGTATCTTCGGTTGCGTTCCCATGGATGTTCAGAAGATCATCGCTGAAGGCCTGGGTGTTACGCTGAGCGAAGTCTACGGCGTAGCTACCTTCTACGCCCAGTTCACCCTGGAGCCCGCCGGTAAGTACATCATCAGCGTTTGCATGGGTACTGCCTGCTACGTAAAGGGCAGCCAGAAGGTGCTGGATAAGCTGAGCGAAGAACTGAATGTGCCCGTTGGCAAGACCTCTGCCGATGGCCTGTTCACGCTCAATGCCACCCGTTGCCTGGGTGCCTGCGGTCTGGCCCCTGTTATGACTGTGAACGAAGAAGTTTACGGCCGTCTCACGCCCGACGACATCCCCGGCATCATTGCCAAGTACCGGGAACTGGGCTAAGCTATGCGTGATCTTTCTCTCCACATTCTCGACCTTGCCCAGAACAGCATCCGCGCCGATGCCACGCTGGTGCAGCTGAAGATCATCTGCGATGAAAATGGTATTCTTTCCATTATTATTGAAGATGACGGCTGCGGCATGGATGAAGCGCTGCTCAAAAGGGTGATGAGTCCCTTTGCCACCACCAGAACCACAAGAAAAGTGGGCCTTGGTATTCCCATGATGGCGGAAAACTGCCGTCTGGCCGGCGGGGATCTGAAGATCGAAAGTACGGTGGGGAAAGGCACGGTATTGACAGCCACTATGAACACCGCTTCCATCGATTGTCTGCCCCTTGGCGATATTGCCGGAACGGTGGTCACCCTGGTATCGGCAAATCCCGAAAAACCTGAATTTCTGCTTTTTTGCAAAACAGTAAAAGGCGAAACGGTGTTTGACACCCGTCAGGTGAGGGAAGTGCTGGATGGGGTTCCTTTGAACGAACCCGAAATCGTATCCTGGATGGATGCATCCATACGAGAAGAAATTGAACCGATATTTGGAGGTGTCGTTTTATGAAGTCTTTGGCTGAACTGCAGGCCATTCGCGAAAAGACCCTGAACCGCATCAACCTGCGCAAGGAAGACGCCAGTGAAACCATCCGCGTGGTGGTGGGTATGGCTACCTGCGGCATTGCTGCCGGCGCTCGTCCCGTGATGCTGTCTTTCATGGAAGAAACTGAAAAGCGCGGCCTTGGCAATGTGACCGTTTCTCAGACCGGCTGCATCGGTATGTGCCGTCTGGAGCCCATGGTGGACGTGTATCTGCCCGGCCAGGAAAAGGTGACCTATGTGCACGTGAAGCCCGAAATGGTGAGCCGCATTGTGGCCGAACATATCGTCAACGGCCGTCCTGTGGAAGAATACACCATCGGTGCTGCTGAAAAATAATTAAGCGACCGCTATAGGAGGAATTGCTCATGGAAATCTATCGCGCTCATGTGCTTTGCTGCGGCGGTACCGGCTGTACGTCTTCCGGCTCTGCGCAGCTGATTGAACGCTTCGAACAGAAGATTGCCGAAGCCGGTCTGGAAAAGGAAGTTAAGGTTATCCGCACCGGTTGCTTCGGTCTGTGCGAAGCCGGCCCCGTGGTTATCGTGTATCCCGAAGGCACTTTCTATTCCCGTGTCCGTGTGGAAGACGTGGATGAAATCGTGTCCGAACATCTGCTCAAGGGCCGCAAGGTGCAGCACCTGGTGTACACCGATCATGCTTCCCACGAACAGAATGCCAACAAGAGCCTCAACGATATCAACTTCTACAAGCATCAGCAGCGTGTTGCCCTGCGCAACTGCGGTGTGATCGATCCCGAAAACATCGACGAATACATCGCTTTTGACGGCTACATGGCTCTGGAAAAGGCCCTCACCAAGATGACCCGTGAAGAAGTCATCGATGAAATCCTCAAGTCCGGCCTGCGCGGCCGTGGCGGCGGCGGTTTCCCCACCGGCCTCAAGTGGAAGTTCACCTATAATTCTCAGGCCGATCAGAAGTACGTGGCCTGCAACGCTGACGAAGGCGACCCCGGCGCTTTCATGGACCGCTCCATTCTGGAAGGCGATCCCCATGCCGTGATCGAAGCTATGGCCATCGCCGGCTATGCCATCGGTGCTTCTGAAGGCTATGTGTACGTGCGTGCCGAATATCCCATCGCTGTGAAGCGTCTGGAAATCGCCATCAACCAGGCTCATGAATACGGATTGCTTGGCAAGAACATCTTCGGTACCGATTTCTCCTTCGATCTGAAGATCCGTCTGGGCGCCGGCGCCTTCGTGTGCGGCGAAGAAACGGCTCTGATGCGCTCCATCGAAGGCAAGCGCGGCGAACCCACGCCCCGTCCTCCGTTCCCGGCTGTGAAGGGCCTGTTCGCCAAGCCCACCATGCTCAACAACGTGGAAACCTATGCCAACGTGCCTCAGATCATCCTTAAGGGTGCTGACTGGTTCTGCTCCATGGGTACCGAAAAGAGCAAGGGCACCAAGGTGTTCGCTCTGGGCGGCAAGATCAACAACACGGGTCTGGTGGAAGTGCCCATGGGTACTCCTCTGCGCACCATCATCTACGATATCGGCGGCGGCATCCCCAACGGCAAGGCCTTCAAGGCCGTGCAGACCGGCGGCCCCTCCGGCGGCTGTCTGCCTGCTGAACTGCTGGACACCCCCGTGGATTATGACACCCTGATCGCTGCCGGCTCCATG
>JAFSBN010000112.1 GCA_017437265.1 Clostridia bacterium
GGTGGATGTTTTTTGATAGGTTCACGCTGCTGCATCTTTTGTGGGGCGTGTGGCTGGTGGATATGGCCGCCCAGCTGTGGCCCTTTCATAAACACCTGTCCATCGGCTCTTTGAAGCTTTTCCGGAAAAACTTCCGGCCCATTGTGGAAAAGGTGAACCTGGAAGCAATGAAAAACTATATCACCAATACCACCAAGGCGGCTTTCAAGGTGATGCTGGTGTGGGTTATGCTGATCACATTGATAGGCGTGGGCTATTTTTCCGGGCTGTATGACAGGAAGATTCTTTTTCTGATCACTGTGGTTTTTTATGTATGTGATCTGATCTGTGTTCTCATCTGGTGTCCCTTCCGGCTGATCATGCACAACCGCTGCTGCACCACCTGCCGCATTTTCAACTGGGATCATCTGATGATGTTTTCACCTCTGATTTTTGTGGACAGCTTTTATTCCTGGAGCCTGGTGCTGATTTCCGCTGTGGTGGTACTGGTGTGGGAATGCTGCATTTTTCTGTATCCGGAGCGGTTCTGGGAGGAAACCAATGTATCCCTGCAATGCGCAAAATGCACGGATAAGCTGTGTACCCAGTATTGCCGGAAACTGAGAAAAGAAAACGCCTGAAAGGCGTTTTTTCTTTCTCCGAGGGCTTGAGAAAGAAGCAAATATCCGTTATACTGAAAAGCAGGAAAAAACATGCTTTGGCAGGAGGAAAAAATCCATGCAGCTGTATGATTATGAAAAAGAACATTTGTCTTATCTGCGCAATCATCTGGCGGAATGCACCGTGCTTTTGAAGCAAAACGGCGCTTTTCCGCTGGGCAAGCCCTGTGCCATTGCCGCCTTTGGCAACGGCGTAAGGAAGACCATCAAGGGCGGTTCCGGCTCCGGGGAAGTGAACAGCCGGTATTTTGTGACAGTGGAAGAGGGCCTGAAAAATGCAGGCTTTACCGTGACCAGCGGAAAATGGCTGGATGCCTATGACGCCGCCTATGTTCAGGCACGCAAGCAGTTTGTAAAGGACGTAAAAGCCCTGGCCAGGCAAATGCACACCATGGCCATGTATATCGGCATGGGCAAGGTGATGCCTGAACCGGAATACAATCTGCCCCTGGATGGAGAGGGCGATGCCGCAATTTATGTGCTGGCCCGGATTTCCGGTGAAGGCAACGACCGGCAGGATGCCAGGGGGGATATAAGGCTTACGGAAACGGAAAAGCGGGATATTCTTTTGCTGAACAAAAAGTTCAAAAAGTTCATGCTGGTATTGAACGCCGGCGGCCCGGTGGACCTGAGCGAAGTGGAAGAAGTGGAAAACGTACTGGTTCTGTCCCAGCTGGGAGTGGAAACAGGGGATGCGCTGGCAGATATCCTGCTGGGCAAACAAAACCCCTCCGGCAAGCTGGCCACCACCTGGTCTGCCTGGCAGGATTATTTCCCCATGCCGGACTTTGGCGATCATAACGACACCCGCTACAAAGAAGGCGTGTATGTGGGCTATCGCTATTTTGACAGCGTGGGCAAGCGTGCCCGCTATCCCTTCGGCTTTGGCCTGTCGTATACCACGTTCCGGCTGGAACCCCAAATGGCGGCAAATGAAGGCAGCCGGGTGGAAGTGCAGGTGAAGGTAAAAAACACTGGCAGCGTTTCCGGCAAGGAAGTGGCGCAAGTGTATGTGTCCTGCCCCGAAGGCAAGCTGGACCAGCCTTATCAGGCCCTAGCTGCTTTTGCAAAAACAAAGGAACTGGCTCCCGGAGAAGAAGAAACCTTGACGCTGCGCTTTGATCTGAAGAATCTGGCCTCCTTCGATGCGGAAAAGAGCGCTTATGTGCTGGAAAAGGGTGCCTATGTAATTCGTGTGGGCAATTCCAGCGTGGATACGGTGCCAGTGGCCCTGGCGGAGCTGGACGGGGATGTGCTGGTTCTGCAGGCCAAGCCCTGCTGCGGCCAGGCGGACTTTGAAGACTGGAAACCGGAACAGAAAAGGGAAGATATGCTTCCTGAAAACCTGCCCCGTCTGCAGGTGAAGGCGGCCGATATCGTATCGGCGAAGGTAGAGTACGATCAGCCGGAAGAAGTGGACGAAACCGTCGCAAAATGGACGGACGAGCAGCTGGCCTATGCCCTGGTCGGTGCCTTTGACCCCAAGGCCGGAAAGCTGTCCATCATTGGCAATGCCGGCAAACAGGTGGCCGGAACGGCAGGGGAATCCACCTCTGTGCTGAAAGAAGAAGGTCTTCCTGTGCTGGCCATGGCCGACGGCCCTGCAGGGGTGCGGCTCAGCCAGAAATTCTACCGGGATGAGAAGGGCGCTCATTCTCTGGGCCATACCGGCCTGCCGGAAAGCATGGTGGAATTCATGCCCGGTATCTTCAGGATGCTGATGAAACTGCTGCCGGGGAATAAATTGCCCAGGGGCGCTGTGGCAGAAGAGCAGTATGCCACGGCCCTGCCCATCGGCACTGCCCTGGCCCAGAGCTGGAACGAAGAATTTGTGCAGGGCTGCGGCGATATTGTGGGCAGCGAAATGCGCCGCTTCGGCGTGCATCTGTGGCTGGCCCCGGCGCTGAATATCCACCGTTCCATCCGCTGCGGCAGAAACTTTGAATACTATTCCGAAGATCCCCTCGTCAGCGGTAAAATGGCCGCTGCCATCACCAGGGGCGTGCAGGCCTATCCCGGCTGCGGCGTGACCATCAAGCATTATGCCGCCAATAACCAGGAAACCAACCGCTATGGCAATAACTCCATCATCAGCGAAAGGGCCGTGCGTGAAATTTACCTGAAAGGCTTTGGCATTTGCGTGAGGGAAGCAAAGCCTGCTTCCGTGATGACCTCCTACAACTTGCTCAACGGCTGCCACACCGCCCAGATGCGGGGCCTGATTGAGGATGTGTTGCGCAGCGAATTTGGCTTTGACGGCATCGTGATGACGGACTGGCTGGTGCGTGGCATGATCCATAACGATCGGGACACCCACGCCCCTGTGCAGCCGGAAATGACCGCTGCTGCCGGGAATGATTTGTACATGCCCGGCTGCAAGGCAGACTTTGACGATATGCTCAAGGGCCTGCGGGAAGGCACGCTCACCCGCAAACAAATGGAAATCAACGTTTCCCGGGTATACCGTATGGCAAAGAAGCTGTGTGAAAAATAAAAGCAAAAACCTGCGCTGCCAGGGAGGGGGATGGTAAGGAAGGAGTTATCCTTCGCATTGCATCATGCAGATAACGAAACCGCAAGCCTTGGCTGGCTTGCGTTTTCTTGTGCTGCTGTGATAGAATGGAAATGGTAAACATGAATTTGTAGACATTTACATTTAGAAGAGGATAAATATGGAGAATACTTTCTTTTGCCAATGGTTTAAAGGATTCGAAAAAGGTTTAGATGAAATGGATTTAGACAGCCGAGACTGTCTGTTGAAGCATTGTGCCAAATGCTGTGCTGATACAGGTGTTTTGCAGTCATATTTGAAGCTATATCAAACTGTGAACGGAGAGCGTGATGCGTTTTACAGCAGATTAAGTGAAATTGGTAATGTTCGTGGTGAGATTGTCGTATCTAATAAAGAATATTTCATTTACTTTCCAGAGTGTGCTTGCGATATTCATACTGTTTTTGGTGTTAATACTAATAATCTATGTGAATGCTCGCGACAAAGTATTATTTATGTGGCAAAGCTCGTATGGAGTGACAACAGAATCCGAGTAGAACAAGTAGAAACCATTCTATCTGGAGATACGGAATGCAAATTCAGGGTTATATTTGATTAAATCTCCATCTATCATATATGCAAATTCCAATTTGTCGAGCTGGTAAATAACGCCTCTCCCTCATTGGGTGAGGGCGCAATTATACGCACTGTGCCAGTGCATTGCGTTTATACAACCACCTAAGTAAACGAGCATCCGGCATATTCGCCAGATGCTCGCCTTTTTCGTTGTGGGATCAATTCATCCTTAAGAATCCTCCCACCACATGGAGAGTTTTTTCTGATCGAAGTGGCGGAAGCGCAATACCGTCGGCATACCGGGTACCGGCTGTGTCCAGAACTCTTGACAGGCTTCCGAAGGCGTGCTACACTTACCGTGACAAGGCGAAATCAACCAAAGGATGTGATGTTGCCGATTCTCCCCAGGCTGCAGGTCGGTGCAGGGAGAATTCGGAAAGAGCGGGAAATCCAAGTGCATACACAAGAAGCTGTGTTTGAAAACGGCTTGGTTTGTGTTGCCACTGAGATTTTCGCTCTGCATCGAACTGTCTTTTCGACCGCAGAGGATTCTGCGGTTTTTTTGTTTCCCTTCGCCATCGGTTATCTGCATCAAATGTTATTTCGCCCTGTCACACAATGAGAAAAACCAATTGCTTACAGGAGGAATCTGCTATGTGTACTATGAAGGAAATGAACTTACCGGACGAACAGGTTGTTGAACAAAGGAATGAAAGAACGGTTGAGAGGATCGGAGATACCGCTCTGAAAAGAAAAATCGCAAGAAGAATCCTTGAAAACCTTCACGATTGGTTTGAGATTGATGAGAGCAGAGAGCAATATATCCGTGAGTGTTCCGACTGGATGTTCTTTGCCGCCAAGGAAAAAGGGAATTATGCCGGATTCCTCTGCCTGAAGGAAACAGGCCGGCAGACTGTGGAACTTGCAGTTATGGGCGTTCTCCGGGAGTGCCACAGGAAAGGTTTGGGGAGAGCCTTGTTTCATGAAGCGCAAAAGGCAGCTGCAAAAGAAGGCTATTCTTTCATGCAGGTCAAAACTGTGAAGATGGGTGTCTACGAAGACTATGATGTTACAAACCGCTTCTATCTGTCCCTGGGGTTTGTGGAGCTTGAAGTCATCGAGGAACTCTGGGGAAAGGAAAATCCTTGTCAGATATATGTCATGTCGTTAAAGTAATTCCGATGCTTTATAGGAGGAAATATGAAGAAGTGGTACGATGAGGAATATGAATTCAGTATTGAAGTGACCGGATTTCTGCACGGAGATCACACTGAGAGATATTGCCGCAATGGCGAAGAGATTGGCGATCGCTATATTTGCACCTACGGCTGTCCTGTCAATCAGAATGGCTGCGGAATCTGCTCAAAAACAATGATGCTGTTACATCCCTTGATAGAAGCCGTCAGGAGCGGAGGTGATCTTGAAAACCTTGGTGGTGATGGAAAATATTCCAAAACGGTTGTATGTCCGGATGGATGTGTAGTTTTCAGGCTGATTGCAACACCGCTGGGAAATGAAAACTTTCACAAGGGCGGGTTTTATGATTACCCGGATCAGACATAAAGCCATCTTTAAGCTCCTCCCACCACGACGGTGTGGTTTTTCTTAATATAAGATAGCCCCCTCTGCAGGAGATATGCAGAGGGGGTTATTGTTGATGTTATTTCAGGAATTTGCTTCAATCCATTTGGACATGCCGGGGCCGCTGTGATCGTGGGGGTGAATGGCGTAACCTGCCTTTTGATAGAACCCTTCCATGCCCTTGGCACTGACCAGCTGCAGATAGCCCGTCCAGCCGGGCTGCAGACGGCTGGCAATGTATGCTTCCATATGGCTCAGCAGCATCCGGCCGATTCCCTTGCCCTGAAAGGCGGGTTCCACCACAAAATCCTTCAGGAAGAAAGCCATGGCGCCATCGCCCAGCAGCCGCCCCATGGCAATCACCCGGCCTTCGCGGACAACGGAAAAGGTGGCATAGCTGTTTTGCAGGGCGCATTCCACCATGTCCCGGGGCACGTCGCCCCATCCGGCTGCGGCAAAGAGACGAATGAAATCATCCGCCTGCAATTGATTGTCGAGAAACTGATGGGACATGGTTTCCTCTCTTTCTTATGCTTCCAGCGTGAAAGCGGCTTTGTTGTCGGTGGTGCTGTCGGAACCGATGAAGAGATGGAATTCGCCGGGCTCGGAGACATAATTCATATGAATGTCCCAGAAACGCAGCATATCTTCCGTGATTTCAAAGAGCACTTCTTTTTCTTCCCCGGGCCGGAGGGTCACCTGACGGAAGCCCTTCAGTTCACGCACGGGCCGGGCCACGCTGCCCACCACATCCCGGATGTAGAGCTGCACCGTTTCGGTGCCGGTGCAATGGCCGGTATTTTTCACGGTGACGGCGGCGGTGATGGCGTCACCTTTTTTCAAAACGGCCTTGTTAAGCGTGACGGGGGAACAGGAGATGGTGGTATAGGAAAGGCCAAAGCCGAAGGGGTAGAGGGGGTATTTAGGCATGTCCTGATACTTGGAGCCAAAGCGGGCAGTGCGGTAGTCTCCGGTGAAGGGGCGGCCGGTGCTGAATTCGTTGTAATGCATGGGCAGCTGAGAAACGCTCCAGGGGAAGGCCATGGACAGTTTGCCCTGAGGCACGCAATGGCCGTACAGCGTGCGGGCCAGGGCAGGGCCACCTTCGGTGCCGGGGAACCAGGCAACCAGAATGGCCTTGGCCTTGTTCTGTACCTTGCGCAGATCCATGGGACGGCCGCAGAAAAGAACAACAGTGATGTTCTGATTGACTTTCGCCACTTCATCCAGCAGGCGCTGCTGGCAATGGGGCAGGGTGAGGGTACCTCGGCTGGAGGCTTCGCCGGAAAATTCCCGGTGTTCGCCAAGGGCCAATACCACTTTATCTGCCTTTTTTGCCATTTCCACAGCTTCCTGCAGCGCCGCTTCTTCATCCAGCGTTTCTTCGGGAATGGCTTTCTGGAACCCCAGCACAATGCCGTCCTTGTCCATCACCCGGCTGCCGGGGGCGAAGGAAATGGGGGAGGTGCCTTCCTGCTGTTCCAGCGCTGCTTTCAGGGTGATGGTATCCTGATCGTCGGAGAAAATGGCCCAGGAGCCGCAGAGGAATTTGTTATCCACAAAGGGCCCGATGAAAGCCACCTTTTCTTCGGAGCGCAGGGGCAGCAGGGCGTTGTCATTTTTCAGCAGAACAAAGGATTTTTCTGCGCAATCCTGCGCCACTTTGCGGTGTTCATCACACAGGAGCAGGGCGTCTTCTTCTTTCTTGGAGGCATCCCGGAAGGGGTTTTCGAAAAGCCCCAGCTTGTTCTTCAATTCCAGCATACGCATGCAGCTTTCATCGATCAGTTTTTCATCCACCTTGCCCTCTTCCACCAGCGTCTTCAGGTGCTTGGCATAGGAGGGGCTGACCATATCCATATCCACGCCGGCTTCAATGGCCAGCTGTGCCGCCTGGGCAAAATCGGCTGCCACGCCGTGGGGCACCAGTTCGCCCACAGCGCCCCAGTCGGAAATGAGGGCACCGTCAAAGCCCATTTCGTCCCGCAGCACATCCCGCATCAGCCATTTGTTGGCGGTGGAGGGAACACGGTCCAGGGTGTTGAAGGAGGTCATCACCATGGCCACGCCGGCATCAATGGCGGCCTTGTAGGCGGGCAGATAATCTTCTTTCAGGGTGCGGGGGGAAAGCTCCACGCTGTTGTAATCCCGGCCGCCGTCCGGAGCGCCGTAGCCGGCAAAATGCTTGAGACAGGCGGCAATGGTGCCCTTTTCTTTCAGGTCTCCCTGATAGCCCCTTACCATAGCGGCAGCCATGAGGCCGTTGAGATATGCATCTTCACCGGTGGATTCCATCACCCGGCCCCATCTGGCATCCCGCACCAGGTCTGCCATGGGGGAGAAGGTGACGTGCACACCGCTGGCAGCAGCTTCCTTTGCGGCAACGCTGGCACCCTGCTGTACCAGATCCGGGTTGAACGTGCAGCCCTGGGCCAGGGGAACAGGGAACACGGTACGGTAGCCGTTGATGATATCATCCATGAAAATCAGGGGAATGTGATGGGGGTGGGCAGCCATGTATTCTTCCTGCAGGGTGCGGATCTTTTCTGCGCCGATGACGGAAAGATAGCTGCCGGCCAGGCGCAGATCTTCCTGGGTGAGCCCCGGATCGCCTGCCGGGCCGGTGATGGTACCGCCGTTCTGAAAATAGCCGGGCAATTGCACCAGCTGGCCGATTTTTTCTTCCAGGCTCATTTCGGACAAGAGCTGATTGAGTTTTTGTTGATCCATGATGAAGCTCCTTTCGTGAAGCAGATTTGTATATTTGTTGGAAAAATCAGGACCACATTTCATCCAGCAGCGTATCAATATTTTGCTGGGAATATTCAATCTCGGCCGAATACATGCGAACTATTTCGGCCAGCATCCCGTCAGAACACTCTTCCGGGCAAAGGGTGGCAATGACCCGCACCGACAGCACACAAAAAGCGGCCCGGCCTGCCAGATCGCCGTCTTCCAGAGCACCGGGCAAGTGGCGGAACAAAAGATATACCGCCAGCTGTTCCAGGGGAATGGCATGTGCATCATATATTGGCAAGGGAAGGGAAAGATCCTTTCCTTTCAGCCGGGAAAGGCGGGCATCCCAGGCATCATCCAGCTGCTCCAGAGAACGGTACACTTTTTCCCAGTCCGATGGCGGAAGGGGCATGCCCAGGGCCTGCAATACCTGTTCAAGCCGCGTATGCAGGGGAATATTTCTGTTTTGCAGGATGCCGATGAGAATATCCCTTTGCTTCAGAAGCGTTTCTTCATCCTGCGGCATTTCTTCCCGTGCACCGTCATCGGAAAGGATGATGAAACGGGTGGGTTCCCGGCGGAAAAGGGCCAGCTGCACCGCCGCTTCACAACAAAAGCCCAGGCCGATTTCCGTTCTGCCGGAGAAGAAATTACGAAAACGGGGGTGGTCGGCACAAATCTGGCAGAGCATATCTTCCCCCAGATTTGTGATCAGGTCGCATAGGCCGGATTTGTTCAGCATGGGGCAGCGCTCCTGTGCATCCAGCTGAAAATGGGCCCCTTCATCGTCGTCGCAGATGGAATGGTTCAGCCGATCGGCAAAGTTTCCCGAAAGGCAGCGGTATTTTTCTCTGGTATCGCGATCGATATCTATTTCCCAGCCGATGCAGCAGGAATGGATGCAGCGATCGGCGATGCATTGGAACTGATTGTAATAATCCGGGGCGATCAGCTGCATGGCAAGCCTCCTGAAAAAAGCCGTGCTGCCCGGCTGTAATATGCAGTATATTTTAGCATGGCAGGGCTTTTTTCGTCAATGTGTTCAGAAGAAAAGGCCGTGCGCAGGCATGGCCTTTTCGAAAGGGAATATGCGTATTTATCAGCTCCAGAGCCTGTCGTTGGAATAAACATCATCCCAGCGGCTGGTCTCCTCCCACAGGGTGGGGTATTGGGGATGGAGGTGCTCCCGGAGCACTTCGTCATTGTAATCGTCCACCCCAAGGCCGGGCTTGTCCGGCACTTCGATGTGGCCGTCTTTCACGATCTTTTGGGGCGTGCCGATGGTCATATCATCCCACCAGGGCACATCCACGCTGTGGTTTTCCAGCACATAGAAGTTTTCTGTGGCAGCAATGGAATGGACGCAGGCGTAGGCGGAAACGGGGCTTTCGGCCATGTGCACGGCCATGGCCACACCGTGGCGCTGAGCCAGATCGCCGATCTTTTTGTTTTCCAGAATGCCGCCGGAGGTGAGAAGATCGGGGTGGATGACGCTGACGGCACGGCGCTGCAGCAGGGGCTCAAACCCTTCTGCCAGGAAAATATCTTCGCCGGTGCAGATGGGTACGGTGGTGGCGTCGGACAGGCGTTTGTACTGGTCGGTGTACTGCCAGGGGATCATATCTTCCGCCCAGGCGATATTGTATTTTTCAATGCGGCGGCACAGCCGGATGCAGTCTTCCACGCCGATATGGCCGAAATGATCAATGGCCAGGGGAATTTCATAGCCGATCACGTCCCGCACCTGCTTCACATACTCTTCCAGCCTGTCAAAGCCCTTTTCCGTCACATGGATGCCGGTGAAGGGATGGGGCACGTGATACAGGTCGTAATTGCGGTTGCGCCAGTAGCGTTTTTCTTCGATTGTTCTGGCGTTTTCCATTTTGCCCCAGGAGGCGTTCATTTCTTCCACCAGGCCCAGCGGTGCGCAGATGGTGCCCTTTTCGCCGAACAGCTCGCCGATGCCAAGGTCCATTTTCAGAAAAGTAAAGCCCATATCCATCCGGGCCTTGAGCGCCTTGCCCATGTCGGCACCGGTGTGCCGGCCTTCCAGGTCGGTATCGCAGTAAATGCGCACCTTATCCCGGTATTTGCCGCCCAGCATCTGGTAAACAGGCACGCCGTAGGCTTTACCGGCCAAATCCCACAGGGCGATTTCCACGCCGCTCACACCGCCGCCCTGACGGGCATGATAGCCGAACTGCCTGATGCGCCGGAACAGCTTTTCAACATTGCAGGGGTTTTCGCCGAGGAGCCGGCTTTTGAGCATTTCGGCAAACACACGATTGGCGCCGTCCCGCACTTCGCCCAGGCCCACAATGCCCTGATTGGTGTAGATTTTCATCAGGGTGCAGGGGAAGGGAGCGCCCACCACATCGGTGAAACGGATATCGGTAATTTTCAGATCAGAGGGGTTGGAGAGCCGGTTGAAATTGCCGGTGACGATTTCTTGCATGATACATGTTCCTCCCTTTGGTGGTGAAAAGGATTGACAGAATGATTTGCTGTTATGGTGTATTCATTATAATTTGTTTTTTTCCGCTGTGCAAGGGGACGGAAAAGAAGCGGGGGCGTTTCTTCGGGCAAATCGGGTGATTTGGCACAAGTTGGGCGCTTTTTTGCAAAGGCAGCCGGAAAAAATGCCGGAAACGGAGGTGAAAAAAGAAATTTGTCAAAAATGTGAATTATCAACATGATGCATTGAAAATGGAAAACGACTGTGTTATAATGACACGTATCATTTTTTCAACAATTGTTGACAAAGGAGCTTTTATGGAAGCGTTGAAACGGAAAATCGTGGCGGATTCCTCCTGTGATATGACCCTCTTTTCTGAAGCGGATTTTGCAGCTGCGCCGCTGAAGATTATTACCAGCGAAAAGGAATATGTGGACGATGCAGCTTTGGACGTGGCCGGCATGGTAAGCGACCTGAAGGAATACAGTGGCCGCTCTTCTACCTCCTGCCCCAATACCCAGGACTGGCTGGATGCTTTCGGCGATGCAGACGAAGTATTCTGCGTGACCATCACCAGCAACCTGTCCGGTGCATACAATGCCGCCGTGACGGCCAAGGAAGCCTATGAAGCGGCCAACCCCGGCAAAAAGGTGTGCGTGCTGGACAGCCTGTCCACCGGCCCTGAAATGGTACTGATTATTGAAAAACTGGCAGAAATGTTCAAGGCGAATCTTGCTTATGAAGAAATCTGTCAGAAGATTCAGCATTATATGAAGCACACCGGTCTGCTGTTTATGCTGGAAAGCATGACCAACCTGGCCAATAATGGCCGTGTGAGCCCTGTGGTGGCCAAGGTGGCCGGGCTGCTGGGCATTCGCGTGGTGGGCAAGGCCAGCGACGTGGGCACGTTGGAACAGCTGAACAAATGCCGGGGTGAAAGCCGGGCGCTGGACGCCATTGTGAATCACCTGAAGGAACTGGGCTTTGCCGGCGGCAAGATCCGCATCGGCCATTGCTTCAACCTGAAGGCTGCCACGGATCTGAAAAACCGTATTCTTTCTCAGTTTGAAAAGGCAAAGATCACCATTTATGAATGCCGCGGGTTGTGCAGCTTCTATGCTGAAAAGGGCGGCCTGCTGGTGGGCTTTGAAAAGCGGCTGGCTGCTGAATAAGATTACAAAAAGAAGACTGTCATTACGACAGTCTTTTTTGTTTGCAGCTTATCCATTTCCCTGGGTATAATCAAAAATGGATAACACATTGCCGTTTTGCGCATCAACCAAGGTTTCGTAAATATATTCCGCCCTTGTTTGATCCTCAGTGAAAAATTGCACGCTCCAGGCGGCCGTTCCGGGAACATAGGTGGCCTGTACCTGAGGATAGGCGAGAAGAACGTCTCCGGGAGACAGGCGCAGCTTTTCTGCAAGGGCAGCGGTGGCAATCTGGATAGCCTGATCCTGCTGCACGTCGTGGGCAGTCAGCCTTCTGGATGGAAATTCTTCCATGCTTCCGCCAAAGGAACGCATGATTTCGTCATACCGGATGCCCAGTTCCATGGTGCTTTCTCCTTCGGCAAGGGTAAGCTGCTTCAGCTGCCCCGTCAACGCAGGCAGTTTGAGAATCAGTTCCTTTTCCCACACGCTGTTTTCCAGCAGCTTTTCGCCCGTGCCGGGATTTTTGGCATCAATATGCCGGATTACATTCTGCACCTGAAAATTGTCCTTATCCAGAATCACCATAAAGCTGCCAAGATGCTTTCTGGCAACGTGGCAAAAGGCATTCAATCCATAGGGGTAGGGAAGCTCGGAACCGGCCCGGGCAGCCAGATCATAATTGAAGGAAAAGCAAATATCCAGCGTATCGCTTGCGGCCGGGGAAGGGAGTGCGGCATAATACAGATCGTCCATCAAATCCGGGGTCAGGCCGTATTTTTCTTCCATTACAGCCAGTGCTTCCCGGATTCCCGGAAGATCAGCATGCATCAGGTTTTCTCCGCCATCGTAGAATTCCAGCGTGAAGGAGAGATTTTCCAGCAATGCTTCATCTGTTTGCTGGAAGGGGGAGAGATCAAAACCGGCTTCATCGAACAATTGCAGGAAATATTCCCGCTGCTCTGTTTCCATCAGGAAAAAATCACTGAATGCATTGCCTTTGGCACGTTCATAAACATATTCGTGCTTTCCTGCTTCCCAGGTGCGTTTGGCATAATCGGGGAAGAACTCGTCCAGATACCAGCCGCAATAGGTCACTTCGCCAAGGGGGGATTCGATGTACACCCTGTACTCACCGGGAGGCGGGTAGGTGTTGTCTTCTTCGATGTTGACATTGGTGCGTGGGGAAAAGTAAAACTCCCATTCGCTGACGTCGTCGTTGTAAACCGATTTGTAAAACTCCGGGTAAACCCCCATGGCTTCTATTTCGCTTTCCGGGGTGCCGAATTTTTCTGTAATGGCAGCAATTGCAATCAGATAGGCTTCTTCATAGGGTAAATCCCCTTCCTGCGGCACAGTGTTGATTACCAGGTCTTCCTTTCTTTCCAGACCGGTGCTGGCGGTGTAATCTTCTTCAAAGCCCTTCAGGTCAAATTCTTCCATGGGTACGGCGTAAAAACCGCCGTATGTGTTCATCCGTTCATAGGAATCCTCCCAGACGGCTTTCAATTCTTCCAGATGGGTGAGGGCCAGGGCGGTGACGGAGATGAGCAGCAACAGGAGGGCCAGCACCAGCCCCAGAGTGATTTTCTTTTTCATTGGTTTTGTCTCCTTTCCTTTTGCAATAACCTGCTGTGCAAGGAAGGGATTGGGCGTGAAAGAAGCGGTGCGTTGATCCACAGCATGGTGTACCAGGCGGCGCAGAACGTCGTCATGCATGATAAATGCCCTCCTTTTCCAGTATTTTGCGCAGCAGGCTGCGGGCACGTTTCAGTTTTCGGGATACACAGGAAGGGGTGATGTGCAGCACTTTGCCGATCTCTTCCAACGTCATATCCTGATAGTAGTACAGCTGAATGATATCCCTTTCCCGAAGCGGCAGGGCGCATATGCGCTGATACAGCGTATCGGCCTGATGATCCCATGCGCTTTGTTCCGGGAGCGAATCCAAGGAAATATGGTGATTCGTGTGCCGATACCATGCGCTTTTGAGAATGTCCTTGCAGGTATTGATGGCAATGCGCATCAGCCAGGTTTTGGCAGTGCTTTTGTTTTTGAATTGATCCAGGCTGCGGTAGGCTTTCAGGAAGGTTTCCTGCATGGCGTCTTCAGCCAGGGCATGATCGTTCAGGTAGAAAAAGCAGGTTTTGTATACGGCACTCTGGCAGCTTTCCACCAGGAATATCAGTTGTTGCTCTTTTTCGTCCATGCAGCCTTCATGAACATTCATCGGTGTGATCACTCCTTTCATTCAATTAGACGAGACAGAAATGAGATTTTTTGCCAGCGAAAGCAATTTACAAATGTAAAAAAACACCGCCATGCCATGCATGACGGTGCAAAAGGAGCAGCGGCTCAATCGATGATTTCAAAAAATTTCATGGTGCCGGGAGCCATTTTGACGGGGAAGGCAAATTCTGCCGGCTCGTCAATGACACAGGTGGCGTCGCCCCGGGGGCAGGGAGTGGCCAGAGGCAGGCAGGCATCATATACGGCGCCCGTTTCCAGATCGCGCAATCCCTTGCATTTGCCCCGGACGATCACCTGGCAGACGTCCGCCATGGGCCGGTAGGAACGGATGCCGTAAACGTTGTTGTCGTAGGCAAAAAGATTGTATTTGGGGGTACAGCCGAGATACATGCGCTGGCCCATGGAAAGGTGCTTGTTGATTCCCTGAATCACTTCCCGGGGCAGTTTATACAGCTCGGCAAAGTTTTCGGGGACGTTCAGGATGAAGAAGCGGCCCTTGCCGTAATTATCCTCCGTCATGATGGGGAAGTTATCCTCTCCTGCAATCAGCGTAATATCGCTGACGGAAGCGTTGGTTTTGTAATCCAGCACTTCAAAGAGCACCTTTTCCGGGGCGGTGGCGTAGTGAACGTCGGTGTAGTTGGCATGGTTAATCATATACGCATTGCCCAGCACGTGCCGGTGGGTGAGGCGGACGGAGGTAAGCTCCTTGATCCCCTTATGGTACATTTCGTGGAAGAATCCTGCTGTGACCACGGCATTGCCGCCGCTGCGCACGTATTTTTCCAGCTTTTCCATGGCATCCGGCGCATGGGCGGTGGATTGAGTGAACAGCACCACGGGGGCATCTTCATTGAAGTAGGGGGTGGGCTCCACGTTCAGCCCGCACATGCCCAGATAATTGTACAATTGATCCTCGCCGTCGCCGTCGAAAGGCTCCCAGACGGATACGCCCACCGGTTTTCCGCTCATGCCCACCAGACGGTCAATGCGGTACAGATCATGGCCCAGGGCAGGCAGCAGGGGAGTGTCCTCCAGGACGGAGAAATTGAACAGCATCAGTTCCTTGGCCTTGGCAAGCAAGGTGAGGTGGGCCTGTTCCAGAAACACGTTCATATTATCGGATGCACCGAAGGGATCAATCCAGCCGCCGCCGTTTTTGCCGGGGGCGGTGTTTTCCATCAGGCGGATGATGGAATAGGATTCGTAGCGCTGCAGATGCTGGGCGGAATAGACAGGATCCCGGGTTTCGGTGCCGGTATAGATCATATCAAAAATGTCTTTCTGTTTGCCGGGATTGTAGCCTGTTTCCTGATAGGATTCATACCAGTTGGGGTATTTGATGATGAAATTCATTTTGGGATTGACGGATTTGGCCAGGTCAACAATTTCGTGGGAAAACTGTTCCATCATGTCCAGCCGGTACCGGGCCCAGCTGCGGTTGCCCTTTTGTTCGATGCACATTTCGCAGCGGCAGCCGGTGAAGAAAAAGTCATCCAGGATGATCTCGTCAAAAACCTCGGCCAGCTCCTTCACGATGCGCAGGTATTCGGCCCGGTGATCCGGATCGGTATAGCAGAAGGTGTCATAATAGGAGGGCTTGCGGATGCCGTTCACAAACTGGGTGGAGGTGATGCCGCCGGCAACCAGGATACCGTTTTTTTCAAACACAGCCTTGGCCATGCGCAGCTTTTCCTGAGAAATATCAATTTTGCCCCGGTGGTTTTCGATATACACCTTGTCCAGATGGATGTGCTTTTTGTAAAAATCTATGCCCTTCTGAATGTCTTTTTCTTCAGCAGTATTCAGATAATAGGCAAACACATACGCTGCCACCTGAAAGTTTTCAAACTTCTTGAAGCCTTCCATTATATTGTCCCCCTCACGGCAATTTCTTATTTAATGATACGATTATATTATTTTGCGCCATCGACGGTCAATGCCTTTTGCCAAATGCAGCATGGAGTTGCACAAAGAGAACAGGTTCTGTCATTGGAACCGCTGACTTTTATGAAGCCAAAGAAAGCGAAAGGAATCAGAGAATATTAACAGGGGAATCAAAGTTTAAAAGGCCTGATCATTGCATTGAACATCTTTGTATGGTATAATAACAGCAGTGTTATTTTCATACATGAACGTTTTGCTGATGACGGGGAAAATGTTTTTTGTTCGGAGGACGGAATGTATACCAAGGAGCAATTATTGAAGTATCCGTACTTTGCGGAAGTATTCAAGTCAAGGGATATAAGCAATGTTGTCGATTCATTGACAGGGCTTGTTTCCAGACGGTATATAATCGGCTTCATCCAGAATCTTGTGGAAAACAAGGTGCCGTTCACGCTGGCCCTTTTGGATCTTGATAATTTTAAGTTTATCAATGATACTTATGGCCATCATATTGGCGATGGGGTACTGGCCGGTGTATCCAACGATATGGAGCAGTACCTTGAAGATTACGGCATTGCAGGCCGGTATGGCGGGGATGAATTTCTGATTGTGAATTTCAGGGACCATCAATATGATGAAGTCAAGGCTTTTTTTACCGGCTTTTACTCTGATTATAATGTGCTTCGAAAGAATATTGATCTGGGGGATTGTGAACCGTTTGTTACCGGAACCATCGGCAGTGCCATTTTTCCCAAGGATGCACAGGATTACACTTCATTGTTCAGCCTGGTGGATAAAGCACTGTACAGAGGCAAAACAAAGGGCAGGAATTGCTATATCATCTATGTGGAGGAAAAGCATAAAAATATCACGATTCGTGAATTGGCGGGAAAAAGCATCTATTCCACTTTCCGTCATCTTTCATCCGGGTTTGATTCCCGAACGGAGCTTCCGGACAAACTGAAGGCCATGCTGGAGATCCTGGCAGATGATATGCGGATATCGGATTTGTATTACGTGGGAAAGGATCATCAGTTCAGAAGCGTCCGTACCGGTGAAGTGCTGGGGGAAACGGCAGATCTGGGTGAACTGATTCAGGAGGATCTTTATACCACCAATGAGATCAGACGTATAGAGGGCAAATCTCCCAATATGTATGCGCTGTGCAGAGCCAGGGAATTTGAGACGGTATTGATGACCAGAATCGGGATTCGTTCACAAACCTATGGCTATCTTGTGTGCGCCGAACCCAGAAACCGGCGCATCTGGCAGGAAGAGGAATATGCCATCCTGTTCTTTGCAGCCAGGATGCTGGCGGGGCATATGCAGAATTCCGGGGTGAACCTGTAACCACACCGATAAGTCAATCTGCTACACACAAAACATAAAGACCTTGCGATGAAAGGTATCACAAGGCCTTTTCAAAAAAACCACCCATTAAGGGTGGTTTCTTCTGGTGGGATTAGTAGGACTCGAACCTATGACCCCCACGATGTCAACGTGGTGCTCTAACCAACTGAGCTATAATCCCAAACGTGGAACAAAAGGAATTGTAGCATAAATGAATGAAAAATGCAAGCCCTAAATTTGAAAAAATAAGAAAAAGCGTATAATTTTTTGATTCGTGAATGAAGGCATGTGGGGAAGGCGGAAAAAACGCCGGAGTGTATGATACACTCCGGCGTTGGTTGATTTGATTAAGCCTTGCCGTTGCAGCCCAGAACGTTGACGATCTTGTGCTGTACCATTTCGCCCAGAGCCTTGCGGGCGTCGGTGAGGTACTGGCGGGGGTCAAAGTGGCTGGGATTTTCGACCAGGTGCTTGCGGATCATGGCGGTGAAGGACAGACGCAGGTCGCTGTCGATGTTGATCTTGCACACAGCCATGGAAGCAGCCTTACGCAGCTGTTCTTCGGGGATGCCCACGGCGTCGGGCATTTTGCCGCCGTTTTCGTTGATGATCTTCACGAAATTCTGGGGCACAGAGGAAGCGCCGTGCAGCACGATGGGGAAGCCGGGCAGACGCTTGGACACTTCTTCCAGAATATCGAAGCGCAGGGGCGGGGGCACCAGGATGCCCTGTTCGTTACGGGTGCACTGGGCGGCGGTGAACTTGAAAGCGCCGTGGCTGGTGCCGATGGCGATGGCCAGGGAGTCACAGCCGGTGCGGGTGGCGAATTCTTCCACTTCTTCGGGACGGGTGTAGCTGGAATCTTCGGCGGAAACCTTCACGTCGTCTTCCACGCCGGCCAGACGGCCCAGTTCGCCTTCAACGGTGACGCCGCGGTCGTGAGCGTAATCAACGACCTTCTTGGTCAGGGCGATGTTTTCTTCGAAGGGCAGATGGCTGCCGTCGATCATGACGGAGGTGAAGCCGCCGTCGATGCAGCTCTTGCAGGTTTCAAAGTCGGGGCCGTGATCCAGGTGCAGTGCGATGGGCAGGCCGGTTTCCTGAACGGCGGCTTCCACCATCTTCACCAGGTATGTATGGTTGGCATAGGCGCGGGCACCCTTGCTGACCTGCAGGATAACAGGAGCGTTCACAGCCTGAGCGGCTTCGGTGATGCCCTGCACGATTTCCATGTTGTTTACGTTGAAAGCGCCGATGGCATAGCCGCCTTCATAGGCTTTCCGGAACATTTCCTTGGTGTTGACTAAAGGCATAATTCTCATCCTCCTTTAATTTGTCCTGAAATATTATACACGAAAAATTTCCATTTGGGTAGTCCCCATTCGGCGAAAATTTGCCTGTTTTCCGCATATCGCAGCCTAAAATGAAAAGAAATGGCGGTAGCAGATAGAAATTGATAATTTTCCGTGGGTAGGATTATAATAGAAAAGGAAAAAGAAGGGAAGAGAAAATGAAACGAATATGGATTTTGCTGCTGATTTTCCTTTTGCCCTTTTCGGCCGCGGCGGGAAGGCAGGTGACCCTCACTTTTGTGGGCGACTGCACCATCGGCGGGGAGGACCGGCTGCGGGAAGAGGATTTTTCCTTCGATGCTTATCTGGAAAAGTACGGGTACGATTATTTCTTTCGTGAAGTGCAAAGCGTGATTGCAATTATTCCAGCGGTCGGGTGGAAAAGACCAACAATTTCCGCGGACCCAGGCATTATGTGAATGTGCTGATGGGAAGCAGTGTGGAAACAGTCAATATCAGCAACAACCACACTTGCGACTTTGGCGCCGCCGGCGTGGCATGGAATACGGCGCCGATATCGTGATCGGGCATCATCCCCATATTTTGCGGTGCAAAAAGATGGGAAAAATATCGGAATTTGTGCTTGACAAACAGGAAAGGATGTTGTATTATATTTTCTGTTCGAAAGAACATGCACCATTAGCTCAGTTGGTAGAGCACCTGACTCTTAATCAGGGTGTCCCGGGTTCGAGTCCCTGATGGTGCACCAGAGCCGCTTTCAAAATAGAAAGCGGTTTTTTTGTGTCCGAAAGGAGGGGAGGGGCGTATAATGACAGTGGGCACGATGCCCGCAATAGGAGGAATGAAAAATGGCTTGCCAGTGCAATAACCGTGAATATATCACCCGTGAATATAACACCTGTGAAAACAACGCCGCCTTCCGCCGCATCGATAATCAGAAACAGACCTGGACACAGCAGTCCCGGCAGCAGGGCCGCAATTGCTACCCCTGGGAAAACGATGGCTTTGAATGGTTGGAAGCGCTGCAGGCTAATGCGCAGAAGCGCTGCTGCAAGAGTGATGATAACGAATTTGGACGCTCTGACCGGCAGCGGATGCTGGAAGGCCTGATCGGCCTGCTGGTGGCGTTCATGCACCATTATCACGAATAACACCATAGCAAAAGCCCTGCTTTCATTTCAGAAGGCAGGGCAGTTTTGTTTTGTCAGGGAAGAATTTTCATAATATTTTCGTTGAATATTTTGTTCAGCGCTTTTTCCGAAAGATCCATAGAAAGCAGCGTTCTGATTTCGTCGCCCACATGCCACATGGGGTAATCGCTGCCAAAGAGGATGCGGTCCTCGCCGAAAAGATCAAACAGTTCCAGCGTCTTTTCCCGATCCACCGCAAAGAAGGTGGAGGAGCAGTCCACATATACATTGGTATCCTTCAGGCATTTGGCGGCTTCGTCCCATTCGCTGTAGCCGCCCATGTGGGCGCAGATGAGGGTGAGGCGGGGGAATTTATCCAGCATCCGGGGCACCATGTCCGGGTTGGAATAGCGGTAGCGGTTATCGCCGGTGTGCAGCAGCATGGGACACACTCCTTCACAAGCGGCGTACATTTTGTAGCAGATGGGGTCGTCCAGTGCGAATTTCTGCATATCCGGGTGCAGTTTTACCCCCTTGAGCCCCATTTTCATGGCCCGCTCCACTTCGGCCTGAGGGTTTTCCATATCCGGGTGCAGCGTCATCAGGCCCATCAGCTTATCCGGGTGGCTTTTCACCGTGGAGGCAATGAAATCGTTGATGGTGGGCACCCGGTCTGCCGTCAGGGCGGCGGAGCAGATGAGGCTTTTGCTTACCCCTTCTTCCTCCATCACTTTCAGAAGGCCGGATACGCTGCCGTCCATGCGCATGGAAATATCGTAAAATTTGCCGATGCTGTCTGCGGCTTTCAGGGCGATTTTATCCGGATATACATGGGTGTGGCAGTCGATGATGGTATAGGACATGGGAAACTCCTTCTTATATATATACTTCCACGGCTGTGTTGCATTTGCCTTTCTTGCTCAGGCTTTCAACGCCGGAGTATTTCATTCTTCCGTATCCGCGGACGGAAATGACCTGGCCGGGCTTGGGGGTGTATCCCGGGCTTTCGCACAGTTTGCCGTCTACGAAAATCTTCCCCATGGGGAAAAGGCTCTGGGCATCGCCCCGGCTCATTTTGAACACATGGGCCACCAGCGCATCAATGCGCTCGGAAGAAAGCTGAACCACTCTTTTTTCTGTTCTGAACAATGCTTCGGCGGGCGGCGCATCGGTGATCTCGCAAAAGATGGAGGTGCGCTTCACCTGCAAAAGGTTCTGGCAGATGTAATCCGCAATGCGGCTGTGGCAAAACAGGAAAGCGCCGTCTTCCTGTACAATAATATCCCCCAGCATTTCTCTTTCCATGCCAAGGGCCATGAGCGAACCCAGAAAATCCCGGTGGGTCAGAGGATCGGCAAATTTTTTGTTCAGGGGCGCCATCCGGATGCAGGCAATGGGGAAGGGCATTTCATAGCCGCACAGGCTTTCGTCCCCGAAGGAAAGCATTTTCCTTTCGCATCCCTGAGCGCCGCCAAAAAGCCGCCAGGGCACTTTGGGCAGGGAGGGCAGCGCTTCGTGGAAGGCGGACAGCCCCTGCAGATCCAGAAAAGGGGTGAACACATAGGTGCCTGTGTTCCAGGCTCTGTCGGCCAATTCCTGAAAGCGTTTCTTTTCCTGGCTGTCCATTGTGCTGCCTCCTTTCCTTTCCGCCCATTATAGCACCGCAAATGACGCTTCGCAAGGCTCCTGCTGCTTGCACTTTGTTCTTTTTGTTGGTACAATAGCAGGGTACTGATAAGGAGGAAATAACAATGGAACAACTTCGTAGCAAAAAAGGCTTCCTGTGTGATATGGACGGTGTCATCTATCATGGCAATCAGCTGCTGCCCGGCGTGAAGGAGTTTGTCACCTGGCTGCAGGAAAACGATAAACAGTTTCTGTTTCTCACCAATTCCAGTGAACGCAGCCCCCGGGAGCTGGCCCAGAAGCTGAGCCGCATGGGGATGGATGTGGATGAAAGCCATTTCTATACCAGCGCCCTGGCCACGGCCAAGTTTATCAGCAGCCAAAGCCCCGGCTGCACCGCTTATGTGATTGGCGCCCCCGGCCTTTTCAATGCGCTGTACGAAGCCGGTATCACCATGAACGATGTGAACCCGGATTATGTGATCGTGGGGGAAACCAGCAACTATAATTATGAAAGTATTCTGAAGGCTGTGCATTTTGTGCAGAAGGGTGCGCGTCTGATCGGCACCAACACCGACCTTACCGGTCCTTCCGAAAAGGGCATCATTCCTGCCTGCCGTGCACTGGTTGCGCCCATTGAGCTGACCACCGGCTGCAAGGCTTATTTTGTGGGCAAGCCAAATCCCCTCATGATGCGCACGGGCCTGAAGCTGCTGGGATGCCATTCCGGTGAAGCGGTGATGGTGGGGGACCGGATGGATACGGACATCGTGGCCGGCGTGGAAACGGGCCTGGATACGGTGCTGGTGCTGTCCGGCGTAACGGATGTGGAAGAAATGAACCGCTTCCCTTACCGGCCCCATTATGTGCTGAATGGCGTGGGCGAAATTTGCCCCAGGAAATAAGGAAAAAGTATGGAAATTTGGGATTTGTATGATGCGGAAGGCCGCCTGACGGGCAATACCATGATCCGGGGCGAAAAGGTGCCGGAAGGAATGTACCACCGGGTGGTGGAGGCCGTATTGCTCAACAGTCGGGGCGAAATTCTGCTGCAAAAACGCAGCCTTCGCAAGATGCTTTACCCCGATATCCTGTGGTATCCCACGGGTGGTGCCGTGGTTGCGGGGGAAAGCGTGGAAGAAGCCTGCAAACGGGAAGTGGCGGAAGAATTGGGCTTTTTGCCGGACATGACGCAGGCAAAACTTCTTCATCACAGGGTGGAAAAAACCTTCATCCGGGACGTGTTCCTGATTGAACAGGATATGCCCGTGGAAAACATGCGTTTTCAGGAAGGCGAAGTGGACGATGCCCGGTGGCTTCTGCCGGAGAATATTTCCTCCGGGGAAGAGGGAAGGGCGTTTTCCTTCATGCCTCATTTGCAGGAAATTCTGCCTTTTCTGGTGCTGGAAAGCATGCGTATGCGCATTCCTTTGGGCAGGTATCGCCACTATAAAGGGAATGAATACCGTGTGCTGGGATTGGGCCTGCATTCCGAAAATACCGAACCGATGGTGATTTATTGTGCCCTTTACGGTACGGCAGAAACCTGGGTGCGGCCGGCTTCCATGTGGAACGAGACCGTTATGGTGAACGGAAGACCGGTTCGCCGTTTTCAGAAAATAGATGATTGAGGTGATCCGCTATCGAAATTCATCTCTTTAACCGAAAAGCAAAAGCCGATCGCTTTGAAGCATTGGCCGCTCCTTGTGAAAAGAAGGTGTATTTCACCTGCCTGCGCATGCTGGGGAACGAGCAGGATGCACAGGACTGTGCCCAGGAGACCATGCTCCGGGCCTTCCGTGCCTTTGAATCCTTCCGGGGTGATGCGTCGTTTTCCACCTGGATCATCCGCATTGCCATGAACTGCTGCAATGATTTTTTGCGCAAGCAGAAAAATGTGGTGTCGCTGGATGGCCTGCAGGAAGAAACGGGCTATCAGGAAGTGGACCGGGGTAAGGGGCCTTACCAGCAGCTGGAGGATAAGGAACGCATGCGGCTTTTGTATGCGGCCATCCGGCAACTGAAGGAAGAATACCGGCAGCTGATCGTGCTGCGGGATATGCAGCATTTCAGCTATGAGGAAATTGCCGATATGCTGAATCTGAGTCTGGGAACGGTGAAAAGCCGATTAAACCGCGCCCGGAAAGAACTTTGCGAAATTTTACGAAAACATGCGGAACTTTTTCCCTTTCGCAGCGTCTAAAGAGGGGAGAGGAGGAAAGAAATGATGAATTGCGAACAGGCTCAGGCTCTCCTCGATCAATATATGGATGGCACGCTGGATGAAAATACGATGCGCGCGCTTTCTGCCCATCTGGCAGAATGTGAAGAATGCAGCCGGCTTTATCAGATGTGTCAGGATCTGCAGTCGGAAGAAGGAGAAGTGCCGGATGGATTCTCTTCTTCCTGGCGGCAGGCTGTCCGGAAGGAGGAAAAAATGGAACAGAAATCACAGAAAAAACACTCCCTGCGCAATATTGCCCTGGTGGCGGCGGCCTTTGTGTTCGTCGTTGGCGGCACGCTTATCACCAGGGACAGGCCCTCCCTGCAAAAGCGGCAGGCCGAAAACATCAATTATGCCTACACCACTTCTTCTTCCTCCGATCAGGGCGCTGTTCTCATGAAACGTGCGGCAGCGGGTGCTGTAGAAGAAGCAAGCTATGATACTGCTGTTAACGGAATGGCCGATGATCAGGCGGATGCGCAGCAGCAAAAGCTCATCCGCCGGGTGGATTTCACCGTCAAAACCATGGAGTTTGATGCAGTGCTGGAAAATCTCCAGTCGCTCACTGCATCCATGGCCGGTCGGGTGGAGTATGTCTCCCAGTATGGGGATCGGGCCACCGGTGCCCTGCGCAATGCGTCCCTTACGCTGCGCATTCCTGCGGAAAAGCTGGATGCGTTTCTTGAAAGTGCAGAAAGCGTGGGCAATATCACCTCGTTCACCAATCAGGTGGAGGATGTGACAAATTCTTATTACGATATCCAAACCCGCCTGAATACCCAGCTGACCAAAATGGAACGGCTTCAGGCACTGCTGGCCGAGGCGACGGAAGTATCCGATCTGATCGAAATTGAATCCTCCATTGCCGATACCCAATACATGATCGATTCTTATCAGGGCCGGCTGAAAGGGCTGGATGACGAGGTGGATTACAGCACCGTGTCCGTTTATGTGCAGGAAACCCGGGTTGCCGAAACAAAAGAAGCGTCCTTTCTGGAACGTATCGGTGCCGGAATCAGCGATTCGCTGGAAATCGGCGTGGAATTCCTGAGCGACCTGGTTGTCTTCCTCCTGTCTGCGCTGCCGTGGATTGCTGCTGTGGTTGTGATTGTGGTGATCGTAAAAGTGATCCGAAAAAAGAAGAAATAAATAGTAGAAAATATCGAAAAATCGGGGAAGACAGCCGTCTTTCCCGTTCTTTTTTCAAAAAAGTTTGAAAAAAAGAGAAAAAACTTTTGAAAAAGGGGTTGACAAACCGAAAAATAGGTGTTAATATCATCAGGCACGCTTCGGAACGGCCTTCCGGAAGGAAAGCGGAACGGGCGAGCAGCGAACCTTGAAAACGATACAGAGAAGAGGAAAGAACGACAGTTAATTCTGGAATGAGTTTTGCTTGTTGGTCTGGGGAACCAGAACACCAAGTTA
>JAFSBN010000113.1 GCA_017437265.1 Clostridia bacterium
CATTTCCACGTCCACCAGGCTGCCAAGAGGCGCATCGCCCTGGATGGATACCAGGGTTTTGTGCTTTTGCCCGGCGCAGCCGCCGCAATGGTCGCAGGCCTCGGGACGGTTAAAACATACTTCGATCTGGCCATCCATGGCCTCCACAACTCTGCCGGTACGGATCATGGGAAACATCTCCCTGCACGTTCATTTTCTTACACCCATAGTATACCACGTATTTGCAGAATGAAACAAGCTTTATTTCATGGAGACAATAATTGCACGTTTTCTTTTTCCACCTGGCATATATCGGCGGCAGACTGGAGAACGAAGGCGGCGTCTTCTTCCGCAACGGCGGGCTGGGTGAACAATGTGACCGTGTTGTTCTGAAAAACACACACACTTTTTTCATAGCCCATGCCGGCCAGCATGCCCTCCACTTTTTGCTCCATTTCAGAAGCAGTGCTTTGGGAAAGCAGCGCTTCCCGGGCCGCTTGTGCCCGGGAGGGGTCGCCGCTGTCCATCAGCGTTTGCAGCGCCTGCAGGTTTTCGGCGCGCTGGGCAGTGCGGCTCTGCCGGTAAAAATCAATGGGATGGGGAGTGACGGTGGGCTGCAGCGTGACAAAAGCGCGGTGCAGTTCGCTGACGGGCTGTGCCTCCGGCGTAGCGGAGGACAGCGTGATGTACAGACAGCCGCCTACGGTGATGAGCAGCAGCAGATTGAAAAGATGCACCTTCATTTTTCTTCCTCCATCTGAAATACCGCCACATGGCCGGCATCAATGCCCAATAACGTCTGTGCTGCCTGCATCAATTGCAGCCGGACGGATAGATCCTGTGCGCCCCGGGAGAGAATGATGATGCCCGACGGGCGTTTTTCGCCGCTGCCAAAGGCACCTGTTTCGTTTTCATACCAAATGGAAACAGCGCATTCGCCGGCTCCCTGAATGCGGGAGAGGGTACGGCTGATGCGCATTTCTTCCTCGGTCATGGCCCCCTTTGGTTCTTCCGGCATCAGGCAAAGGGCCAGGCACAAAACAGCGGCCAGCAGCAACAGCGGCAGCGCCTTGGCCCCTTTCATTTTTTCCAGGAATTTGTTCATCATGCTTTTTCACGAAAGAAAGCTGAGCATTCTTTGCAGGGCAAAAAGCATGCTCAGCATCATGCATAGCCCGGCACCCAGATCGACATAGCGTTTCAGATCATTTTCCGGCAGCATCAGGTCCATCATCAGGCGCAGAAGGGAAAGAACGATGGTTTGGGTTAAAAATTCCTTCATCGCAGCATCACCGTCAATTGGCCTACCACCAGCATCTGGGCCGTAAGCAGCAGGAACATGGCGCTGACGGACAGTTGCACCACAAAAAACATCATCAGCGATTGGGAAAAATGATGGATGGCGGCGCTGATGCGTTTGTCGGAAATGGGTTCCAGCAGGGCAGCACAGGCCCTGTAAATGCCGGCGGCACACAGGGTTTGCAGCATGGGCCGGGCGGCGGTGGAAAGCAGCAGCACCAGGCCCGTCACCCCCACGGCATTTTTGATCAGCAGCGAAGCACCCACCAGCGTGTCCATGGTATCGGCAAACATGCCCCCTACCACCGGTACAAAATGATCCACCATATACTTGGCCGTTCGCAGGCTGACCCCATCTGCGGCAGCGCCACCCAGGGCCTGCAGGGCAGTAACGGAGAGAAACACGGTAAAACCAATGCCCAGCGTCCAGTTCATCAGCGTTCTGAGCAGGGAAGCAAGCCGGGTCAAACGTACTTTGGGGGATAATTGGTCCATCAGGCCGATCACGGCGGCCCCCATGGAGAGGGGCAGGGTGATGCGGTGCACCATGGCGCACATTACGCCACTGGCGGCTACAGTGGCAGGCTGGAAAAAGGCGGCAGAGGCGGTGCTGCCCACCGCTGCCAGCAGTGTGAGCAGCAGGGGAAACAGAGTTTGCATGATTTCAGCCATCCTGTCCACATTTTGTTTGCAAAGCTGCAGATGATCGCCCAGATCCCGGGCCATCACGAAGGAAAGCATCAGGAAGCAGGCTGCCGTCAGTGCCTCTCCCAGGGCGGCGGCAGAAAAGGAGGATTTCAGCTTTTCCATCACGCTGCACAATAGGGCCGGCATTATCAGATGAGCCATGCGCCAGAAGCTGGCAGACAGGGTTTGCATCAGGGAAGAAAAGAGGGTGCGGAGGGTGGTTTCGCCATCCAGAACGGCTTCGCCCCGGGCAAGCTTTAGCAGCATGTCCTGCAGATTTATGCCGGAGGGAAATGCGTTTTTCCAGGCATTTTCCATATCGGATAGAGGAAGGGAGGCCAATTGCTGATCCAGTGCGCTGGCCAAATCCTCCGCTGCTGCCGGGGCAGAAAGAAAAAAAAGTGCAAGCAACGCAAGCAAGCCTTTTTTCATGGCAGAAAGGAAAGGGCCATCTGGCCGATCCGGCTTACCAGCGGCACAGTTTGGGCCGCCAGCAGCAGTTTGCCTGCCAGAGCGGCTTTTTGCGCCAGGCCGTCTTCTCCTACGTCCCGGCAGGCCTGCACGGCGAATTCCGTCACATAGGCCATGGCAATGAGACGAAGCAGCAGGGAGACCGTGCCGCTTTCCAGCCCGGTTTGGGCAGAAAAATTTTGCAGGGCCTGTACCACCGGCTCCAGATGGTTGATGACAGCTAAAATCAGCATCACCGATGCACACAGGCGGACAGCTTTGCCGGCTTCCCGGTTGAGGGAGGATACCAGCATCACGCACAGGGCGGCAACCAGTGCAAGGCCTGCCGTTTTCATCAGCGCATTCATGACAGCAGAAACACATTCCGCATTCTTTCCAGCAGCGTGGTTACCAGATCCAGCACCGTAAACAAGACCACAATGATCCCTGCCACCGTGACCAGCGTGGCAATATCTTCTCTTCCGGCTTTGGTGAGCAATTGGCAAATGACCGCAATCAGCAGGCCAACGCCCGCAATTTTGATGAGAATATCCGGTTCCATAGCTTATCCTTTCAGCAAAACAGGATGAACAGCGCACAGCCCAGCAGCAGCGAAAGCTGGAGGGAAAGGGGCCCTTTTTTCCGGAAAACAGCCTGCAGCTTTTCCGTTTCTTCTTTCCAGCATTGCAGCGTGTCTTCCATGATGCGCCGGCGGAATGCGTCCTCCGGTGCGTGGAGACCAAGGAACAGTTTCTGTACCATGGCCTGCAGATGCAGGGGCAGTTCCGCCGGCATGCCGGCCTTTTGCAGCAATTGATCCGGCGGCAGGGCAGGGTGGGCTTCCATCATCCGTCCAAGCCGGAAAAGAAAGTGCTGCGCATCAGGTGCGCTCTTTTTCATCAGTTCCGGCAGCGGCAGCACAGTGAAGCGCATTTCTGCCGCCATTTTTTCCAGCGCCTGCAGGAACAGGAGCGCATGGTGTGCGTCCTGATGGTATTTTTTGTATTGCATCCAGCCCATCAGTGTGCATAAAAGGGCACAAAGCAATGCTGCCATCATTTTTCGCATAGATCAATACACCGTGGGGCATGACCGGGACAAGACAAAAGCAGCACAAAGCGGAATACGCCGGTATCAAAAAGCGGCTTCAGGCTTTGCCGGACATGAGCCTGGGCAAGGCTGTCCCCGTGGGCGGTTGCCATCACCTTTACGCCGCAGCGGTGCATTTCCAGGAGAGCGGATGTATCCTCCGTGCTGCCGATCTCGTCTGCTGCCATCACCTGTGGGCTCATGGCCCGCAGCATGGTCATCATCATTTCATCCTTCCTTCCGCCGGTCATCACGTCGCTTCCCGGGCCGATATCCAGCTGGGGCACGCCCTGAAAACAGGCGGCAATTTCACCCCGGGAATCGATAACGGCCACCTGTTTTTCCTGTGCGGTGCGCCGGATCAGATCCCGGAGCAGGGTGGTTTTTCCGCTGCCGGGCGGGCCCAGGATCAGCACATTTTCTCCTTTTACCAGTGGATAAATGGTTTCTGCAGCATCCTTTATTTCGTGAGCCATGCGCACGCACAGGGAAGAAAACACATACAGCCCGTTTTTGCCCATGTGGCCGCATACGCCCATGCGGTGGCCGCCGGGAAGGGGCACAAAGCCTTCTTTCAGCTGGGGTTCATACAGGGAAAGGCTGTGCCCGGTCAGTGCCTGGGCTGCCAAACGGATGCTTTCCTGCGTCAGTGGCCAGGAGCCTGTTCTTTGGCCCCGGGGGCCAAACAGTTGCAGGGGCTGTCCGCAGCGCAGGCGGATTTCGTAGGCCGCATCCGTTTCCTCTTTTGTGAGGGTGCCTTCCTTTGGCACGATCAAACGCCAGTCCATGGTTCAATGTATGTATACATCCGGGGGAATATGACGCAGGGGAAATGCGGGCACAGATGATTTTTTGCCATGCCTGCAAAAAACACAGGAAATAAGCAAAGATTTGTGCGTTTTTCAATGAAAAAATACCACTCCTGCCCTTGCAAAGGATGGAAAAACATTGTATAATCGATGGGATGGGTGGGACAGGCCCTTGTTGCTTTGTGCCCTCCCGGGAAACCCGTGTCAATCCAATTCCGAAAGGAGCAAATATTCCATGGCAAAGAAGTATGTGTACCTGTTCAAGGAAGGCGACGCCTCCATGCGCGAACTGCTGGGCGGCA
>JAFSBN010000114.1 GCA_017437265.1 Clostridia bacterium
GAAAACAAAAAAGAGAGGGGAAAAACCCCTCTCTGTGATTGTGAAAACCAGCAATGCTGAATTACTTCATGATGGCCTGGGCCGCTTCGGAAAGCTTGGCGTTCAGGGCATCGGTGGCTTCCTGGGTATCCTCCTTGGTGGCAACATAGAGCTTAATCTTGGGCTCGGTGCCGCTGGGACGGATGCACAGCCAGTTGTTATTCTCCAGTTCGAAGTAGAGCACGTTGGACTTGGGATAATCCAGCTTTTCTTCCTTGCCGTCGGCAATGCGCACGGAACGGCCGAAGTCCCGGATGCCGGTAACCTTCAGGCCGGCCAGTTCAGCAGGGGGATTGTTGCGCAGGTTATCCATGATGCCCTTCATCTTTTCCACGCCGTCCTTGCCGGGCAGCACCACGGAAACACCGGTTTCCTTGTAGTAGCCGTACTTCTGGTACAGCTTCTGCAGGGCGTCGTAGAGGGTTTCGCCGCGGTCCATGCAGGCGCAGGTGGTTTCGCAAAGCAGCAGGGAGGCATTGACGCCGTCCTTGTCGCGCACCTGGGTGCCGGAGAGGTAGCCGAAGCTTTCTTCGAAGCCGAAAACGAAGGTGTGATCGCCTTTTTCTTCGAACTGCTGGATCTTTTCGCCGATGAACTTGAAGCCGGTGAGCACGTCAAAGATCGGGATGCCGTAATCGTCGCAGATGGCCTTGGCCAGATTGGTAGACACAACGGACTTTACGGCGGCAGCATTGACAGGCAGGGTGCCGTTTGCCTTGCGGCTTTCCAGAATGTGGCTGAGCATCAGGCAGGCGATCTGGTTGCCGGTGAGGGTACGCCAGATGCCGTCCTTATCCTTCACAGCGCAGCCCAGACGGTCGCAGTCCGGGTCGGTGCCGAAGACGGTGGTGGCGCCCACTTCTTCAGCCAGCGGGATGGCCAGCTTGAAAGCGGCGGGGTCTTCGGGGTTGGGGGCGGTGACGGTGGGGAAGCGGCCGTCGGGGGCTTCCTGTTCCTTGACCACGGTGACCTTGGTGATGCCCAGCTCTTTTAGCAGGCGGCGCACCGGCACGTTGCCGGAGCCATGGAGGGGGGTGTAGACGATGTTCAGGTCAGCGCCCCGTTTTTCCAGCAGCTCGGGCCGCAGGGAAAGGGTTTTCACCATTTCGATGTAATCGTCGTCCACTTCCTTGTTACCGATGATCTGAAGCAGGCCCTTTTCCTTGGCTTCTTCTTCTGCCATGGGCACGCATTCTTCGTAGCTGAGGGCGTTGATGCCGGCAATGATTTCGTCGGCAACGTCAGGGCCGATCTGGGCGCCGTCTTCGCCGTAGACCTTATAGCCGTTGTACTGGGGCGGATTGTGGCTGGCGGTGACGATTACGCCGGCAGCGGTGCCCAGGTGACGCACGGAATAGGACAGGATCGGCACGGGACGCAGGGATTCGAACAGGTAAGCCTTGATACCGGCGGCGGCCAGGGTGAGGGCCGTTTCCTTGGCGAACAGGTCGCTCTTGATGCGGCTGTCATAGGCCACCACAACGCCCTTGCTTTCGGTGCCGTGGGCCTTGATATAGCGGGCCAGGCCCATGGTGGCGCGGCGCACGTTATATACGTTCATGCGATTGGTGCCCATGCCCAGCACGCCGCGCAGGCCGCCGGTGCCAAAGGCCAGATTGGTATAAAAACGATCTTCAATTTCTTTTTCATCGTTTTCGATGGATTTCAGCTCAGCGATGGTTTCTTCATCGGCAGAAAAAAGGTCCAGCCATTTTTTGTATTCTTCCATATAGCCCATAGGATATACCCTCCCTCAAAAATATATACCTTGTTGATAGTGATATTATACGTTATTTTCTGCCTGTTCGCAAGCCCTGTTTGCCCATTTCAGGCCAACAAAAATGTAGCCTGCTATGCACAAAATGTATACAATGTACAAAAGCCAGTCGTTGATATTGGAACGGTCCAGCATGAATTCCAGCCCGATCACACAGCCGGCCAGCAGGGCGGTGGCAATGAGCAGGGGGATGCGGCGGTTTTTCTTTACCAGAGCAAGGACGGCCGGCAGGGCCATCAGTTCCGCTTCGGCGCCGGTGGCAGAATCTGCTTCCGCTTTTGCCTTCTGTTCATAGTATTCCGTCCGCATTTCCGGCAGCATGGAGCCGTGGGTGCACAAAAACAGTACGGCATATGCGGCCGCAAAGGCCATCAGAGCGGCCAACAGACACAAGCCATATTTTTTATTTGCAGATTGCCTTCTTGGTGTAAGAAAAGACGGCGTGTTTGCAAACACACCGTCTGGAATGATTATTGCCAGGTGTCTTCCGGCACGGCGCTGACCATGCAGATGATATCGCTCTGTTCCCGTTTGGAGCCGGCGTAGTTGGAGTCGTAATATTTGCTGTTGAAGGTCATCACGCAGGAATTTTCGCCGTCCAGGCAGTAGGCTTCCTTGACGCCCAGTTCCTTCATGAAAACGGCCATCTGGTCGGTGGTGACGCCGATGCTTTCATCATTGCGGCCCTGAGCCTCCACAAACACATATTTCAGCGGGCCCGGCGGAAAAATCCACCGGCAGATGGTACACATCTTCTGCCGGGGCGCAGGGGATGAAAAGCGCCGCCGGCAAAAGAACAGCAAGCAGTTTTTTCATGTGTTTGTTACTCTGGAAAAATCAATCAGTAGGCGCCGCCGGCAGTGTTTTCCACTGCACGGAGGGGCTCTTCTGTCAGGATTCCTTTTTCCAGGCGTTCTTTGGCTTCTGCCATGATCTTGGCCGTGGCGGAAACGCCGCAGCGCACAGCACCCGCCTTGCGGCAGCTGAGCACCATATCCAGCGTGCGGATGCCGCCGGAAGCCTTTACCCGTACCTTTTCGGACACCGTTTCCCGCATCAGCTGTACATCGCTGATGGTAGCCCCAGCAGAGCCGTAGCCGGTGGAGGTTTTCACGAAATCGGCCCCGGCAGCTTCGGACAGACGGCAGGCAATGCGCTTTTGTTCGTCGTTCAGGTAGCAGGTTTCCAGGATCACCTTCAAAATGGCGTCCCGGTGATGGGCCAATTCCGCAAGCCTGCGGATTTCTTCTTCCACATAGGCTTCATCACCATGGAGCATTTTGCCGATGTTGAGCACCATGTCCAGTTCACGGCAGCCGTCATCCAGGGCGCGCTGGGCTTCAAAGCACTTTACGTCCATGTGATGGGCACCGTGGGGGAAACCGATCACCGTGCAGGGCAGCACACTGCTGCCGGCAAGGCGCTTCACCACCAGAGGCATATCCCCGGGACGGGCGCAGACAGTGGCGGTGTTGTACTCAAGGGCGATATCGCAGCCTTTGATGATGTCTTCTTCTGTCAGGAAGGGCTGCAGGGTGGAGTGATCCAGAAGCTTTGCAATTTCATGAAGGGTGATGGCCATGATAACATCCTCCTTTATCATTTGCCTTTGCAGTGCTTGCTCACATAGGCGGCGGCCATTTCGTATTCTGCCTGAGGCAGCCGCAGCACCATGGGGGCACAGTGGGGTGTGTGGTACAAAAGGATCAGGGACTGGTGGGGCTTGTATTGCACCGATTGCACATCCTGCCAGAGCATATGCCGCTCCTGAGACAGGTGCATCATGCTGCCGGCGGGATTGGGCACATCCCGGGAGGCGTCCGCCGTCTGCAGCCGGGCCCAGCTTTTCTTTCTGGAAGGCTCATGCCAGGTTTGCAGATGGGCGCCCCGGGGATCCAGTACAAAGACCAAGGTTTCCCTGCCCTGCAGATACAGAAACAGGAATGCAATCAGCAGGCCCAGGGGCAGGATGGAAAAGATAAGCGCAGGCAGATTGCCCTGCAGCACCCGGGAAGCCCCGGAGGGGCCCAGCAGCAGTGCATCCAGCCCGATGAGCAAAAGGAAGCACAGCACGCATGCCAGCACCAGCGTCAGCAGAATGCCCTTCCATGTCCGGCTGTCTGTCAGGGGCAGGAAGGAAGCACTCCACACATTGCGCTGGGCGGCGGCGGAAGCCCGCTTACCGCAGGTTTGGCAGGTATCTCCGGGGGACTCTGCCTTGCAGTGTTTACAATAAGAATAGATCATTTCACAATCAGGCTCTTGCCGGTCATTTCGGCGGGAATTTCAAGGCCCATGCTGTCCAGCATTGTGGGGGCGATATCGGCCAGACGGCCGCCGTCACGCAGGGCCTTGCCAATCAGGGCAGGATCACAGGCAATGAAGGGCACGGGGTTGGTGGTATGGGCGGTAAACACTTCGCCGGTAACGGGGTCTACCATCTGGTCGGCATTACCATGGTCGGCGGTGACAAAGGCACGGCCGCCCTTTTCCAGAATGCGGTTCACCAGAATGCCCACATCCTTGTCCACTTCCTTTACGGCGGTCACGGCGGCGTCCATCACTCCGGTGTGGCCCACCATATCGCAGTTGGCAAAGTTGAGGATCATCACGTCATATTTGCCGCTGTCGATGAGCTCCAGCGCCTTTTCGGTCACTTCGGGGGCACTCATTTCGGGCTTCATGTCGAAGGTGGCAATCTTGGGACTGTCGATGAGGAAACGATCTTCCAGCGGATTGGGGGCTTCCACGCCGCCGTTGAAGAAGAAGGTGACGTGGGCATACTTCTGGGTTTCGGCAATATGAGCCTGAGTCAGGTTCAAAGAAGCCAGGTACTGGCCCAGAGTGTTGTCCATGGAAGCGGGGGGATTGACAACCTTGAGGCCCGTGAAGGTGGCGTCATACTGGGTCATGGAAACGAACTGCACGGGAATGAAGCCCTTCTTGCGTTCGAAGCCGTTGAAATCGGGCATGATGAAGGTGCGGGTCAGCTGACGGGCACGGTCGGGCCGGAAATTGAAGAAGATAACAGAGTCGTTTTCATTGACGTTGCAGATGGCCTTGCCGTCTTTCACGATCACGGTGGGCAGCATGAATTCGTCGGTCTTGCCGTTTTCATAGCTGTTGAGCACGGCCTGCACGGGGCAGGTTTCTTCCACGCCTTCGCCCAGCACGATGGCATTGTAGCCTTTTTCCACGCGTTCCCAGATGTTGTCGCGGTCCATGCCCCAGAAGCGGCCCTGGATGGAGGCGACACGGCCCACGCCGATTTCCTGCAGCTTTTCCACCAGCTGCTTCATATATTCGGCGGCGGAGGTGGGGGGCACGTCACGGCCGTCCAGCAGGCAATGGATGAATACATTCTTCAGGCCACGCTGCTTGGCCATTTCCACCAGGGCATACAGGTGGGTGTTGTGGCTGTGCACGCCGCCGTCGGAAAGCAGGCCCATCAGGTGCAGATTGCCGCCGTTTTCCTTCACGGCATCCATGGCCCAGATGAGGGGTTCCTTTTCAAAGAAGGTGCCGTCCTGAATGTCCTTGGTGATGCGGGTGAGTTCCTGATACACGATGCGGCCGGCGCCGATGTTCAGATGGCCCACTTCGCTGTTGCCCATCTGGCCGTCCGGCAGGCCCACGTCCATGCCGCTGGCGCCCAGCTGGCAGGTGGGGAATTTCTGCATCAGTTTATCCAATTCGGGGGTGCCGGCAGTGTAAATGGCATTGCCTTCGGTGGCGGGGTTGATGCCGAAACCGTCCATGATAATAAGAGCCGTCATTTTCTTGTCCATAGCGTTTTATCTCCTAACCGGCGTTATAAACGCCCATATTCACACAGCATATATTATAATAGAACAAAGGTTTTCTTGCAAGGGTTTGCGGCAAATTTCGGGGCGCTGGGAGACGATGCGGGGTTTCACCCCTGCACCCCACAAGGGATTTCATCCCTTGACCCTTCCTGCGGATGTGGGTGACTGGGTCTGCGAATAATGTGCCGCCGGAACGGTGGCATGCAGAAAAGTGTTTATAAAGGAACAACCGGAAAATTGCGGAGTAGATGAGGTGCCGTTATCCCCACGGGCTGGGCGGCTTGCAGCCGCCGGCCGGATGCTTTGCATCCGGGGAAAACGTGAAACCGCCGGGAGAGAAAGCAAGCTTTCTCTCCCGGCGGTTTCCCGTTTTCAGTGCGCCCGAGGGGCTTGTTTCATTCGTTTCCACCGATGATATCCGTTAGCAAACAGATTCCTTTGTTCTTTCCGTTTTCTGCCGTCTTTTACCCTTCCGGGCGGAAAAAGTTTGTGCGTACGTATTACTACTTCGCCTACTGGGTGCAGGGAGGATCTCCCTGCCGTAGGGGTTCAGGGGACGAGCAGTCCCCTGCTTTGTCCTTTGCAGCAAAATTTCCGGTACGAATGGGCAAAAGTGCGGGAAATGGGGCAGAAAAATGAGAAAAAAAGCTTGCAATTTCGGAAACAGTCCTGTATAATACATTCTTGGCACATCCTTGCATCCTGCAAAGGACAGGATGCCATACGTCCATGAGGAGGTGAAAAGAATGAACAAGTATGAAGTGGTGTACATCATCGATCCCGCCGTGGAAGAAGAAGCCCGCAAGGAGCTCATCGCCAAGTACAACGCCCTGATCACCAACAATGGTGGCAGCGTTGACAAGGTGGAAGAGTGGGGCAAGCGTCGCCTGGCCTATGCCATCGATTATAAGACCGAAGGCTATTATGTGCTGGTGAACTTCCAGGCTGAATCCGAGCTGCCCAAGGAGCTCGAACGTAACCTTCAGATTTCCGACAGCATCATTCGCTACCAGGTGATCCGGCTGCTGGAGAAAAAGGCTAGCGTGAAGCCGCGCCCCGTGCGCACTGCCCCCGCTGCCCCCGCTGCTGAAGCAGTGGTGGAAACCCCTGCCGCTGAATAATCGGGAGGAAAGCGTATGAACAAGGTATTTCTGATTGGCAATCTCACCCGCGACCCCGAAATGCGTACCACGCAGTCGGGCGTATCCGTGTGTTCCTTCACCATCGCTGTGAACCGCCGTCGTTTCGGCAGTGCCGAAGCCGGTCAGCCTGAAGCGGATTTCTTCCGTATCAGTGCATGGCGTCAGCTGGGTGAAAACTGCTCCCGGTATCTGGCCAAGGGCCGGAAAGTGGCCGTGGTGGGCACCGTCAGCGCCAGCGCTTACGTTGGCAATGATGGTCAGGCCCGTGCCAGCCTGGAAGTGAATGCGGATGACGTGGAATTTCTCTCTCCCCGCGGTGAAGGCGGCGAAGCGCCTGCCTACACCCCTGCTCCTGCACCCCGGGCTAATCAGGGCTTTGGTGCTGCGCCTCAGGGCGGCGGCTTTGTGCAGGTGGATGAAGAAGAATTGCCTTTCTAATTCCCAGCGGAAATCTCAAAGAAGGAGGAAACAAACATGTCTGAAGATCGTGGCGAAAAGCGTCCGCGTCCCCGTGGAAAGCGTCCGCGCCGGAAGGTGTGCGATTTCTGCGTGAACAAGATCGAATACATCGACTATAAGGATGTCAACCGTCTTCGTCGTTCCATCAACGAACGCGGCAAGATCCTGCCCCGCCGTATGACCGGCAATTGCGCCAAGCATCAGCGTCAGCTGAGCGAAGCCATCAAGCGCGCCCGTGCCATCGCGCTGCTGCCCTACACGGTGGACTAATGCAGGCGAATGAAAGCCGGCTGAAGCAGTCTTTCATTCGAAGCATCCATTTCTTGAAAAAATGGGTTTTCGGCTTAAAGCCGGAAACCCTATTTTTTCGGGCAGAAATGGATAGAGGAAGCGCCACGGGCGCTCCTCGGGGCGGCAAAGCCGCCCCTGCGGATTACATATGAAGGGGCAGCGGCCCCTTCATCCTACCCCAGGGTTAAGATGGCCCGGAGAGATCCGGGTTGTTTTTTGTTTACAATTGTAAATCCTGCCGTTTTTGGCAAGGAGCGGAAGGTTTCGACCGTTCTATGTGTATACCAGAAAACGGAGAGGAGTGTACGAATGAAAAGGTGCTTTGTGTTTATTCTGGCATTGATTGTGCTGACATACGTTTTTCCCCATGCCGTTTTGGCGCAAACGGCTGAGTTTGCCGAGAGAAGTCATATTCCTCTCAGCGGCCCTGTCTATGACCTGGGGGATGGTTTTGCTGCCCTTGGAGCAGCAGAAAGAAACATTGTCAAAATCAATGAGGCCAGCGAAATGCTTTATAGCACAGCCGTTCCGGAAAACCGGGATATCGGTGGACTGTATCATGCAATGCCTGCAGGAGAAAAGGATTGGTTTTTGTACACGAAAAACGAAAACGGCCGGTGGAGAGCGTATCTTTCTGCCGTAACAAAGGAAAATGAACATGTGTTTTCAATGCTTATTGGTGATGCCGATCAGGTGTGTCATTTACGGGGATGTTCTTTTCTTGCACAGAAAGACGGGATCGTGATGGCGGTGGCATACGGAAAACTGAATCCCGAAAAATATCGGCTTCTTTGGATCAGCGGTGAAGGAGAAATTCGTTATGAGGAATGGCTGGATATTCAAAATGCAACGGTGACCCTTGCATCGGACGGGAAGACAGATCGTGTGCATATGTTCGTCAATTCCATTGGCGATCCTGCCATTGCTCATGTGACCTATGATGCAGCCGGCAAGCAACTGGAACAGGAAGAAACCCGGCATTATTATGCTTTTGATCTTTATTGGTATCGGGATGGCGCGTGGTATGTATGGGATGAAAAAAATAAAGAGCAGATTCCGTTGTTTTGATCCTGAATAGCGGCCCGGAGCAATCCGGGCTGTTTTTTTGTTGAAAAATTGATCGAAACGGGTGTATGCTGCGTCTTATAGGGTGAAGAATGCATTTTTCCAAGGAAAGGAACAAACCAATGACGGAACAGGAATTTGACAGCCGGGTGCGGCAGATGGAGGGGAAGATGTACCGCATGGCCCGCTCCATGCTGCGCAGCGATCACGACTGCGCTGATGCCATCCAGAACACCGTGTTTGCGGCCTGGCGGCGGCTTTCTTCCCTGCGGGAGGAAGCGCGGTTTGAACCCTGGCTGATGCGGATTCTTTTGAACGCCTGCCGGGATATGCAAAGGGGATATCTGCGCCGCAAAGGGGAATTGCCTGTGGAGGAAGCGTTAAACGCCGCCGCCGAACCGCCCCGGGATGTGGATTTGCAGATGGCCTTACAGAAACTGCCGGAAAAATTCCGCTTGCCCATCCTGCTCCATCATATGAACGGCCTTTCCGTGCCGGACATTGCCCGGATGCTGCGCCTGCCGCAAACCACGGTGAAGGGCCGCATCCGGGAAGGACTGAAAAAGCTGCGCAGGCTGCTGGAGGAGGAAGAAACATGAATGAATTCCATTTTGAGAACGCCTTTCCTTCTGTTCCGGCTGCGGTGCATTTGCGGCTGGAAAAAGCATTGGAGGAAAAGAACATGAACCTGAACAAAGCAAAACGGCCTGTGGCCACGCTGGCCATTGTATTGGCTCTCCTGCTGGGGCTGACGGGCATGGCCTATGCCGCCACCCAGACGGGCATTTTGGAATACCTGGTGGGAAGCGAAGAAAAGGCTTCCGAGGATTTGAAGGGCAGCGTGCAGACAGTAACGGCTGAAGCCTTCGGAGATAACATTCAAATTGACCTGACTGGTGCTATCTTCGACGGTGATCGGCTGGCGCTTTCCTTTACGGCAGAAAACAAGATGCCGGGAGAAATTGCCCTTGTAACACTGGATACCGTCACCCTGAACGGCAAATGGGTGCCCATCAATTTCCAGAGTTTTCAGGAGCAATGGCTGCCGGATGTGTTCACAGTGGATGTGGCGCCGGTAGTGCGAAACCCCATTTCCGGGGGCATGCTCAGCGGCGTTTTGGAGGAGGATTACACGGGAATTGTCCAGGGGGAAGCCACCTTTGTGGTGAGCCGTCCGGTGAAAGAGATGGTGGTGGTGGACCCGTGGATGTGGTACGACATGGAAGCGGTGATCCCGGATGCGGAATGGCGAAGGGATTATGAAGACCGGAAAGGGGCCATAGAGCAATCCGGGCTGAAAGTGGCGGATGTGTTCACCATGGAAGCCGGCTATTGGCTGCAGGAAGGATATACGCCGGTGAACGTAAGCGGACATTTTCTGCTGGACAGAGCGGAATACAGCGAATTGGCCCCCTTCTATGCCGGGCCGGGCTATGGGGAGAGGCCTGCGTTCAGCAATGTAACAAACAGGGCCGGGCAGATGCAGGTAACGGAAAGAATCACTCTTTCCTTTACTCTGGATGCCGATGCGGCCAAAGAAAGCCGGATTGAGCCTGAACTGGAAGATATTCCGTTGGAAAACGGCACTGTGCATTTTGAAAAAGTGGCGATCACGCCCCTTTCCACGCTGATTGAAATTCGCATTTACCCCAAAGAGAATACACAGAAAGCAAAGAATGCACTGATGGATTGCTATGGTGCGGCCTGGCTGTGCAATGCAAACGGCGAACCCATCGATTATATGGATATGGAAGGCGAAGGATGGAAGGGGTATCGGGAAGAAGCCGGCGGCGAAAATTACCTGGTGATTGAAACTTCCTGGGGCGGCATGAAAACCCTGCCGGATGCCCTTGGCTTTTCCTTTCCCGATGCCTCGGAAACCGATGATGCGGATATGCAGCGGCTGAGGCAGGAATTTACGGAAAAAGTGGTGATTCCGCTGAAATAATATTTTGCCCGGAGAAATCCGGGCTTTTTTGTTTGCAAAAGTGTTGAAATATGGACGGGATTGTGGCATGGCTTGCCCGGAAAATGGGAAACTGGTATAATAAGGCTGCAAGCAGAAACAATACCATTTTTTCGATAAAGGGGCAAAGAGCATGAACAAAAAGAAACTGATTTTGATCGCTGATGACGAGATTGGCATTCATGAATCGCTGCGGGTATACCTGACACGGGAGGATTATGAAGTGTATTCCGTGTTCCGGGGGGATGACGTGATGGAGGCATTCACCCGGATGCGGCCGGACCTGGTGATATTGGACATCATGATGCCGGGCAGAAGCGGCACCCAGGTATGCGCCGATATCCGGGCAAAATCCATGGTACCCATCATTATGCTGACGGCCAAGGGGGAAGAGGTGGACAAGCTGCTGGGCTTTGCCCTGGGGGCGGATGACTATATGGTGAAACCCTTCTCTCCCCGGGAAGTGGTGAGCCGCATTCAGGTGATCTTCCGCAGGCTGAACCAGATGCAGTCGGAGCCGGAAAAGAACCTGCTCACCATCGGCAATACCGCTATTGACCTGAAATGCTACGAAGTGACGGTGAAGGGGGAAAAGATGCTGCTTTCCCCAAAGGAAGTGGAAATTCTGCATCTGATGGCGTCCCATCCCCGGCAGGTGTTTACAAGGGAACAGCTGCTGGATAATATCTGGGGTTTTGATTTTAACGGGGATTCCAGGGTGGTGGACACCAGCATCAAACGCATCCGCAAGAAACTGCCGGAGGATACGGACGTACTGCTCAAATCCGTGTACGGCGTAGGGTACAAGGTGGAGGTGCGGGAGGATGCCTAAATGGTCGTCCTATCTGACAAGGTTTGTGCTGCTGCTGATCATTTGTATTTTGCTGATCAGCGTGTTTTCCTTTGGCATGAGCGCCTATTTCTTTTCTCAGGCCACAAGGGATGCAGAATTTGCCGCACTGAAAAACAATGTACAAAGTGCATCCTATTTGCTGAGGGATTACAGCCGGGGTGAATTGCCCCGGGAAGAGATGAACCAGATTCTGAACCCGGAATTAAACCCGGACGGAGTGTTTTACCTGCTGATGGATAAGGAGGGCAAGGCGCTGGCCTACACGGAGGAAGCGGTGCCCTACCTGGCCCAGGCATCCGCCCAAACGCTGCAAAACGCCATTGTGGATGAGGATGGCACCCTGATCCGCAGCGGCGTGAACGGAAGGCTTGCCATGGTGGTGGGCAGCAGGACGGAAGAGGGCTTTGTGTTTGCCGGCCGTACCACACGGCTGACCAACGGCACGGAAATGTCCTTCCGGGGCAGGCTGCTGCTTTCGCTGGCATGCGTTTTGTGCCTGATTTTGCTTTTGAGCACCTTCTTTGCGAAAAAAGTGAGCCGCCCGGCCCGCATGATCACGGAAACTGCCAGCCGCCTGATTGAAGGGGATGCGGTAGAGGTGCCGGAGGATATGCCGGGCCAGGAAATTAAGGAAATAGCCCGGGCGTTCAATCACATGAGCGCCACCATTGCCAGCACCATCCGGGAACTGAAATACGAAAAAGAGAATATGAACCTGGTGCTGGAGGGCCTGCAGGAAGGCGTAGTGGCTGTGGATGAAAATGGCCGGTTTTTGCATGTCAATACGGCTGCCAGGGAGATGCTGGGGGAAGAAACGGCAGAAATGGCCGCCCTGACCGAAGCCTTGCAGGGCGAAGAAACGGAGGGCCGCATTCTCAAGGGCAGCCAGGTGCTCTACTATGCCATCAGCCTGCTGCCGGAGAAGGAAGGGGAAAAGAATAGGGGCAAGGTAGCCCTGATTCGGGACGTGACAAAGGAAGAAAGGCTGGAGCGTACCCGGCGGGACTATGTGGCCAATATTTCCCACGAGCTGCGCACACCGCTTTCCTCCATCCGGGGCCTGGGCGAAGGCCTTCGGGACGGCATGGTGACGGAGGAAGAAGATAAACAGCGCTACTATAACATCATCACCAGCGAGGCCACCCGGCTGTCCCGGCTGGTGAACGATTTGCTGGAGCTTTCTTCCCTGCAGTCCAATCCGGCGGCCTTTGAAACGGAAAATGTGGATCCGGCGGCGCTGGTGTGGGAAACCCATGATCTGAACCGCAGCCTGTTTGAAAAAAAGGGAATTCAGTTCCTGTGCGATATGCCGGAGGACGAATTGCCTTTGATCCGCAGCAATGAGGACAGGCTGTCCCAAGTGCTGACCATCTTCCTGGACAACGCCCGGAAATTTACCCAAAGCGGTGGTACGGTTACGCTGGGTGTTTTCCGAGAAGGGGAAGGGGTGCGCTTTTTCGTGAAGGACACCGGCATCGGTATGGATGAAGAAACGCAAAAAATGGCCTTTGAACGCTTTCATCAGGCAGAGGCCGGGCGCACCTCCAAGGGCAGCGGGCTGGGGCTTTCCATTGCCCGGGAAATTTTCAAAAAAATGGGCGTTGCCATTGATGTGGAAAGCGAACCGGGAAAGGGCAGCACTTTCAGCTTCCTGATCCCTTTTGACGGGAACGAAAACGGGTGATTTTTTTCCTGTTTCATTTTCCGGAGGAATGTGGTATACTGAACTGGATATTCCCTTGAGAAAGGCTGGAAAAAGCAAATGTTTGGAAAATGGGCGAATAATTACTATTACGGCAAAAGCGGCAAAGGCGATTTCAAAAAAGACGATCTGCCCCAGAACCGCTGGCAGCTGTTTTGGGATATGCTGCGGACGCGCCTGTCCGGGCTGTGCCGGCTGAATTTGACGGTGTTTGCCGCATGGCTGCCCCTGATTTTTGTGATCGGGTATTATGTGAACCATCTGTTCAATTGGATGAACATTGTGGAAATGTACAATCAGTATCTGGCCACCGGTCAGCTGGCGGAATCCATGACCATGGAATCCATTGCCAAGATGGAAGAAATTCTGGCAGGAATGGATCCTGTTCAGTTCCTGGGGCAAATTCTGAAAGAATGCATTGCCGGGGCATGCCTGTGGTGCATTCCCTGCATCCTGATCACCGGTCCTGTGCAGGCCGGCCTTGCCTATGTGACCCGTAACTGGGCCCGGGACGAGCATGCCTTTGCCTGGAGCGATTTTAAGGATGCTCTGAAAGCCAACTGGAAGCAGAGCCTGGTCATTTCCGGCATCACCTCCCTCATTCCCATCATCATTTACACCAGCTGGAATTTCTACGGCGATCTGGCCAACACCCAGGGTATTTTCTTCATGATTCCCCAGATGCTGGTGGTTACCATGTCGATTGTGTGGATGCTGAGCCTGGTGTTCATGTATCCCATCATTGTGCAGTATGAAATTAAAACAATGGGGCTGATCAAAAACGGCATCATGCTGGCCATTGCCCGTCTGCCCCAGACGATTGGTATCCGGCTGATTACCCTGATCCCGGCGGCCATCGCCATCATTGCCCTTTTGATGACCAATTCCCTGCTGGCCCTTCTGATTCTGGCTTGCTATTATGTCATCATCGGTTTTTGCTTCACCCGCTTTGTGTACGCCAGCTATACCAACGGTGTGTTTGATAAATACATCAATGTGCACATGGAAGGCGTGCAGGTGAACCGTGGATTGTCTTCCAATGCGGATGATGACGACGAAGAGGAAGAAGAACAGCAAAGCGAAACCCTGTCTGAATAAGGGAACGCTTTTCCGGTAAAAATGCATACAGCGGTTTGGAAAGAATACCGCAAATACGGGCGGCCTGGCAAAAACGGGTCGCCCCTGATGTATGCGGAGGAAATATGAAGCCCTTGACGGAGGAAGAGAAGCTGAAATACCAGGTAGCCCGGGAATTGGGGCTGCTGGATAAACTGATGCAGGTGGGCTGGGCCGGGCTGAGCACTGCCGAAAGCGGAAAAATCGGCGGCATGGTGGGTGCCCGGAAACAGAAGAAGAGAAAGGATATGTGAGAAAAATGTACGCAGCCTTTGCCGGGGTGTATGATGCGCTGATGGAACAGGTGGATTACAAGGCCTGGGCGGCGCATTACGATCAGCTTATGCAACTGTGCCGGGTGAAAAAAGGGGCCCGGTGTGTGGAATGCGCCTGCGGCACCGGCAGCATCACCCTGCCCCTTCGGAAAATGGGCTACCAGATGACGGGCGTGGATGTTTCGGAAGAAATGATTCAAAAGGCCATGGAACGGGCACGCAATGAGGGGTTGATGATCCCCTTCATCCGGCAGGATATGTGCCAATTGCAGCTGCCCCGGAAAACGGAGTGCATTCTGGCCACCTGCGATGGGGTGAATTATCTGGCCGAGCCGGAGAAAGTGAAGCAGTTTTTCCGGGCGGCCTTTGATGGGCTGAAAAGCGGCGGTGCGCTGATTTTTGACGTTTCTTCGGAATACAAGCTGAAAAACACGTTGGGCAACAATACCCTCACCTGCGATGAGGAGGACGTGGCCTATATCTGGCACAACCGGTTTAATGAAAAGACGGCCTGTGTGGACATGGCCCTGTCCATTTTCCGCAAACGGGCGGACGGTGCTTTTGACCGGATTGAAGAGCAGCAAACCCAGCGTGCCCATACGAAAGAAGAATTGTGCCAATGGCTGGCAGAAGCAGGCTTTGAGCAGGTGAAGGTGTTTGGAAATCTGCGCATGACAGCCCCCAGAAGCAATGATGAACGGCTTCATTTTTGCGCAGTCAAGCCTTGAAAAGGCTTGCGCAAACCGTATTTTTCGTGCATAATGGGGATATCAAGGACATAAAAGGAGCGAAACGCATGTATCAGGCGCTGTACCGGGTGTGGCGGCCCAAGAAATTTTCCGATATGGTGGGGCAGGAGCATATCGTGCGCACGCTGCTCAATCAGGTGAGCACGGGGCGTATCGCCCATGCCTATCTTTTCTGCGGCAGCCGGGGCACCGGCAAAACCAGCGCCGCCAAGATCATGAGCCGGGCCATCAACTGTGAAAACCCGCAAAACGGCGATCCCTGCGGCGAATGCGGCTCCTGCCGGATGATCGAAAGCGATACCTCCTTTGACGTTTATGAAATGGACGCCGCCAGCAACAGCCGGGTGGAAGAAATTCGTGAATTGCTGGAAAAGGTGGATTATCCGCCCCAGTTCGGCAAATATAAAGTATATATCATTGACGAAGTGCATATGCTGTCCAATTCGGCCTTCAATGCGCTTTTGAAAACGCTGGAGGAGCCGCCGGAATACATGGTGTTCATTCTGGCCACCACCGAACCCCAGAAGCTGCCTTCCACTATCCTCTCCCGCTGCCAGCGGTACGATTTCGGTCGGTTTACCGAAAGTCAGATTGCCGGGCATCTGAAAAAAGTGGCCCGGGAAAGCGGTGTGGATGCGGAAGAAGACGCCCTGGCGCTGATTGCCCGGGCGGCCGAAGGCGGCATGCGCGATGCCCTGTCCATACTGGATATGTGCATGGGCGGCGGCGAAAAGGTGACGGAAGAAAACGTGCGCAGCGTGCTGGGTGCAGCGGACAGGGCGTTTCTGTTCCAGTTCTGTGATGCACTGGCCGAAAAAGAGGGCGGCGAGGCCCTGCGGCTGATTGATAAAATCATGATGGACGGCCGGGATGTGCAGGTGTTTCTGAAGGATCTTTCTGCCCACCTCAGGCTTTTGATGGCGGCCCGGCTTTGCGGTGCGGATGAAAAAATTCCCGGCCTTGGCGGGGCCTATGGCAAGCGTTATGTGGCTCAGGCGGATAAATTTTCCCATGAGCGGCTGCTGCGGGCGCTGGATTTGTGCACAAGGGCGGAAGCGGATACCCGGTGGGCCGCCTCTGCAAGGAGCGTATTGGAAGTGTTTGCCTTGCGTGTGTGCGAACAGCCGGAGGAAAGGGATTATGAAGCGCTGCTGGAGCGCATCAGCGAGCTGGAAATGAAAATCAGCGAGTTGGAAAAGCGGGGCGTGGCCGCCCCTGCGCTCCAGGGAAATGATTTTGAGGTGAAGGTGCCCAAGCGCTCCGAACGCCCCGCTGCCCAGCCCATTGTGGAAACGGCTGTACCGGATGGGGCAAAGCCGCCCAAGGATGTGTGGAACGAGGCGCTGAAGTATTTGAAGCGCAATGCCCCCATGGTGTTTGCCCCCCTGAATCAGGGCAAGTACGGCGGCTACCGGGACGGCGTGTATCAGGCCGTGTTCGGCAAGGAATCGGAACTGTTTGTTACCATGCTGGCAACAGAAGACAGGCGCCGGCAGGTGGAAGATGCGCTGAACCGCTGCGGCGGCGTGAATGCACGGTTTGAGCCGGTGCTGGCTCAGCCGGCTCCGGACCCGCAAAAGCAGCAAACGGCGGAAAGCCATGTGGATGCACTGGTGGAAATGTTCGGCCGTGACAAGATTCAGGTGGATGAATAATGATAAGCCGGAGGATCAATCCTCCGGTTTTTTGATGCAGTGCAGTCTGTGCTGCACTTTTTTGAAAAACAGGGAAAGAAAATTGGAAAAATATCGTTGAATGATCGTCTATACAGGTGAAGGAGGCGATACAAATGAGCACGAATTTCAGCCCGGATGCGCAAAAGGAGATGCATCTGGAACAGCTGATGAACCAATACGGCGACAGCCTTTTGCGGCTGTGCTATCTGTATCTGAAGGATGCGGCCCTGGCGCAGGATGCCGTGCAGGACACATTTGTAAAGGCGTGGAAGAAGCTGGATACCTTTGAAGGCCGCAGCAGTGAAAAAACCTGGCTTTGCCGCATTGCTGTCAATACCTGTCGGGATTATAAGAAAAGCAGGTGGCTGCGCTTTGTGGATATGCGCCGCAGTATAGACGAAATTCCCCTGCCCATTCAGCCGGTGGATCCCGTTGTGCAGGAGGTATATGCCACAGTAAAGGCACTGCCGGAAAAATACCGGGTGTGTGTGCTGCTCTATTATTGGCAGCAAATGACCCTGGAAGAAGCGGCGGATGTGCTGGGAATCAGCAAATCCACCGTGCATCACCGGCTGGAAAAGGCCAAAGAAATGCTGAAAACAGAACTGGAAAGGAGTGAGATGGAATGCGTGAGGATGTGATCAAAACCGCCGTGGAGCAAAATCTGTCCGGCATGTACATGACAAACGATCAAAAAATGGCTGTATTGCATCAGATCAGGGAAGAAAAGAACGCTCCCCGGATGCGCTTGCGTTTCTCTGCTGTGCTGGTTGCAGCACTGCTTCTCATTCTGCTGGCAGCGGGGGCCGTGGCTGCGGTTCTGTTGGGAGGCAAGGATTTCACTAAAGAAGTGGTGGCACCCATGGCCATGAAAACAGAAAGCGAATCTTTCACCGCTGAAGAAGTGGGGGAAATTCTGCGTCTGGCAGAAGAAAACGGCATTACCGTGCCCCAGTATGTACGGGAACACTGGGCCAGATGGGGCAGCGAGTATAAGGAAGAACTGATGCGGGCTCTTGTGAAAACGGAACTGGGCTTTTATCCCGCCAGCTGGTCTTTGGAAGACCAGAACTGGTATAACAGGATGCTGGTGGAATGCGGACTGGCAGACAGCGTATCCAGCCTTGTGCCCGGGGAGGATGATTTCACCGAGGAAAAGGTGCTGTACATGGCAAACACCCTGTTCCGGGAAAAGCTGGGATTGGATGGCGATTTGACCGATGAAACCCAATACCGCCGTTTTCTCACCTTCGGCATCGATACCACCACCCCCGGCGTCACCTTCAAACAATGGTGCGTGGAATATGAGGATTTGAAAAACGGTGCCCAATATGCTTACGTGATGCTGGATAACGGTCTTGTAACCCGTGTCAGCCGCTATCAGCCCGGTGCAGAAAACCCGTACATCAGTGCCCTGACGGAAGAGGATGTGGTTGCTTCCTTCCGGCAGTATTTCGGGGACAGCGTGCTTGGGTGGAACATGGAAGTGCTGGAACAGTTCTATCACAGCTTTGCCATGTGCGACCATACGAAACAGGCCGCCGATCCCGGTGTTCGCCATGTGGCCCAGACCCGGTATCTGATGCCCGGCGACCATTACACCTATATGACCGAAGAAGATGCCATTGCCCTTGCCCGGAAGGCCTGCAAAGCGGATGAAAGCCTGCAGCCCTATGTAATTTACTTTGGCGATGACCCCAATAACATGCACTGGAAAATCTCCTTCTGGGAGGGCACGGAGAAGAACAAGCAATTCCGGCTTTACGCCCAGATTGACGGCAAAACCGGAGAAACGGAATATGCCGGCATTTACGACGGCCCGTGGTATGAGCCGCTTGTGAATGCAGCCGATCACGCCAGCGTTGCGGAGGACAAAACCATCCGGGTGTACGAAAAGCCGGCAATGTGGCGCAGCCCCCTTTTCTCCGATGCCTATTGGGATGCTCTGGAGGCGCTGGATTACAATGCCGAAACCAGGGAGCAGCGGATAGAAGAATGGAGCCGTGAATACGGTGAACACACCAACCTTTGGCCCTATGCCCATCAGGCCGTGCATTGGTGGTGGGATATGAATCCGAAGTTTGACGTGCATAATTATTGGGTGCCGGGCATTCCGGTGGAAGGGGAACATATCCCCATGGAGGAAGCAAAGCAGATTGCCCTGAACCGGTTCATGGAGGAGGCACCGGCCCTCTTTACGGAGGAGGAGCTTGCCCGGCTGAATGTCCTGCCTGCATCCTTTGATTATCATGTGATCGACGGCGAAATTGCTGCCCATGTGTGGTATTTCGATTTGCAAATCGAATTTGATGACGGGCGCTACAGCGACAGCCTGTTTCACATTGACGCCCATACCGGTGAAATTCTGATGGAGGATATTTCCAACGCAGCCGGAAATGGCTGACAATACAAAAAAGGCTTCTCCTTGGCGGGAGGTTTCTTAAGGAACCATTGATCCAACAACAAACAAACGGGCATCCGACATTCGGATGCCCGTTTGCTTATGTGGTTCCCAAACGCAATGCACCGGAATGGTGCGTATAATTGCGCCCTCCTGTGCCCTCCTGTGGATCTGTGGCCGCTCGACAAATTGGAATTTATCTATGAGTACGCATCATATTTTTGATTTCCTCGATATCACTATTCAGCATTATATAGTCATACACAATGCGATTACTCAACGCTTTTTTCAGCAACTCCCGGTCTATGTCATCGATAATATCTACCCATGTTTTCTTTACTATTTCATTCATTTGTTTCAAGAGCTTTGTATCTCGCCTTTTTCTATCAGCATCATGAACGGGATACCCTTCACCAAAGGGACCATTGAATAATTCACTTAATGTGCATCGAAGATTAATTTCTCCTAACCATCCCCAGTTAAGTCCCAATGGCAACGATATCGCATTGCCATTATTAATCCTACCAAATAAAAAAGCATCTTGTGGGGTGGGAGTGTAACCGCATAATACACCGGGTAAGCTATTACATGCCAGCATCATTCCCTGACCGGACGAACATCCTGTCACGACAAAATCAACAGACCTGCTTGAAAGCAACAAACTAACGCAGATCGCAACTTCAATATATGAATACTGCTGTGACGAATCATCAAACACGCCAAAGTTAACCACTTCATGTCCAAGCGGTTTCACCGTTTTTGTCACGCTCTCAAAAATGATATTATTCTTTTCTTTTTGTGATGACGCTTGTATTACTCCTATCTTCATGCTATCCTTTCCCCATAAATTCAAGTTTATCGCTTTCATTCTATCACGCAGAACAAGAAACAGCAAGCCTTGGCGGGCTTGCTGTTTCGGTATTTCTTTGGGGTAAAGCGAAGGATAACTTCTTCCTTTCCATCCCTTTTCCTGCGGAGAAGCCTTTATTTTGTGAATCAGTAGGTTTCCTGAAGTTCGATATTCTTGTAGCGCTTCAGGCCGGTACCGGCAGGAATCAGCTTACCGATGATCACGTTTTCTTTCAGGCCCATCAGCGGGTCAATCTTGCCCTTGATGGCGGCTTCGGTGAGCACGCGGGTGGTTTCCTGGAAGGAAGCGGCGGACAGGAAGCTGTCGGTGGCCAGAGAGGCCTTGGTGATACCAAGCAGGATACGCTTGGCAACGGCCGTGCGGCCGCCTTCCATGATGGCCTTCTTGTTGGCCTGGTCAAACTGGATGATATCCACCAGACCGCCGGGCAGCAGGTTGGTATCGCCGGCGTCTTCCACGCGGACCTTCCGCAGCATCTGACGCACGATTACTTCGATATGCTTGTCGGAAATGCGCACGCCCTGGCTGTAGTACACGGACAGAACTTCCTTCAGCAGGTATTCCTGCACGGCCTTCACGCCCAGAATCCGCAGCAGGTCATGGGGATTGATGGAGACTTCCGTCAGCTAGTCGCCGGCTTCCACCAGCTGGCCTTCCTGAACCTTCAGGCGGGCGCCGTAGCGGATCTGGTAGCTCTTCTTTTCGGTTTCGTCATCCTGGTTGGTGACCACGATTTCCCGCTTCTTCTTGCTTTCCACGATGGACACCTTGCCGGCGATTTCGGCAAGAACGGCATCATGCTTGGGCTTGCGGGCTTCAAAGAGTTCTTCCACGCGGGGAAGACCCTGGGTGATATCTTCAGCAGATGCGATACCGCCGGTATGGAAGGTACGCATGGTGAGCTGGGTACCGGGTTCACCGATGGCCTGGGCAGCGATGATACCGATGGCTTCACCGATATCCACCACGTCGCCGTGGGCCATGTTCATGCCGTAGCAGCGGGCGCAGACGCCGTTTTCGCTGCAGCAGGTGAGCACGGAGCGAACGTTCATCTTCTGCACGCCGGCAGCCCGGATCTTGGCAGCCTTATCGTGGTCGATCAGCTCGTTCACATGCACGATCAGCTCGCCGGTGATGGGATGATACACATCTTCGGCGGCGAAGCGGCCACGGATACGATCGTCGATCTGTTCAATTTCGCCGATGGGCTGCACGGTGATGCCGCGCACCATTTCGCCGTGGGATTCGAAGCAGTCGGTTTCGCGAACGATCACTTCCTGGGCAACGTCCACCAGACGGCGGGTGAGGTAACCGGAGTCTGCGGTACGCAGAGCGGTATCGGCCAGGGATTTACGGGAACCGTGAGAGGACATGAAGAATTCAAGCACGTTCAGGCCTTCACGGAAGTTTGCACGGATAGGCACTTCGATGGCCTTACCGGAAGGAGAAGCCATCATGCCGCGCATGCCGGCCAGCTGAGCAACCTGGCTGGCGCTACCACGGGCGCCGGAACCGGTCATCATGCTGATGGGGTTGAAGGGGGGCAGCACTTCCATCACGCGGCTGCGCAGACGGGCAGTGGTTTCGTTCCAGGCAGAAGTAACGCGGCGATAGCGTTCGTCTTCCGTCAATTCACCACGGCGGTACTTCTTGTTGATGGTGGCCACCAGTTCGTCCGTTTCTTTCAGCCACTGCTTCTTTTCGGAAGGAACAATGATGTCGCTGACGGAAACGGTAACGGCACCGCGGGTGGAATAGCGATAGCCCAGGCTCTTGATGGCGTCCAGCACCTGTGCGGTTTCGCTTTCGCCATGGATGCGGAAGCAGCGTTCCACGATGGCGCCCAGGTCCTTCTTCACGACCTTATGGTCGATTTCCAGGGCGAACATATCTTCCAGGCAGTTACGGGGCTTGAAGCCCAGATCCTGAGGAATTTCATCGTTGAAGATGAGCAGACCCAGGGTGGTGTCGATGATCTTCCGGGCGGTTTCGCCGTTGAAGGTGCGTTCAATGCGCACTTTGATGGGGGCCTGCAGGGCAATTTGCTTACACTGGTAAGCCATCAGGGCTTCGTCCTGAGAGCAGAATACACGGCCGGCGCCCAGGGCGTCTTCCCGTTTGATGGTCAGGTAATGGCAGCCGATAACCATGTCCTGAGAGGGGCTGATAACAGGCATACCATCCTGAGGTTTCATGATGTTATTGGCGCACAGCATCAGGAAGCGGGCTTCGGCCTGGGCTTCCATGGAAAGCGGTACGTGCACAGCCATCTGGTCGCCGTCAAAGTCGGCGTTGAAGGCGGTACAGGCCAGGGGATGGAGCTTGATAGCCTTGCCTTCCACCAGCACGGGTTCAAAGGCCTGAATACCCAGACGGTGCAGGGTGGGAGCACGGTTCAGAAGAACGGGATGTTCCTTGATAACGCCTTCCAGAATGTCCCACACTTCGGGGCGCACCTTTTCCACCATGCGCTTGGCGTTCTTCACGTTATGGGCCAGTTTCTGGGAAACCAGCTTTTCCATCACGAAGGGCTTGAACAGTTCCAGGGCCATATCCTTGGGCAGGCCGCACTGATACAGTTTCAGTTCGGGGCCAACCACGATAACGGAGCGGCCGGAATAGTCCACGCGCTTACCCAGCAGGTTCTGGCGGAAGCGGCCCTGCTTACCGCGAAGCAGGTCGGAAAGGCTCTTGAGGGGACGGTTGCCGGGGCCAGTTACGGGGCGGCCGCGGCGGCCGTTATCAATCAGCGCGTCCACAGCTTCCTGCAGCATGCGCTTTTCGTTACGCACGATGATATCGGGGGTGCCCAATTCCAGCATGCGCTTGAGGCGGTTGTTCCGGTTGATCACCCGGCGATAGAGGTCGTTCAGGTCGGAGGTGGCAAAACGGCCGCCGTCCAGCTGCACCATGGGGCGCAGATCCGGAGGAATGACGGGCACCACGTCCATGATCATCCATTCGGGCTTGTTGTTGGACAGACGGAAAGCTTCCACCACTTCCAGCCGCTTGATGGCATGGGTGCGCTTCTGGCCTTCCACGTCCCGATCCCGTTCTTTTTCAACGAGTTCGGCAATTTCCTTCTTCAGGCTCTGGCTGAGGCCTTCCAGGTCCAGCTCCTGCAGCATGATCTTTACCGCTTCGGCACCGATGCCGGCCTTGAATTCGCCGCGTTCTTCTTCGGGCATGGCCATGATGGCGCGGTATTTGCTGTCGGAGATCAGTTCGTTCTTGGAAACCTTGGTGTTGGCTTCGATACCGGCGTTGAGCACGATATAGGAAGCGAAATAGAGCACTTTTTCCAGGGCACGGGGGCTAACGTCCAGCAGCATGCCCATGCGGGAAGGAAGGCCCTTGAAATACCAGATGTGGCTTACAGGAGCCGCCAGCTGGATATGGCCCATGCGTTCGCGGCGCACCTTGGCCTTGGTGATCTGCACGCCGCACTTGTCGCAGACCTTGTCCTTGCCCTTGAACTTGATGCGCTTATATTTGCCGCAGGCGCATTCCCAGTCCTTCTGCGGCCCAAAGATACGCTCGCAGTAAAGACCGTCACGCTCAGGCTTGAGGGTACGGTAGTTGATGGTCTCCGGTTTGCTGACCTCGCCGTAGCTCCAGGCGAGGATCTGCTCGGAAGAGGCCATGCCGATCTGGATGGAATCTAAATTGGTCAGTTCAAACATGTATTCTAACTCCCTCCGCTTTGGCCGATCCGGGGATTTGAAACTGTTGCTTTATTCCCGGGTTATTCCATATCGTCTTCGTCATCCAGGCCGATATCGTCCAGCATGTCATCCATGCCGAAATCATCGAAATCATCGTCCAGGCTGATGTCGGTATCCACGTCGAAATCGCCCATTTCGCCTTCCGTGGCTTCTTCATCCACGAAGGGTTCGTCCATGGGAATATCCTTGGTGGTGGCGCCGGTATCGTCATCATCATCGTCGTCCAGTTCACGGATTTCGATTTCCTGATGATCTTCGCCCAGCACGCGAACGTCAAGCGCCAGGGCCTGCAGTTCCTTGATGAGCACCTTGAAGGATTCGGGAATGCCGGGGGTGGGGATATTTTCGCCCTTGACGATGGCTTCGTAGGTCTTCACGCGGCCCACGATATCGTCGGACTTGACGGTGAGGATTTCCTGCAGGGTATGCGCTGCGCCGTAGGCTTCCAGCGCCCACACTTCCATTTCACCGAAACGCTGGCCGCCGAACTGAGCTTTACCGCCCAGGGGCTGCTGGGTGACCAGGGAGTAGGGGCCGGTGGAACGGGCATGCATCTTGTCATCCACCAGATGGTGGAGCTTGAGGAAGTACATGTAACCCACCGTGACGGGATTTTCAAAGGGTTCACCGGTGCGGCCGTCGTAGAGGATGGTTTTGCCATCGGCGGGCAGGCCGGCCATGGTGAGGCAGTTGTCGATATCTTCCTTGGATGCGCCGTCGAACACGGGGGTGGCCACATGCCAGCCAAGGGCCTTGGCGGCACGGCCAAGGTGCACTTCCAGCACCTGACCGATGTTCATACGGCTGGGCACGCCCAGGGGGCTCAGCACGATATCCAGGGGAGTACCATCGGGCAGGAAGGGCATATCTTCTTCGCGCATGATGCGGGATACAACGCCCTTGTTGCCGTGGCGGCCGGACATCTTGTCACCCACGGAGATCTTACGCTTCTGGGCGATATACACACGCACCATTTCGTTGACGCCGGGGGAGAGTTCGTCCTTGTTTTCGCGGTTGAAGGTTTTCACATCAACGACGATGCCGCCTTCGCCGTGGGGCACCTTCAGGGAAGTGTCGCGCACTTCGCGGGCCTTTTCGCCGAAGATGGCACGCAGCAGGCGTTCTTCAGCCGTCAGCTCGGTTTCGCCTTTGGGGGTTACCTTACCCACCAGGATGTCACCGCTGCGCACTTCGGCGCCGATGCGGATGATGCCGTTTTCGTCCAGATCGCGGATGGCGTCTTCACCCACGTTGGGGATATCACGGGTGATTTCTTCCGGGCCCAGCTTGGTTTCGCGGGCTTCGGATTCATATTCCTCGATATGGATGGAGGTGTATTTGTCTTCCTTCACCAGCCGTTCGCTGATGAGGACGGCGTCTTCGTAGTTGTAGCCTTCCCAGGTCATGAAACCGATGAGCATGTTGCGGCCCAGAGCGATTTCGCCGTTTTCCGTGGAAGGACCGTCGGCCAGCAGATCGCCGATTTCCACCTTTTCACCCTGGGACACACGGGGACGCTGGTTGATGCAGGTGCCCTGGTTGGAGCGGGTGAATTTGGTGAGACGGTAGGAATGCTTTTCGCCCAGATCGTCCTTGATGACGATTTCGTCGGCGGAAACGGCATCCACAATACCGGCATGCTTGCTCAGCAGCACAACACCGGAGTCATGAGCGGCCTTGAATTCCATACCGGTACCAACGAAGGGAGCTTCGGGCACCAAGAGCGGCACGGCCTGACGCTGCATGTTGCAGCCCATCAGGGCACGGGCGGCGTCGTCGTTTTCCAGGAAGGGGATCATGGCCGTGGAAACGGACACAACCTGCTTGGGGGAAACGTCGATGTAGTCCACCTGAGAGGCGGGCACTTCGATGGTGTCTTCACGCCAGCGCACGATGATGCGGGAATTGACAAAGGTGCCGTCTTCGTTGAGAGGCTCCTTGGCCTGGCCTACCTTATATTTGTCTTCTTCGTCTGCGGTCATGTAGACGATCTTGTCCGTCACCTTGCCGGTAGCCTTATCCACATAGCGGTAGGGGGCTTCGATGAAGCCGTATTCGTTGATGCGGGCATAGGTGGCCAAAGAACCGATCAGACCGATGTTGGGGCCTTCAGGGGTTTCAATGGGGCAGATGCGGGCATAGTGGGAATAGTGAACGTCGCGCACTTCCATGCTGGCGCGGTCACGGTTCAGACCGCCGGGGCCCAGGGCGGAAAGACGACGCTTATGGGTCAATTCAGCCAGGGGGTTGGGCTGGTCCATGAACTGGGACAGCTGGGAGGAGCCGAAGAACTCCTTGATGGCAGCGGAAACGGGACGGATATTGATGAGGTCATTGGGCTTTACGTCGTTGGAATCCTGAATGGCCATGCGTTCGCGGACCACGCGTTCCAGACGGGAAAGGCCGATGCGCACCTGGTTTTGCAGCAGTTCGCCAACAGAGCGCAGACGGCGGTTGCCCAGATGGTCGATATCGTCGGTGACACCAACGCCGTAGGGCAGGCCCAGCAGGTAGCTGACGGAGGCCACGATATCGTCGATGATGATGTGCTTGGGCACCAGATCGTGCACGTTTTCGGAAATGACCCGCTTGAGGTCTTCTTCCGCAACGCCTTCCATCACCTTCATCAGGGTGGGCATATGCACCATTTCCAGGATGCCGGCTTCCTTGGGATCGAAGGGCAGGAAATTGGAAGCATCCACGAAATTGTTGCCCAGCACCTTGTGCACCACTTCGCCGCACTGGAGCATGACAACATTCACGCCGGCGTTCTGGATTTCCTTGGCCAGCTGTTCGCTGATCACATCGCCCTTTTTCGCCAGCACTTCGCCGCTGATGGGGCTGACCACATCTTCGGCCACTTCCTGGTTCACAATCCGGGCAGCAACGCCCAGCTTCTTATTGAACTTATAGCGGCCCACGCGCATCAGATCGTAGCGCTTGGGATCAAAGAACAGGCTGCGCAGCAAGGCGCGGGCGCCGTCTTCGGTGGGGGGTTCGCCGGGCTTCTGGCGCTTGTACACTTCCAGAAGGCCCTGGGTCTGGGTCTTGGTGGTATCGGAACGGGCGATGGTGGTCAGCAGCCGTTCGTCGTCGCCCAGAAGATCGGTGATCTCCTGATCGGTACCGTAGCCCAGAGCGCGCAAAAGCACCGTGATGGGCAGCTTGCGGGCACGGTCAATACGGACCCACAAAACGTCGTTGGAGTCCGTTTCATATTCCAGCCAGGCGCCCCGGTTGGGGATAATCTGGGAGGAGAAAAGGCGCTTGCCGGCCTTGTCGATCTGCATGTCGAAATAGGCACCGGGGGAACGCACCAGCTGGCTGACGATAACACGTTCAGCGCCGTTGATGATGAAGGTGCCGTGTTCAGTCATCAGGGGGAAATCGCCCATGAAGACTTCGGATTCTTTGATTTCGCCGGTTTCCCTGTTCTTGAGGCGTACAAACACCCGCAGGGGAGCGGCGTAGGTAAGATCTCTTTCTTTGCAACGCTCAACTGTATTCTTGGGCGTGCTGTCCAGCGAGTAGTCGACGAATTCCAGCACCAGATTTTCGCTGTAATCGGTGATGGGGGAAACATCTGCCAGAACCTCTTTGAGATCGTCGGTGAGAAAACGCTTATAGCTGTTTTTCTGCACTTCGATCAGGTTGGGCATATCCAGAACCTCGTCGATGCGCGAGAAGCTCATACGTTTGCGCAGCTTCCCAATTTGAACCTCGTGCACCATAAAAGCTATCACCCCTTTATTGCTCCCAATACCGATAAAAAAGCGCAGTCTGCCCCTACCCCATTGAGCCGTTTTGAACCGGATTTGGGACGGCACAAAATACGCATCTTACCGATACTGATGCAATCATAGAGTATAGCACAACAATATTTCAATGTCAACGGGTAAAACGGGAGAAAAAGCCAATTTGTTTACAAAATTTACACAAAACAGAGGTTTTGATAAACAAAAAAGAGATGCAATGCCATTATGGGGGGCGGCACGGCATCTGACGGGCTGTTTATTGATTGAATAAGGCAGGGGTGGTATAATGAAAGAAAAAGGGAAGTGGAAACGGATGGAGCAGCAGATATTTCTTACATACTATTATTATCCGGATACGGAACCGCTGAAAAATATCATGCGGCTGCCCCGGGAAGAAGCTTTTGCCCTGGCCAGGCAGCTGGCAGACAGCCACCCTGAAACCACGGCCTTTTATCGCTTTGCCGATTTTGAGAATTATTATCCAGGACGGATGAAAACGGACGCATTGATGTATGAACGCTTCTGCCTGCTGGGGGGAAAGCCGCGAGACAGGCATCCTCTTTCCTTCGTACTGGAGGAAAGCGATTATCTGCACGAATGGTTTGGCCGGGGGAAGGCAATCCACATTCCGCTGGAGCAGGTGGATGGGGAGATTGTCAGCTTCACCCTGGGAGACAGCATGAGTACCCTGACAAGAGAAGGGGATTTTACACTGCTGACCTTGCCTATGCTGATGGAAGAGGTCGGGAAATACCCGGACGGCATCAAGGGGTATCTGCAGGAAGCGCGAAAGAAATATCATTACATAGAAGTGCAGGTATGGGGAAACGTGGCATTGCCGGCAGGAGATTGAGCCGGAATAGTAATTGATTGCTTTGGAAAGGGCACCTGCTGCCGATGCACTGATTGTTCATTTCCGATCGGGTGCAGCGCACGTCCTGCCATGCCATTTCAATGCCCAGATGTTCCTTTGCAAATTTCACCGCTTCCCGGATGGCGGTATAGCTGTTGCGCTTGCAGCAGCGGGGGCCGCCGGTCTGGCCGATGGCGGCAAGGGAGGCGGCGGTCATTTGGTTTGCAAGGCCCCAGGGCTTTTCGGCCAGAGGCGTGGCACCGGTGACGATGGAGATGAACATGCCGCTGCTGATGCCTGCGCCGCAGGCACCCCAGAAACCGCAGGCACCGCCGGGCACCTGACGGGCACGGGAGAAAAGCTCGGAAAGGGAGGCGGCCAGGTTCAATTGCCCGCCGGCATTTTGATAGGCGGTGAGCAGGGCTGCGCCTACCATGATGTGATGCTCCGGACCGTGCATGTGGCAAAAGGGCAGGCTCATCATTTTTTCCAGAATGTGAACGGGGCTTTTGCTTTCTTCCGACATGCACAGGCTGATGATGCTGTCCAGCCCCTGCATGTGGCAGGCGGAGCATACATAATGGCCTTTGGCGCACAGAGTTTTGCTTTTTTCTTTTTTTCCGCACAGGGCGCAGGACATTTCTTTATCTTCCTTCAGGTAAAGCAGCGGTGCGCCGCAGATGAGACATTCTTCGTGCATGGCTATCCTCCACAGTTCTGATACACAGATTATACAGGATTTTTTACCTTTTGTCACTTATCGGGAAAGAATACGGGATTGTACTGGTTTTATTTTTTTGCTATAATTGATGCGCATTAGTTTATTTGAAAGAGTAGGTTCCATGGCAAAGAAATTTTCGGATCGGTATGACAGCCGCAAGTGGCGGTTGATGGGCCTTTTGAAAACGCTGGCGCTGCTGGCGGCTGTTTTATTGCTGGTATTCCATTTTGTGCTGGGCTTTTCCCGGGTGGACGGCAATTCCATGTGCAATACCCTGATGGACGGGGATTATGTGCTTTACACCCGGATCATTCCTTCCCTCCGGCGGGGGGATATTGTGTCCCTTTCCCTGCCCAGCGGCGAATATTACGTGAAACGCGTGGTGGCCGTTGCCGGAGATGAAGTGGATATCCGGGACGGCAGGCTGTACATCAACGGCGTGGAAGAAAAGGCCGGGTATGTGCTGGGGGAAACGCTGATGGAAAACGTGGCGGTCAGCTACCCCTGCCTTGTGGAAGAAGGGCATGTGTTCGTGCTGGGGGATAACCGTCCCGAATCGGTGGACAGCCGCTATTTCGGCCCCGTCAGTGAAAAGCAGGTGACCGGCGTGATGAAGCTGAGAATGGGTCTTTTTTACCTGAACGGATTATAAAATAAATGAATAAGCGCCTCATTGCAGGCGCTTTTTTGAAAGAAGGAACAACATATGAGTGAGCTTTTATTTGCGTTAAACACCGTTTTGCCCCTGCTGCTTCTGATGAGCGCAGGCTTTTTGAGCCGGAAGATAGGCCTGCTCAACGACGGGCTGGTAAAAGGCATCAATCAGCTGATTTTCAAGCTGTTTTTGCCGGTGAACCTGTTTATGAGCGTTTTGAAAACCCCATATGATACGCAGGTGAGCGGCAAGGAATTTTTGTTTGTGTTCTTTGGGCTGATTGTGCTTTTCCTTGTGCTGATGGTTATTATGCCCCGGGTGGAAAAGGACAGGGCCAAGGTGGGGGTATTGATCCAGGGCATGGGCCGGGCCAATTATGCCTTCTTTGGTATTCCGCTGGTGGCCATGCTGTTTCCGGGACAGGATACGTCCCTGGCGGCGCTGATGGTGACAGTGACGGTGCCGGTGTACAATGTGATGAGTGTGATCGCCCTTTCTGCCTTTGGGGGCGGCAAGGTGAGCCTGAAAAAGATTGTGCTGAACATTCTGAAAAACCCGCTGATCATCTCCACCGTGCTGGGCTATATCTGCTGGATGCTGAAAGTGCAGCTGCCTTCCTTCCTGAATACCACCCTTTCCGATATGGCCAAGGTGGCTACGCCCCTGGCGCTTTTCACCCTGGGCGGCGCCATTACCGTCAAGAGCGCATTCAGCCACAAAAAGCAGCTGCTGATCGGTGTGCTGGGTAAGCTGGTCGTATCTCCGCTGATTTTTCTGGCGCTGGCTGTTCTGATAGGCATCCGGGATGTGGCCCTGGCCTGCGTGCTGATTTCCTTTGGTGCGCCCACTGCCGTTTCCAGCTACCCCATGGCCCAGCAAATGGGCGGAGACGGAGAGCTGGCAGCGGAAATTGTGGCCATGACCAGCGTCTGTTCCATCCTGACCACGTTCCTGTTTGTGTTCCTGCTCAAAACCATGGCGTTTATTTGAGGAATGATGAAGCGGGGGCTTATGCAGCCCCCGTACCCCCGGCAGCAGGGCCATCGGCCCTGCACCCGTTCTGCGATTGAGAAAACTGATTGAACAAACTTTTTTCCGCATGAAA
>JAFSBN010000115.1 GCA_017437265.1 Clostridia bacterium
CCACCATGGGCAGCATATTCCGCATTCCGGTGGCGCCGACGAAGGATCTTGCCACCACCTTATCCGCAATGAATGAATTTGAAATCATTGCCGGGGATCTGCAGGGCGAAGCTTTCTTTGCAGAGCGAAACTGCAAAGAAAACACCTGCATTATTATTGGCAATGAGGGCGCCGGTATTGCCCCGGAAATCAAAGAAAAAGCGACGCTACGGCTGAAAATCCCCATGATGGGCGGCGCAGAATCGCTGAATGCTGCGGTGGCAGCGGCGGTAATGATGTATGACGACGTAAGACGGCGCCTTACAAATCCGTAATTTTCAATCCCAGAAGGGCTGCAAAGGAAATGGCCTGCTCCTGAGTGACACGCAGCCCACGCAAGGCGTACATATCCACCAGCCACTCGCCGATTGTGCAGCTGGTCACATCCAAATCCTTCAAAGATGTATTGGAAAATTCGCAGCGCTGCATATTGCAGTCTTCCAGCTGCCAGAATTTCCAGCGAAAATCCACAAATGCATTTTCTTTCATGGCGCAGCGCTGCATTTCCAGCTGCTGCGCTTTTGCATTTGAAAAATTACAAAAATCCATCTGACACTGGGTAAAACCAGCGCTCATCAGGCTGGCACCGTCAAAGGATGCGCCGGTTAAGCGGCATTCCTGAAAACGCACACGCTGCAAAGTGGAATTCCGGAAGTTGAAACGGCTCAAATCGCATTTGATAAATAAACAATCCACAAACACCATGCGTTCAATGGCCAGATCGCCCATTGTGCATTTTTCAAACACGCAGCCGGAAAACTCCAGCATTCTGCCGGTGCATTCCCTTGTTTCTTCTCCATAAAACCGGGCATTTTCAATATCGATGCCCTCTTGCAAAGCGGCATCCATCATTTCTTCCAGCATTTCATCCTGCAATTTTTCTGCAATCACCGGTTCGTGCACGTTCATCACCCATTGCTATTGTATCAAAGATAGCATTTAGAAGCAACAAAAAAGGAAAGCATGCGACTGCTTTCCTTCTATATTTTTAGCTTGCGCTGGGGGCATCATTGGCTTCTGCGGCCTTGGCTTTCGGCTTTTTCGCCGGGGCCTTCACTTCACGAAGCGTCAGCACCGGGTTTTCGCCGTTTTCTACCACGCCTTTTGTGATCCGCACGCTGCCCACATCCTTTTTGCCGGGCAAATCGAACATGGTATCCAAGAGTGCCCCTTCAATGATAGCACGAAGTCCGCGGGCGCCGCTCTTTTGATTGATGGCCTTGGAAGCAATGGCAAACAGGGCATCTTCATCAAAATCCAGCTGTACATCATCCAGCCCCATCAGCTTCTGATACTGCTTCACCAAAGCGTTCCTGGGTTCGGTAAGGATTTTTACCAGCGCATTTTCATCCAGCGCATCCAGCGTGACCGTCACCGGCAAACGACCAATGAATTCCGGAATCAGGCCGAACTTCATCAAATCTTCCGGGCGCATCTGGCGCAGCACGTCGCCGGGGTTCTTTCCCTTTTCCGTCTTAGGATCGGCGCCAAAGCCCATTTGCTTTTTGCCAATCCTTTGCTCAATCATGCCGCTGAGGCCATCAAAGGCGCCGCCGCAG